>JBBRDJ010000050.1:0-24625 GCA_038203945.1 Gemmatimonadales bacterium
GCGGCGTTCCGCTCCAGGCACCGGGTGTATGATCGTGCTCTGGATTGTACATTGCAGCGTTCGTTGCATTCGCGATTCACCTGAGCAACATCACTCCCCATTCCGAGACGCGACCCAATGGCAGAAAAGCGCGCGCTGGTCACGGGGGGAGCCGGTTTCATCGGCTCCCACGTGGCCGACCACCTGCTGGCCGCAGGCTACGACGTAACCATTCTCGACAACCTCTCGAGCGGACGACGCGAAAACATTCCATCCGCGGCCCGCTTCGTAGAGGGCGATATCGTGAGCGATGAGGCGGCCGCGCTGGTACGAAGCGGCGGCTTCGATGTGATGTGTCATCTGGCCGCACAAATCGATGTGCGACGCAGCATGGATGATCCCGCGTTTGATGCGCGCGTGAACATTCTGGGCACGCTTAATCTCATGGAAGCGATTCGGCTTGCGAGTCTCACTACGCGCGTAATCTTTTCCAGCACCGGTGGCGCGTTGTATGGAGACTTTGATCCGCCCCCCAGCAGCGAGACGTTCAGTAAAGATCCCGAAGCACCGTATGGGATCGCCAAACTCGCGGTGGAGTATTACCTCGCCTACTACGGGCGCGTGCATCAGATCGATACCGTCGCGCTGCGTTACGGGAATGTGTACGGCCCGAGACAAGACCCACACGGAGAGGCTGGCGTGGTCGCGATTTTCTGCAATCGTTTGCTCGATGGTCGTGCGCTCACCGTGTTTGGTGACGGTACGCAAACACGCGATTACGTGTTCGCGGGAGACGTGGCCGCAGCCAACGTGCTGGCGGCCGGTGCCACGTTACCGCCAGCCGCCCGACTTGACGCGCGTGCGTTCAACATTGGCACGGGCGTTGAGACATCGGTCAATTCACTGGCTGCATCGCTGCAGCGCGCGGCTGGAAGTGATACGCCCATCGAGCACGCACCGGCGCGCCCTGGTGAACTCGCTCGCTCCGCACTCAACACCTCCAAAGTCAGCGGTGCGCTCGGTTGGTCGTCGGCCAAGTCTATCGACGATGGGCTGGCCGAAACGTTTGCATGGTTTGCCGCGCGTCGCGCTGGTGCCACCGCATGATGCTGTCGATGGTTGGAGCGCCAATGGCGTTCATGCACACCGCAGCACAACTCCCGATCCTCACGCAGTTGGAAGTCGCCTCGGCGACGAGTCGGTGGAGCATTCTCATTACGGATGACCCACTCCACAACGCGGTACTCATTTTTCTGGCACTGCTTTCGCTGGCCAGTTGGGGCATCATGTTCTCCAAATTCGCCGAGTTTCGGCGGGCGGAGAAGAACGGCCGCGCGTTTGTGCGTGAGTTTGAGCGCGCCAACAGCATCGAGACCGCCATGCTGGCCGCGCAGCGCACCACTTCGAGTTCGTTCACGCGAGTATTTGCGCGCGCCGTGCAGTTTCTCAATGAGACCACACCCGCACTGGCCGGCTCCACCGATCGCACGGCACGCTTTAGTGGCTCGCAGGTGGAAGCGTTGCGTTTGGTGCTCGACGCTGAAGCTGGTTCCGAGCGCGAAACGCTTGGTCGCTTTATTACGTGGTTGGCGACCGTTGGATCAGTAAGTCCGCTCATTGGCCTGTTTGGCACCGTGCTCGGCGTGATCAGCGCGTTTCAAGGGGTGGTGGCGTCTGGATCGAGCAACCTGACCGCAGTGGCGCCTGGTATTGCGCAAGCGCTCACAGCGACTGCGGCTGCGCTGGCGGTCGCGATTCCGGCATCGTTTGCGTACAACGTGTTTGCCGCGCGACTCAACCGGTACGATACGGCGCTCGAAGGCTTTGGATCGGAATTGGTTGCCCTGCTGGTACGCGAAGGGCGGATCTGATCATGTCGCGTCGTCGTCGTGGTGATCGCATGGCCGTCAATGCAGAAATCAATGTTGTCAGTCTGATTGACGTCATGATGTTGCTCATGATTGTGTTCATGATCGCCGCGCCCATGATGCAGGGCGGGGTCGATGTGCAGTTGCCCAAGGCTACGGTGCAGCCGCTCGATGCCAAGAGCGGACTGGTGCTGTCGATTGACAGCGAACGGCGGATTTTTGTGGATCGCACCGAGGTCACTCTGGAAGAGCTGGCTGGCAGCGTGAAGGCGCTGGCGGCGCAGAAGGGGAGCGAGGGCGTGTACCTGCGCGCCGACAAGGGTGTGACGTACGAACTGATCCTTCAGGTGCTGGGTGCGCTGGCGTCCGGCGGCGTTGAGAACGTCGGGATGGTTGGTGAGCCGCTGGAGCCGAGGCGGTGAGTTCGGTATCCGCGTTCGTCGCACCAAACGGCGCGTCCAATGGTGGGGAGCCAAACGCGCGCGGCGGGTCGTCGGACGAAGCGCCAAGCACACCGATCAAACGATCGATGATCGTGTCTGTGGCGCTGCACGCTGCGGTCGTGGCCACGTTCGCGCTTTGGCAAACCAGCCCAGCGCCGGAACGACCGCCGGTGTACAAAGTGAATATTGTCGGTGCGCTGCAGGGCGTCAAAGCCATCGGCGTGGTTGACCCACGTCCGGCCACCAAGCCCATCAAAGCGGCCGACGCGCCCAGCGGAATCGAGCGCCCCGAACTACCCAAGCCCGCAGTCACCGAGAGTCCGGCACCGCCCAAGCCCGCGCCACCGCAAGCCACGCCCATTCCCAGTCGCAGCGCGCAAGCGGGGCAGGCAAACGCGGCGCCCAAGCCCGCCGCTGCGACGTCGGCACCCAGAGCGGGCAGCACTGACGGAGGCCGAGGTGCCGATGTGGCTACGGTGCGTACCGATGGGATCGACTTCCCTGTGCCCGGGTACATCAACAACATCAGGCGACAGGTTGAGGTGCGTTTCAATCCTGACGCACGACTGCGCAATCGCGGGCTGGTGGCCGAAGTGAGCTTTCTTATTCAGCGCGATGGTAGTGTTACAGAGATTCGCGTCGAGCAAACGAGTGGCATGTACTCGTTCGACCTCGGCGCGCGTTCCGCCATTGAATCAGCTGGCTCCGCTCGGGCCTTCGGTCCGCTCCCGCCGGAGTGGACTGACGATGTTTTGCGTGTCTACTACAACTTTAAACCCGAAGGAACGCCCTGACGTGATGTTCGTGTCGGTTGCTGGTCTCGATGTTAACAGTCGGATGTCTTCATACCGCGCTCGTGTGTTACCGCGTGTTGCACGCGATCGCGCCTTTTATGCGACGCTTTTACTGGCCGTCTCGCTGTGCACCGTGGCCGCGCCAAGAGCGCGGGCGCAGGACCGTCCGGCCGGCGTGAGCATTACCGGTGGATATGCGCCCGGCACCCGCCTTGGCGTCATGGTGCTCCCGATCAATGGCGTGGCGGGTGATTCGCTCAAGCTCATGATGGAACGCGATCTCGACTACAGTGATCGCTTCCAGCACGTTCCCTCCATTGCCACGCCAGCGCCGAATCAGTCCATCAACTACGGGCTTGTGTCCAGCGCGGGAGCGGCCGTACTGGTGCAGGGGCAGCTGCTGCCATCCGGTTGGTTGCGCGTGCTGGTGCATGATGTTGGTGCCAAAAAGCTGTTGCAGCAGAACGATTTTCCGTTGCCCACTGCCGCCAACACCGACAATTGGCGCATGGGTGTGCACCGGATCTCGGATCAGATCGAAGAATGGGTCACCGGACAAAAGGGCATGGCCGCCACGCGCATATCCTTCACGCGCGAAGAGCGCATTTGGGTGGTGGACAGTGACGGTGCCAATGCCCGTCCGGTGACGCCGCGTGGTCTCGGTCCAGCGTGGCACCCGTCGGGTCGGTACATCGTGTATTACGCGTTTGACGAAGATCGTATTCGGCTGTACGTGACCGATGTGATTACCGGCGCGCAACGTTCGCTCACCAATGAAAAAGGTGCCAACGATGTCACGCCGGCGGTGTCGCCCGACGGGCGTTCGGTGGTGTTCAGTCGCAGCATTGAGGCGACGGCGGGTTCAACCGACCTCTTCGTCATGCCTTTTGACGGTGGCCGACCGAGTCGCGTGTCGGTGTCGCGCGGCAGCATCAATTTGGCGCCAGGCTTCAGCCCCGACAGCCGTCGGTTGACGTTCAGTTCCGACCGTAGCGGGCGCAATGAGATATATATTGCAGATGCCGATGGTACGAACGTCTCGTTGCTGACGGCGGCGGCGTACGGCGAGCGAAATGTTCGGGCGGATCCCGCCTGGTCGCCCGACGGTCGCTACGTCGCCATGTCATCAGAAGTAGGCGGGACGCAGCAGATCCTGATTCTCAGTTTGAGCGATCGATCGTTGCGTCAGGTCACAAGCGATGGGCGGAATGCGGCGCCGGCGTGGGCGCCGGATGGTCGGCACCTCGTGTTCTCGTCAACTCGCGGTGGATCGGAACAGTTATGGGTCGCAGACATTGAAACAGGGCGAACGCGTCAGCTCACGCGTGGCGCTCGCGCGCGTTTCGGTGATTGGTCCCCGCGGTTGGTCAGTACTCCGTAATCGTGGCCGCGCCGCAGATTGTGGCGCGTTGCGCATGTCGAATTGTGTTGTGGACGACTGTCCTGCTGTGATCGTGCAGCAGATGGCGTAGGTGTCGTTCAAAGTTCCCGTGTCCCGTATACCTCTTTCTAACTTCTGTTTTCACTTCCTGGAGAAGCCCCTGATGATCCGTAAAACACACATCGCCATGTTGGTGCTCGCGCTTCCTCTCGCTGCTTCGGCTTGCAAGAAGAAGCCCGCAGAGGTTGTGCCCGTGCAGGAGCCCGTCACAATGCCTGTGACCGTGAGCCCGCCGATCGCGGACAACTCGGCCGCCGAGGCCGCTGCGCGCGCCGATTCAATTCGTCGTGCCACCGAAGCGGCGCGAGCCACGATGCTGCAGGCCGTGTACTTCGACTACGACAGCGACGAGCTGCGTACCGACGCGCGCGCCACGCTGGATGAGAAGTTGCGCGTGCTCAACGCCAACCCGGCGGTGCGCATTCGCATTGAAGGGCACACGGACGAGCGCGGCTCCGATCAGTACAACATCGCCCTCGGTCGTCGTCGTGCCGATCAGGCCAAGCGGTATCTCATTGATCGCGCCATTGATGCGTCGCGCATTGAAACGATGAGCTTTGGCCGTGAGCGTCCCGCCGCGTCGGGTTCAAACGAAGAAGCCTGGGCCCAGAACCGTCGTGGTGAGTTTGTGCTCATCGCCGGCGGCGAAGAGTTGCGCGCTCCGTGAGTAGCGCTGGCGCGGTGCTCGGGCGTGCACGACGCAGCGCCATGTGGGTCGCATTGCCGGTGCTGCTAGTGGGCAGCACCGGTTGTTTTGCCACGCGTGGTGATGTGCGGGTATTGCAGGGTGATATCAACACGGTGCGTACAGAAGCGCAACGCAGCGCCCAGGCGCAGGCCCAGGCGCTCACGGAAACGGCGCGCATCCTGCAGTCGGTCAGCGACTCGCTGTCTCGTCTGTCCAGTCGCCAGCTCAGTTTTGAGGGCGACGCGCGGGGTGAGTTCCGGCGCATCAACGAACAGCTCGTGCAGGTGCAGGAGTTGCTGGGGCAGAGCGCCAGCATCATTCGCGGCCTGCGTGCGGAAATGGAGTCGGCCGCTCGCATGGGTGGCCTGCCGCCATTGACCACGCCCGGCGGCGCGCCGCCCGGTGCGCAGCCCCCCGCCAACCAGACCGCGTCTGCCATGCCGCCGGCGAGTGGGGGGGTGGTAGCCAACCCAGGACTCCCCGGCCCCAATCAGCTGTATCAGGACGGCGTTGATCACTTCCGGCGCAGCAGCTATGAGTCGGCGCGTATCGCGTTTGGTGATTTGCTGCTCAACTATCCTGGGTCAGAGCTGGCGTCAGAAGCGCAGTTCTGGATCGCCGAGTCGTACGCTGCGGAGGGACGCCGTCCGGCCGCTGAGACGGCCTATGCAGCGGTGGTGAGCAAGTATCCCGATTCACCCAAGGCGCCCGATGCGTTGTACAAGCGCGCGTTGAGTTTGCTGGAGCAGGACAACGTGGCTGCGGCCAAACCGTTGCTTGTGCTGCTCATTGAACGCTATCCGCGTTCGAACGCGGCTGACTTTGCCAAGGAGCGGCTGGCGGCGATCCCCTGACGGGGACGCTCCAACCGACGCGCGGAACGTGACACCCGACGCACCGAAGTCATTGCAAGACGAAATGCCGTTCCTCGATCACCTCGAGGAGCTGCGTTGGCGTTTGTTCAAGGTGCTCATTGCGCTTGGCGGGGGGTTCATCATCGGCTTCGGACTGCTTTCCACGAAGTCCATCGATCTGCTCAACTATCTGCAGCGTCCCCTGCAGGAAACGATTACACAGCAGCTCGTGTATACGAGTCCCACCGATCCGTTCAACGTTGTGATTTCACTCTCCCTCGGCCTGGGAATCTTCATCGCCTTGCCGGTGGTGTTTTATCAGATCTGGGCGTTTCTCTCACCGGCCTTGCACAGCAACGAGAAGCGCGTTGTCATTCCCGTCTTGATGGGCGGGTTCGTGCTCTTCGCATCCGGTGTGGCGATGGCGTTTTATCTGGTGTTGCCGGTCACACTGAAGTTTCTGGTTCTGTTTCAGACTCAGGCGTTCACACCCATGCTTGAGGTCAAGAAGTATTTCAGCTTTGTCTTTGGCATGTGCCTCGCCTTCGGTGCGGCATTTGAGCTGCCAATAGTCATTCTTGCGCTCACGGCGTTTGGTCTCGTTACTCCCATGATGCTGCGCAACTTCCGTCGACACGCGTTTGTTGGATGTCTCGCACTCGCAGCGTTGATCTCCCCTGGTGATGCGATCACGGCCACCGGTATGATGACACTGCCACTCTACCTGTTGTACGAGGCGGGTATTGTGTTGTCGCGCATCGTGTACCGTCGCAAACAGCGTGCGCAACGCATCGGGAGTGAGGCAATCGCGTGATATTCTGGCGCGCTCTGCTCGTCGCATCGCTATTGTGCGCTTTATCAGGCATGGTTCAACCGTTTACCCTGCATGCGCAGCCGCCCGAAGGTTCGTCTCAGGAGCGGGCGCCGCTCAGTCGTGATCGGGTGCTTGTGGAGTGGGCCCAGCCTGACTCCATCATGCGCGAACTGATGGAACGAGTGGGTTATCGCGTGGTGCAGTACCAAGGCAACACTGTAAGGTTTGACGCGAAAACGCGTGAGCTCACCATGCGCGGCAAGCCGTCGGCCGTGCAGCGTGCGGGCACCATGCTTGTGGGCGATACCATCGTTTACAATGACTCCACCGAGCTGGTGGTTGCCCGTGGCGACACCGTAGTGTTGCGCGATCCGTCACAGGTCGATGGTGACGATTTTCTGGCGTTGCGTGAAATACGCTACGATCTCAGGTCGCAAGAAGGCACCACGGGCGCGTTCGCCACGTCGGTGGTGTCGGGCGATCGACTGTATGTAAACGCGAAAAGCAGCACGTTTTACAACGACACCACCAACGTTGGCGGGCAGCGTGTTTTCTTTCACGGCGCAGACTTTACGTACTGCGACCTTGAAGATCCGCATTTCCACTTCACCGCGTCAGACATCAAGTTCGTGAGCAACTCGGTGGTCGTTGGTCGGTCGGCGGTGCTGTACATCGGTGAAGTACCCGTGTTCTGGTTGCCGTTTTTCTTTCAGGACGGACGCAGTGGCCGACGTAGCGGATTGCTGACGCCCAGATTTGGCGTGGCCGAACTGTTCCGTAACAGCGCCAATTACCAGCGCACCGTGCAGAATGTGGGCTGGTTCTTTGCGATCAGCGACTTCGCCGACGCGCAGACTTCTCTGGACTGGCGGTCGGGCGGTGCGGGCAGTGGTGGTGGTTTTGACGCTGGATGGACGCGACTGAACTCAGACGTGCGGTACAAGTTTCTGTCGCGTTTTATTGACGGACAGGCCAATGTGTCGTACACCACTCGTGCCGATGGGCAGACAAACACCTCCGTCACGTTACGCCATAATCAGAGCTTCGGCAAAGAGACTCGGCTGGCGGCCAATATCAACTACGTTCAGAACACCTCGGTTCAGCGCGAGACAACGTACAATCCGAATGCTGCCGTCGGGACAATCGTGTCGCAGCTCAACTATCAAATGCCGCTTGGCCCGGCGCGCATTAGCGTTGGCGGGACGCGCAAGCAGTATCCGGGTCGGAACCAAACCGAAACGAACTTGCCCAACCTCAATCTTACCATGGGCACACTCGCCTTCGGTGCGCTTGAGTGGACTCCAAGCGTGCGATTCAATCAGAATCGTATCGACAACATTGATCAGGGCTTGCAGTTTGGTACGGTGTTCACGCCAGGCCTTGGTGGCATCGTGGATACGGTGCCAGTGAGAGCGTCGCGACGCAACATGAACTTCGGGTTCGAAACGCCAATCAAGATCTTTGACTTTCAGATCGGCAACAGCTTTTCCATCACCGAGCGCGTGGACGACTACCCGGAACAGCGTGTGGTTCGTGACGTCAACGATACGTCGCTTGTCTCTACACGTGTGTTTGCACAGCGGTTCTTCACAAGCATCGACTGGAATACGTCGTTCAACTTACCTCGATTTTCTCAGGGCAAGTTCAACTTTTCGCCCAATGTGCAGCTGGCGAATGTTGATCCGTCGGCCGGTTTGATCGTACGATCCGAGTTGAGTGGCGGTCGCTACGTCTCGCAGGGCAAGCGTCTGGTGTACGGGGTGAGCGCTGCACCGACACTCAACGGAATTTTCCCCGGCGTGGGACCGGTGCAGGCGTTTCGACACACCATCAATCCCGCACTTTCGTATACACTTTCCCCGGCGGCTGATGTCAGCGATGACTTTCTGCAGGCGACCGGACGGGCACGACAAGGGTATCTCGGTTCACTGCCACGGAATACGATTTCGCTCACCTTCGCCACAACCCTCGAAGCCAAACTCAAGCCCAGATCGGAACCGGAGCGTCGCAACGCGCAGTCGGAGCAACCAACTGATCAAGCCATCGACTTGCTCACTCCTGATAGCGCGGCTACGAAGCTTCGCCCGGGCGATGAGCCGGGAACAGGGCCCGTCGCGGCACAGGCACCTGAAGGCACCAAGATTCGCTTGCTCGCGCTCAACTTCTCGTCGCTCTCGTACGACTTCATTCGGGCCGACACGGCGGCGTCTGGATTCGTGGAGCGTGATTTCCGGATTCAGGCGCGCACCGATTTGCTGCCCAATCTCGACTTCCAGCTGGGGTATGAGCTGTTTCAGGGCGATCCAATCAGCGACACGGCCGTCTTCAGTCCCTATCGCACCGAGCTTGGCGTAAACTTTTCGCTCGACGGCCAGTCGAGCATCGTGGGATTCCTTGGACGGCTGTTGGGCCTCGGGGGAGACATTCAGGCGCCGAGCGAGGCTGATTCGGCTACTCGCGCCTCACGCAGCGACTTTAGTCAGCGTGGAGGCGGACTGAATGCGGCTGGTTCTGCGGCCCGCGGTGACGGCATGCTGGTGACCGCGCCGGGGCAGGGATGGCGTGCGTCCTTCACGTATAACGCCAACCGGCAGCGACCGTTCAAGCCGGGTGGTACGGAAATCGAGTTCAATCCGGCAGAGTTCTGCCGCGAGTTTCCGCTCGGCACCCCCAATCGCGTGAACTGCGAGCTGAACGCGCTGACCTCGCCGCCTGCCGGATTCCAGCCGGACGGAATCACCACACCGGGTGGTCCGCAGTTCAGAACGCCGCCCAGTGAAAACCTCAGTGGAAATCTCAGCTTCGGTTTGACGCCGAACTGGAGCACCACGATGACGGCCATGTACGACGTCACGCGGCGAGACTTCGGCTCGCTGCAGATTGCGCTGAATCGTGAGTTGCACGACTGGAATGCGGTGTTTTCGTTCTCTCGCATCCCCAACGGCAACTTTCTGTTCAACTTCTTCATTTCCCTGAAGGCCAACGCCGACATCAAGTTTGACTACGATCGGCGTTCCGTTCGATGAGCACGTGCGGGCATCTCTCCTCCGGTGAACAGGCATGTTGAGTTCGCGTTACAAGCCGTGGCATGTGCCGCTGTTCATGAGCAAGTACGCGTGGTTGCGTTTGCGCAAACGTCCGGTGCTGCTCAACCTCGAAGTGACTATGCGTTGCAATGCATCGTGCGGTTTTTGTGATTACTGGAAGACGCCGACGTCGGCCAAGGCCCACGAGCTCAAGGAGTTTGCCGACATCGCGCGTCGCTTCAACCCGATGATGATCACGTTCACGGGCGGCGAACCGACGCTGCGCCGGGATCTCGAGGACATCGTCTCGTCCGTGCGTGATGCCACGAGTTTGTCGTATCTGGCCATGATTACACACGGTGCCATGCTCACCGTCGATCGCGCGAAGTCGTTGTGGGACGCTGGGCTCGATCAGTTCAACATCTCACTCGACTACCTCGATGGACGGCACGATGACGCGCGAGGGATTCCCGGGCTGACAGCCAAAATCCTCGATACCGTCCCGCGCATGAAGGCGGCTGGAATCGGCAGTGTGCGCTTCAACACGGTGATCAAGGACGACAACCTCGACCAACTGATGCCACTGGTCGAGACGGCCGCTCGCATGGGGGCCGGCGTGAACTTTTCCGTCTACACCGACGCCAAGAACGGCAATCAGTCGCACCTGTTGCGCGAGGCGCAGCAGCGGGCGCTCGACGAGGCCATCCAGTCGCTCCTGGCGTACAAGCGAGTGCACCGTGGAATCATCACCAACTCCGACCACTACCTGTCGGAGATCCCGCGCTGGGTTCGTGGCGAGATGACCGAGCCGTGTCCGAGCGGTACCACAACGGTGCACGTAGATCCGTACGGCAAAGTGCGCCGTTGCCCCGATTTCCCGCCCGATGTTGATTGGAAGGAGTGGTCTCCCTATAAGCCCATTGCCTGCGACGATTGCTTCTACGCTTGTCGCGGTGAAGCGCAGGCACCGATACGGTTGTCGCGCGTGCTGGATGTCATGGCGCGTCCCACGCCGCCCGCTTGAGCCCGTCGCGGCGACGCTGGTGACGGCGTTGTCGCATACTGCGGGTGCACGTTGCGTTTTGCCCGTTGCCTTCTGCCGGTTGAACGCGTCACTGAGGGGAAGTGTGGGGCCGTTGCAGCGCTTGTTCACTATCACAGTGTGACATAGCTTCACGGTGCCACTCGGCTTTGCTGTCGTCCGCCGGACGAGCTAAAAACTGCGACCTCCACGGGAGCACGCCTCGCGCCGATGTCGAACGCCGCGAAGTTCAGGAAAAGAGCGGCCGAACATGAGTCGCAAAAAGAGTTCGACAAGGCCATTGTCCACTACGGGCGCGCTATTGAAGCGGGCGACGCAGCGGGCGAGGAGGTCGATGTCGCACTGCTGAACAAAGTCGGCGACCTCACGCTGCGGCTTGGCCGCGTCTCGGAGGCGGTCGCCTCCTACGAGCGTGCGGTCGAACACTACACGGCCGTCGGGCTGTTCAACAATGCGATCGCACTCTGCAACAAGATTCTGCGCCATGCGCCGGGTCGCGTGGGTGTATATCTCACGCTCGGTCGAGTCTGTGCTCGCAAAGGAATGCGTGGAGACGCCACACGTAATTTCCTCGAGTATGCGTCGCGCATGCAGAAAGAGGGGCGCAACGAGGAGGCCATGACGTCGCTTGGTGAAGTGGCCAGCCTCATGCCCGAACTCACGGAAGTACGGCGCCTCGTCGAAGAGCACGCGGTGCGCGTGGGCATTGAACTGCCTGTCGCGGTCGACGCCGGTGCGGCGCTGGAACAGGCCGGAGGCGGGGGTGACCGCCTGGTGTTCCTCGATGTGGACTACGATGCCGCAATAGACCTGACGCCGCCTCTTGGAGCGGCTGCGCTGTCATTCGGTGCGTCCTCGCATGGCAACGGAGACGGGAGTGCACATGTTAGCGGCAAGCCCACAACCCCGGCTTCGTACGGTCTCACGAACTCGCTCGACGACCTGCTGATTTTTGATCCCAGTGAGGCCAACGACGACACCGCGTTCGCGGCGGCGTTGGACGGATTCGAAGCGAACTCGCCGGAAGTGTCGCCGATCGTGAGTTCGGTTGAGGCTCCCTCGCTGATTGATGTTGATTCCGACGCGGACAGTGCCGCGCCGCACGCCAAAGCGCCGGTGACCGAGGGACTGACTGACGCGCTCGGTTTTGAACCCGTCGCGGAATCGCAGGCGTCAACCGCCGAGCTTTTGGACGGTTTGGTGTCGGACACGGCAGACGTCATGTTGCTCGACCTTGCTGAGGCGCCGGATGCGGGACAGACGGCTGACGATGCAGTAGACGCCGTCGGTGCGGCACCTTCGGAAGAAGAAGAGCAAGAGGTCGTCTGGATTGATCTTGGTGATGGCGCTGACACGTCATCGGTGAGCATTGACGACGCGATGGCCGCCGATTTGGAGGAGGCCGCCGTACCTTTTGAGTTTCTCGATCTGGATGCGTGGACATCGGCACTGGCGGACATGGAACACGAGATCGTGGTCGATGACTCCGCAGACGTTGACCATGAGATCGGGGTTGATGCAGTCGACGCCGACTTCCCCGACACAACAGGCGAAGACCAGGTCGTCGATTCCGACGCAGTTGGCGAGCGTTTGCCTGACCTGCATGGCTTGCCTGACCCGTTTGAGACGGCCGACGCGCCGACGGCGGACCACGTTGAAAGCGACCTGTTTGCGACCTCAAAGCTGTTGGACGCGCTTGATCTCGACGCTATCGAGGACGCCGGAGCCGTTACGCTCAGCGACGAATCGGAGCTTGATTCCCCGGTCGATTTCAAACGTGACACCGCGCATGATCCGGCGCTCGGCTCCATTCGATCGGAGCCGTCTGCCGAACCCGTTGATGCGTTTACGCTGGATGCCCTGGTAGACGACGCATCGCTGGACGACTACGACTCGGCTGACGCTGTTGACGTGACGGACGCGGTAGACGCGGTAGACGCGGTAGACGCGGTAGACGCGGTAGACGCGGTAGACGCGGTAGACGTGGTAGACGTGGTAGACGTGGTAGACGCGGTAGACGTGGTAGACGCGGCGGACGTGGTGGAGGTGGTGGACGCGCCGAGCGCGCCCGTTGCAGTCGACACAGTCGAAACGCTCGACTCAGCCGATGCAGAGGTGGTGAGCACGCACGCGATGGCCGACATCATGCACGAGATGGTGCCCTCGCTGGCCGAACAGGTAGCCGAACGGTGGCGGACGTCGGTGCCGCGCCTCAATCCGCACGATTTCATCCTGCCGGGCGAACTGCCGCCACTGGTCATTCCCGACGCACTGCTCCCGTCGCACGGTGTCACGCCATCTGTCAGCGTGGAGACCGAGAATAACACCGAACACACCACCGAGCACACCACCGAACACACCGCGACATCCGATGCCACCACGCCTCCTCCCGTCACCGATGAAACGGCGGCGGACAGCGCGGAAGCGTTTCCGGATCTCGTCTGGATTCGTGATGACGATATGCTCGACCCCCTCGACGCAGACGACGCACTGCTTGACCTCGACGTCGACCTCGACGACGATGCACCCACCGCGCTGAACGAGACAAGTCCCAATGAACTCGATGCGCTGCTGACGCCCGATGCGCCGGCGGCAGTCATTAATCTGGCGCTCGTTCGCTGCGAACGGCTCCGCGAGGAAGCCGACCAGCACCCCGGCGACTGGGCCCGCCGCCGACGTCTGGCCGAAGCCTTGCTTGAAGCCGGCGAACTCGACGCGGGCCTCACTGAACTGGCCACCACCTCGCTGGGCCTGGAAGTGCAAGGCGCGCTGAACGACGCCGCTCGGGTGTCGGACGACATGGTTCGCGCCGCGCCCGACAACATTGGCTTTCACCAGAAGCGCCTGGAACTGGCCGTCCGACTTGGCGATCGCGAGCGTCTGCGCGAGAGCTACCTCGACCTGGCTGATGCGCTCGTACGCACCGGTTTCGCGGCGCGCGCCGAATCGGTTTACGTGCGCGTGCTCGAGCTGGACCCATGGGATGATCGCGCCCGCATTGCGTTGGGTGAGGCCGCGCCGCCGCCACCGGCACGCCCGTCTGCATCATCGGCGGCCGATGACGGTTACGTGAACCTGGCCGACTGGCTCTCCGACGATACGCAGGCGCCAGACACACGCATGCGGCTCAAGGAACCCACCGTCACGGGTGACGAAAACGCCGACTTTGATCGACTTTTGCAGCATTTTCGCGAAGGTGTCGCACGAAGCCTTGGCGAAGACGACTACGAGAGCCATTATGATCTGGGCGTCGCATACAAGGAGATGGGACTGCTGGACGACGCGATCGCGGAGTTCCAGCGCGCACTCCGTAGTTCGACCCATCGCCTCCCGGCGTACGAAGCGCTGGGACAGTGTTTTTTGGAGCAAGGGAGCTTTCCGGTGGCCGTGACCGTTCTATCTCGGGCGCTGCATGAACCCGGGCTCAACGATGAACAGCGGGTCGGTGTATTGTATCTGCTGGGATATGCGTGCGAAGCCTTGCAGCGCCGAGACGAGGCACGGAACTATTTTCAACGCGTGTACGCCACTGACATTCAATTTCGCGACGTCGCCGAACGCCTGGCAGCCCTCGATCGGGTAGCGTGATGACCGTATCCGCACGCACCCCATCGTCGCTGGCCGCCGCATTGCGCGACATTCAGTCCCCGGTCCGCCGGGAACTTGAGGCGGTGCCCGGCGAAATCCGGCGCATCGTCACCGCCGACGTTCCCCTTGTGCAGGAAGTGGGCAACCACTTGCTCAGCATGAAGGGAAAGTTGCTTCGCCCTACGCTCACTCTGTTGTCCAGCTCCGTGGACGACGGCATGCAGCCGCGCGCCATCACGTGCGCGGCGATCGTCGAACTGCTGCATCTGGCCACCCTCATTCACGACGACGCGGTGGACCATTCGGTGCTGCGGCGTGGCATGCCCACGATCAACGCGCTCTTCAGTCACCAGATCTCGGTCATCATGGGTGACTTCCTCTACTCCCGTGTGATGCGGGAGTTGGTGAAGCTCGAGGACATTGAGATCATGCGCGCGGTGTCCAATGCCTCTGATGCAATGACGCTTGGTGAAATGCGTCAGCTGGCCGCGTTTGATGCACTGGCCTTTACCGAAGCGGACTACGAACGCCTGATCCGGGCGAAAACAGCCGCGCTCTTTGTTGCGGCCTGCTCGGTGGGTTCGCTGTGTGGCGCCCCGGCGCACCATGAATCATTGGCGCGCTATGGCGAACGCCTGGGCATGGCGTTTCAGGTTGCCGATGACCTGCTCGACTACACAGAGACCGCAGAAATGACCGGCAAGCCGAGCGGGCTCGACCTGCGTGAGCACAAGGTCACCCTGCCGTTGATCGCCGCATTGCGCAACATGTCGCCCGCCTCGCGCACGCGCGTGGAAGATCTGTTCGCGACAACAGATCCGGATGAGGACGCGGTGACGGATGTCATCCAGCTGGTGCATGAGTCGGGCGGCATCGAGTACGCGCGCCGGCGAGCGGATCAGTTTGCCCGGGAAGCCGAAGAGGCACTCGCGAGCGTTCCAGGGGGGCCCGCCAAGGCCATGTTGCTGGAAGCGATCGGCTACGCTGTGGATCGTCGCTGGTAATGGCGCAAGGACCTTCAAAGCATCGGCCGGTGTTTCACCTCCTGGTGCTCAGCGCAGGATTTGTGGCTGGGGGACTGCTGGCACAGCTGGCCCGTCGGTTCTTGCCGTCGGGGGCAGTGAAAGAGTTCCTTACGGCTGGAGTACAGCCCGCCATTGGCCCGCTTCCCATCGACCTCATTATATTGAAGTTTGCGGTCGGTCCTGTGGCACTTGATGTATCGCTACTCAGTCTGGTCGGCGTGTTGATCGCCTATCTCATTGCACGATCCCTGTTCTAGGAGACTTCCATGGGCTTTGGTCAAATCGGATTTCAAGAAATCCTCGTTCTGCTTGTGGTGGTGCTACTCCTGTTCGGAGCCAAGCGCATTCCTGAGATCGCCGGATCCTTCGGCAAGGGCATCACTGAGTTCAAGCGTAATCTCAACGACGCGCAAAAGGCCATCTCGGACCCGCCGCCCAGCAACACGCGATCCGTCGGTTCGCCAACTCCCGTTGCTGACCCATCGGTACGCCCGGAAGAGGCGCCGGAGCCCAAGCGATTGCTCAACTAGTTCGCCGCGTACGGAGAGCTTCGCAGCGATCAACACAGCAAGGTAGAACGGGCGACAAAAAGCGCCCCCGACATCACCATGATGTCGGGGGCGCTTTTCTTTTCAGTCCAGTTGCCGACGTGTCAGACTGGTGCTTGACGACGCAAGCTGGCGCGAATCTTCTGACGCTCATCCTTGATGTTCGCATCCTCGCGCAGACCGATCAAATACTGCTGTACACGCTCGGAGCGCAGCGCCTGCGTGGTCTGCAAACGAAACACGGGCAAGCTGGTGATGAACTCCGCGCTGTCCGCAGGCGTGAATGCATCCAGACGCATCACAAACACATCATCGGCCGTTTTGATGGCGTTGCTCACTTCGCCCAGACCGAGGCCGAACGCGGCGCCGACGGCTTCGTTGAACTGTCCGATACCCGGAACCAACGTGGCGCGTGCAAAAGGAATCGATTGCTGGATGTCCTGACCGAGTTCGGTGGCGGCTGCTTCCAGCGACGTGCGACGCGATTGTTCGGCGATCCGTTCGGCTAGTGGGAGCAGCGCATCTACGCGCTTGCGGCGCTCGAGCAGCCGGCGAATGTCGGCCTTGGCCTCATCGTCCAACGGCGCAACACCACCGGCGCGCACCGAATCAAGGCGGGCAATGTAGTAAGCCTCCGGTGAGTCGTACAGATCGCTTGATTCACCCACCTGAACTCCGCTGAACGCCCAAGCGCTCACACTCGGCACATAGCGTCCCGCAAAGTTCAGCGGCTCGTCTTCGAGCACGACGACCGAAGACACTGGGAGACCCAATTCGGCCGCGGCGCTGTCAAACAGGGCCGGCTCGGTCGCGCTGCCGGCAATGGCGAAGAGCCGGTCGGCCTGGCGGTCGGTCGCCGCCTGTGTGGAATCGCTCTGACCCACGTTAATCAGAATGTGGCGCAGGCTGAGTGAGTCACCGCGCTTCCGATCGAGTTTGATCAGGTGCCAGCCGAACTGCGTCTGCACCGGCTGCGACAGTTCGCCTTCGCTCAGCGCGTAGGCTGCATTCTCAAAGGGATCCACGAACCGGCCTCGCACGCCGCTGCCCAGATCGCCGCCATTGATGGCCGAGCCGGAGTCCGCTGACTCGCGTTCGGCAACCATGGCAAAATCGGCACCAGCTACGATTTCGGAGCGGATCGCGTCAATGCGACGGCGGGCTGCGACCGAGTCAACCGCGGTCACCGCGCGCTCAACAGCCACCAGCGCCACAACCGCCCGAGCCGGACGCTCGAAGGAAGCGATGTTTTGGTTGTAGTACGCGGAGATCTCGGCGTCCGTGATTTCGACGGCGCCTTCGGCGTTTTCCGGCCGAAAGGCGATGTAGGAGACGCGGGCCGTGTCGTTCCGGTCCTTGAAGAGCTGCCACAGCCGAGCATCCGACACCCAGACGTCAGACGCGATCTGGTCAAACAGCTTCTGCTTCGGGATTTCTGCGCGGTAGAAGCCTTCCAGCTGCGACAGCATGCCAGCCTGACGCGCTACCGGGCTGGCCAGGAAGCGCTGGTACTTGGTGATATCGAACTGGCCGTCCGTCTGGAACTCCGGATTGTTCTCCACACCGGGCGGCGGACTCACGGTGGCAGCACTCCGAATCTCTTCATCCGTGACGGAGATGCCCCTCCGCTCGTACTCCTGACGGAGCAGTACTTCATTCACGAGTTCCTCGAATGCACGGTCTTCGAGCTGGCGACGCTCATCGAGCGTGATGCCACGTCCGAGTCGCTGCGTCTCCTGTGCTTCAAGACCCTGAACTGCGGCTTCCCACCGCACGTACAGAATGTCCTCACCATTGACCTCGGCTACCACTGTGTTGGTCGTAACGGGCGAACGACCGAGCAAGCCAGAGCTATCGACGAGCAAAAAGCCACCGATGAAGGCAATGATGAGAACGATCCAGATGTATTTCGCAGCGCTCCGCATGGTCTGCAGCACGGGGCGGGACTCCTTCAAGCGGTGAGGTTGGTAACACGCCCGACACGCGCGGCAACACACACGCATCTCGTGTGGGGCTGCACATCGGGGACAAGCCGTGAAAAGTAGGGGACGCGAGAGTGTAAAGGCAAGTGACGTCAACGCTTTAGCAACCGTCTGTAGATTGACTTCCCGAGGCGACGCGACATACGTTCTGCGTTTGACCGCACCGGGAACACCACCCCAAAGGGACTAACCGGATGAGCACCGCCCGGATTGACGAACTGACAGCCAAGTTCGACGAGAACCCGCGCCGCTATTTTGCGCCGCTGGCCAACGAGTACCGCAAAGCCGGAGAGCTGGCGCAGGCGATCGCGCTGTGCCGAGAGCATTTGCCCAAGCAACCGGGGCACATGAGCGGCCATATCGTCTTTGGTCAGGCGCTCTACGAAGCGGGCGATCTGTCCGAAGCCCAGACCGTATTCCAGGCAGCGCTCGATCTCGACCCCGAAAATCTGATCGCGCTTCGGCATCTGGGCGACATCGCGCGTTCGCGTGGCGACGACCCGCTGGCGCGTCGCTGGTACGAGCGCGTGCTCGATGCCGATCCGCGAAACGATGACATTGCGGCACTGCTGTCCTCGTTAACGGCGCGGCTGACACCGCCGCATTCGTTCACGCCGATCAGCTCGCCCAGGGTTGTTACGGAACTCCCCCCGCTGGACCTCGACGCGCTCTCGGATACGGACGACGCGGACGATCCGTTTTCGGCGCCCGATTCTCCCGCGTGGCATACGCCTTCGTTCCTGCAGGCGTCGCAGACGCCGAGGACCAACGCGACCGGACTTGATGATGCTGTGGATGCGTTGCACGCCACGGATGAGCCCGAAGTGACGGATGCCACTTATGGGTCGAAAGCTACCGGTGCACCGGCGTTCGTGTCTGCGACGCATGAACCTGATGCGGCAGATGAAGCGCACGCCGCGCACGCTGCGGATGCGACGACGCTGCTGGATGCCGTTGACTCGGCCGCCGACTCGGCCGCCGTGGAAGAGGCGCGCGAGTTGAGCGCGTCAACAAGCGACGCAGACGATTTGCTGGATCTGGATTTTGTTGCAGTCGGAGACGCTGCTGCGGTTGACGTATCAGCAACGGCAGCGCTTGATGAGGCGGCGACCGATGAACCGGACACCGATGAACCAGCGACCGACCAAGCCGCGGAAGATCTGTTTCCCGACGACTCCACCAGCGATGCCGAATACACCGACGCGCTTTCGGCGGCTCTCGATGCGTTTGCGTCGCACAATCTGGACGACGTCGACACTGAACTGCGGGTCGAGTCGGTCGACCTCGCGGGCGTCAGTCTGGACGCACAAAAATGGCCACTCGACGATGGATACTCGATTGCCGGTGGGGATGACGCACCGGTCGACGAGGCGGAACACAATGGGGACTCGGAGACTCCGCATACAAAATCAGTAGCCGAGCGCGATGAATTCGAAGAAGGGCTCGTTGCACAGGAGTGGCCGGACACGACGGCGCTCTCGTCGCGTGTTGCAACGCCTGCGCACGGCGCGCTGCCGATTGTTCTCGACACTCACGACGACGCGACATCGGAAGCTGTCGAGTTGGAAGTCGAGTTGGAAGTCGAGGAAGAAGTCGAGGAAGAAGTCGAGGTGGAACTCGCTAGCGCGGAAGTCGAGAACTTGAATCGTGATCATGTAGATGGTGACGACGCCGATGGTGACGACGCCGATGTCGCACAGTACGTGGCGCTCGACGAAGATCCGCCATTGTCCGCGACTGATATTCCGTGGCTCCTGCCACCCGAAGCCGAACGTGAGGCCGATGAGTTCTTCACGCTTGACGAGGTCGCGTCGGCAAACGAGAACGAGTTAGTAGATGTCGAATCGGACGACATTCGTGCACGCGAAAGCGAAACCGTTGAGACAGACGCTGTAGAAGTCGAGGCGGGAGGCGAGGAGATCGTCAATCACGCGCGTGTTGAATCGCGTGTTGAATCGCGTGTTGAACCGCGTGTTGAACCGCGTGTTGA
This sequence comes from Gemmatimonadales bacterium, assembly GCA_038203945.1. GTDB lineage: Bacteria > Gemmatimonadota > Gemmatimonadetes > Gemmatimonadales > Gemmatimonadaceae > JAABRT01. The sequence goes on from JBBRDJ010000050.1 coordinate 20,083, forward strand.
CGCCGGCTACGCATCACCTGACGAGTCCGAAGAAGCGGATGAGATCGAGCCCGCTGGTCAGCCCGCTGCGGCTGCGGCGTTTGTCACGGAAACCATGGCCGAGCTGTTGGTTGCCCAGGGATTTGTGGGCCGTGCGGTAGCGGTGTACGAAGAACTGGTTGTGCGTCGTCCGTACGACGCGGTGCTGACGTTCCGCTTGACTGAGCTGCGCGAGATGTTGGCCGAAGAGGCGCCGTCTACCGAATCGGAGTTTCAGTCGGAGGCAGCGGCGGAAGTGGATGCGGAGGCGGATATAGAAGCAGAAACGGAAACGGAAGCGGCCGCAGCGGAAGCGGCAGCGGCCGCAGCAGCAGCAACTGAAGCGGAAGCGGAAGCGGAAGCAGCAGCAGCAGCAGCAGAAACCGACGCGCTCCCACGTCGGTCGGCCCGCGAGCTGTTCGCCTCGTTGGCGGCGATGCGCGTGGCCCGTCGCACTCCCGCGCGTGGCTCGGTCACGGTTGCCATGCCAACGCCAGCCGATGGTTTGGCCAGTCTGTTCGGTGAAAGCGCGCTGCCGGCCGACGATTTGACCGCCCGTGCGATGGCCCGCGCATTTGGGAGCGGCGAGGGGGTGGAGGCTGGTCCGTCCATGTTCACCCCGTCGCGCGACACCGAAGCGTTTCGCGGTCGGATCACACCCGTGTCGGTGCCACCGGTGCCATCCGGACCGGCCTTTTCGTTTGATCGCTTTTTCCCGGATCCGGCCACGGCCAGCACTTCTGTTCAGGCAACTGGCGAGTCGGGAGCTTCGCACGCGCCGGAATCGGTTGTAGCTTCCGGTTCGGGCCCGGTGTCTGACACCGGCCCGTCTTCAGCAGGCGCTGACCTGGCGCATTTCTCCAAGTGGCTGAAGGGGCTTTCCAACTCGTGAGTCCGGTGTGCGCATTGGTGTCTTGAACGGACCGAATCTCAACCTGCTCGGCACGCGTGAACCAACGGTGTACGGGACGACCACCCTCGCGGAGATCGAAACGCGCCTGGTCGAAGTCGGGCAGGAAATCGGGGTCGAGATCGTCTGCGCGCAGAAGAACGGCGAAGGCGAGTTGGTCGAGGTGGTCCACGGATGGCGGGGGCAGGTAGATGGACTGGTGATCAACGCTGGTGCGTATACGCACAGTAGCCTGGCGCTGCGCGACGCGCTCACGGGTGTGGGGATGCCGTTCGTGGAGATTCACCTGAGCAACATCTACGCACGCGAACCGGAACGTCAGCGCTCCATGCTGGCCTCGGCGGCCATTGGCCTGATCACTGGACTGGGCGCCCACGGATACGAGTTCGCGCTGCGCGGACTGGTTGCGCGCTTGCAACGTGACCGGGTGGAAAACGCGTGATCGACCCGCGTCGGGCGCGCATTAACGCGCTCCGGGACAGACTCGCCGCGCTGGATCTCGACGCTATTCTTGTGTCGAGTTTGCCCAATACTCGCTGGCTCACCGGTTTTTCCGGCAGCAGTGGCCTGGTGGTCGTCACCGCGCGCGAGGTGGTTCTGCTCACAGACTTTCGCTACGCGACGCAGGTGGATGCAGAAGTGAGTGATGCGGCGCGTGTGGTCATTGTCGCGCAGAGTTTGTGGTCGGGACTTTGGGACGTGCTGGGTGCCATGCTCACCGTGCAGCGGGTGGGCTTTGATTCCGCGCATCTGGTGCACCGCGATTTCCAGCGCCTGCTGGAGCAGGGTGGCCGATGGCAGTGGCGTCCCACGGTAGACGTGATTGAACAGTTGCGCATGCGCAAAGACCCAAGTGAGGTCACCTCCATTCGTCGCGCGATCGCCATGGCCGAAGGGGCGCTGGACATCACGCTTTCGCAGATCGCTCCGGGCATGACCGAGACCATGGTGGCGGGCGTGCTCGAAAAGGCACTTCGCGACGCCGGTAGCGAGGATTTTCCGTTTCCGTCGATCGTGGCGTCGGGCGCCCGTTCGGCCCTGCCGCACGCTCGCGCTGGCGACCGGACGCTCTCCGTGGGCGACTTTGTGCTCATTGATTTTGGCGCCGTGGCAAATGGCTATTGCTCGGATATCACCCGTACGGTGGTGCTCGGTCCCGCGACGGCCGAGCAGCGCGACGTGTACGAGGTGGTGCAGGAGGCCAATGCTCGCGCATCACGGCTGGTGACGGCCGGAATGCGCGGGATGGATGCCGATGCGCTCGCGCGCGAGTACATTCACGCGCGCGGGTTTGGTGAGGCGTTTGGACACAGTCTCGGGCACGGGATCGGTTTGGAGGTGCACGAGGCGCCCCGACTCGCCAAAACTGCGGAAGCCGTGCTCCCAGTGGGAGCCGTCGTTACCATTGAACCCGGAATCTATCGGCCAGGATGGGGTGGGATTCGTATCGAAGACGATGTTCTCCTTACTGAGGATGGACCACTCGTCTTGAGCGGATTTCGCCGCGACCTGCTGGAGATCATGTAATTCGCGAGCTAGTGGCGGCACGTCGGTGCCGCGCGCCCCTCGCCCGACTGCGTTGTCGAGACCGCCAGACATGATTGATCTGCGCTATGTAAAAAAAGTGATTGAGATGCTCGATCAGTCCTCCGTGGACTCGATCGAAATTTCTTCGGATAAGGGCATGAAGCTGCGCATTTCCAAGACGCCGCAGCATCGTGGGGCCACGGTACAAATGGCGGCTGCTCCGGCCGCCGCTGCTTCGGTGTTGCCTCAGGCGCCTGAAGCGCGTCCTGCCGGGGAGGGGGGACGCGCTGACGCGCCGGCGGTTGAGGCGCCCAAGGTGTCCCTGCTCGAAATCAAGTCGCCAATGGTGGGCACGTACTATCAGTCGCCTGAACCGAATGCCAAAGCCTATGTGGCCGTTGGCGATCGGATCGCGAAGGGGCAGATCGTCTGCATCATCGAAGCGATGAAGATCATGAACGAGCTCGAGTCTGAAATCGACGGCGTAGTGCGCGAGATCAATGTGAAGGACTCGCAGCCGATCGAGTACGGACAAGTGCTCTTCCGAATCGACCCTAACGGCTGAGAACCCTGCCATGACGATGGTTTCCGGCGCAGAACCCAGCACATCAGCGCCGGCGAGCCTCGATCTGAAGGCGGCGTTGTTGCGCATGGTGACTGAAGGCGCGTCCGACTTGCATCTCAAAGTCGGACGTCCGCCAACTTTGCGCTTGCACGGCGATCTGATCGCCCTGCCAATGGCGCCGCTGCGTCCTGAAGAGCTGCGCACATTGGCCGAACATTTGCTGCCACCGGCGCAGCTGCGCGAGTTCGTGGAAATGCGCGAGGCGGACTTTGCCATCAATGTGCCGGGCATTGGCCGTTTTCGCTGCAACGTGTATCAGCAAAAGGGTACGGTCGCGTTTGCGATGCGTGCCATTGCACACGCCGCAAACTCGGTGCGTGAGTTGAATCTGCCACCCGTGCTGGAGCAGATTGCGCTCAAGCCGCGTGGTTTGGTGCTCGTGACGGGTGTGACGGGTTCGGGCAAGAGCACCGCACTGGCCGCCATGGTGCATCACATCAACGAGCGTCGAGCGGCCAACATTATCACGATCGAAGATCCGATCGAGTTCGTGCATCGCGATGTGAAGAGTCACATCAACCAACGCGAGGTGGGCACCGATACGGTCACATTCGGTCAAGCGTTGCGACGCGTATTGCGACAGGATCCCGATGTCGTGATGATCGGTGAAATCCGGGACCTCGAAACGCTGGACGTCGCGCTCAAGGCCGCCGGTACGGGACATCTGGTGTTCTCCACGCTGCACACCACCGATGCCACGCTCACGATCAACCGCATTCTGTCGTTTTACCCGCCACACCAGCAAAACGAAGTGCGCTTTGCGCTGGCCAATGCACTCGAGGCCGTGGTCTCGCTGCGGCTTGTCCCGCGGAGCGATCAGCCCGGTCGCGTGCCGGCCTGTGAGGTGCTGGTGAACACCGGTGCCGTGCGTGATCAGATTCGCGACTTGCAGGCCACGCTCAACATTCCGGACCTCATTCGCGATGGCAGCGTAGCCTATGGCATGCAGACGTTTGACCAGTCGCTGATGTCATGGTATCGCAAGGGCGTGATTTCCTATGAAAACGCCCTGTTCTATGCGTCCAGCCCGAGTGAGTTTGCACTCAAGATTCAGGGTGTCGACGGTGCCAGTGACCAGAGTTTCGACGACTTCAAGCCGGGTTCGGCGGCGTAACTCCGGAGCGCTTTCAGGGAGAGCGACCTGCCGCGATCGCCGCGGCGGGTCGTTTTTTTATCACCGAATTCGCTTCATCACTGGCGTGGACGGGGACGCATCGCCACCATTCGGCGTGTTCCGATCCGACCGGCTTGGGCGGTGTCCGCCTGGGAGTGACCGTCGGATCAGCGCTTGCTCGACATCCGTCGTGTGGGCGCGATGGCCCCCAGCCCAACGTCATGTTCAAAAAGGTTCTGATCGCCAATCGTGGTGAGATTGCGCTACGCGTCATCCGGGCGTGCCGCGAGCTGGGCGTGCAGACGGTTGCCGTCTACTCCGAAGCTGATCGCGAATCGCTGCACGTGCG
>JBBRDJ010000051.1:0-24349 GCA_038203945.1 Gemmatimonadales bacterium
CTCGCCTACGCCCACTACGCAGCCAGCACGGGCAGCGCGCCGCGGCCCGCACGCGTGATCACGCCCCCACCCAGCACCACGTCGCCGTCGTACAGCACGAGCGATTGTCCGGGCGCCACACCCTGCACGCTCTGTGACAGCACCACGTCGATGCCGCCATCGTCGGCACGCATCACAGTGCTCGGCACACACGCGCCGCGATGACGCACCTGCACCTGCACCTCCGTCCCAACGTCGGGCACCGGCGCGAGCCAGTTGACCTGCGCCGCAGACACGGTGTTGCGCGCCAGCGACGCGCGCGTACCCACCACGACTTCACGCGTGTCCGCCCGAATCTCCACCACAAACCACGGTTCGCTCACGCCGCCCGGCAGTCCCTTGCGCTGACCGATGGTGAAGCGCGCAAAGCCCTCATGCTCGCCAACTACGCGACCGTCTTCGGTGACAATCGCACCGCGCGACAACGCCGCTGCATCGGCCGGCAAATGTTCGCGCAGGATCTGCAGGTGATCACCGTGCGGTACAAAACAAATGTCCATGCTCTCGGGCTTGTTGGCCGTGCGCAAACCAAAGCGGCGCGCGGCGGCGCGTGTTTCATCCTTGGTCCAATCGCCAACCGGCAAGAGCAATCGCTCAATCACCGGCTGCGGCATGCCCCAGAGAAAGTAGCTTTGGTCCTTGGCCGCATCGCGTCCACGCAGCAGCACGCGTCCATGCGACGTCTCAGACAATCGTCCGTAATGACCGGTGGCTATCCACTGCGCATCGATGGCATCGGCCTTGGCCACCAGGTCGCGGAACTTGGTAAACGTGTTGCAACGCACACAGGGAATGGGGGTGCGTCCGGCGGCGTATTCGCTCACAAAGTCGTTGAACACATCGCGCGTAAACACATCCACAAGATTGAGCACGTAGTGCGGAACACCGAGCTGTTCGCACACACGTCGCGCGTCACTCGTGGCATCGAGTGAGCAGCACGGCTTGTCGGGCACGTCGGCGTCGTCCTCGTGCAGCTTCATGGTCACGCCCACGACATCGTAGCCCTGTTCGAGCAACACGGCCGCCGCCACCGAAGAATCCACGCCGCCTGACATCGCGACCACCACACGCTCACGCGTACTCACGCCGACACCAGTCCACGCGCCTTGCGCGCGAGTGTGATCAGGACATCGGCGGCACGATCCACACCGGCATCATCGTTGAGACAGCCAAATGACACACGCAACGCGCCACTGGCGAGATCCGGTGCGACGCCCATGGCCAATAGCACATGCGACATGCCTACGCTGCCGCTCTGACACGCCGAGCCGCCGGAGGCGAGAATGCCGCGCAGGTCGAGTGCCATGAGCAATGTTTCGGCGTCGGTTCCGGGAATGCTCACGTTCGTGACGTGTGGTGCGCGGGTTGCGTGCGCACCATGAATCACGACATCCGGCACCGCATCGCTCACGCGCGCTTCAAAACGCAATCGCATGGCCAGCAGCTGCGCACAGCGCTGCTCACGTTCGCGCACGGCGAGTTCGCAGGCCGTAGCCAGTGCTATTGCATACGGTAGATTTTCCGTGCCTGGACGTCGTCCACGATCCTGCGATCCGCCAAACATGAGCGGTTCCAGCTCCACGCCGCGCCTGATGAACAGCGCTCCAATACCTTTGGGCGCGCCGATCTTGTGTCCGCTGATCGTGAGCAGGTCTACCGGCAACGTGCCCAAGTCAAACGGAATCTTGCCAAACGCCTGCACAGCGTCGGTGTGCATGAGCGCGCCGCTTCGCTTGGCGACTTCCGTCAGCGCGGGAATATCCTGTACCACACCGGTCTCGTTGTTCACCCACATCGCGCTGGCCACGGCCAACTGATCGTCGCAGCCGTCGCGCCAGCTGTGCGCGTCAACCACGCCGTCTCGCGTGACAGACGCAAAGCGCTCGTGCCCGCCTTCGCGCGCAATCTGGTGACACGCAGCGAGTACCGCCTTGTGCTCAATTCGTGTGGACAGCACCGCGCTACGCCCGCCCTGTCGTACCGCGCGCCAGGCACCGATCACGCCAAAATTGTCGCTCTCGGTGCCGCACGAGGTAAAGCACACCTCGTCCGGGAGCGCGCCGAGTGTATTGGCTACACGTTCTCGCGCGTCGTCCAGTGCCACGCGGGCTTCGCGGCCGAATCGATGCACGCTGGACGGGTTTCCGAAGCGTGCCGAAAACCATGGCAGCATTGCTTCGAGCACTTCCTCGCGGACTGGCGTTGTGGCCGCATGGTCGAGATACACCGCAGAATGACTCATAAGTGCTAAAGTTAGAGTATGTGAGCTCGGGTGCCTACCTCTGGTGACACTCTCCGGCCCAAACTGCGTAGATGAGAGCATGTTCACGACCTGTTTTTTCTGTTCGGCGGATCTGGGGAAGAACCAGGCGCTCGAATCAATGCCGGTGGGGCGCCGTGTGGCGTTCAACCAGCAGACGGGGCGCCTGTGGGTGGTGTGCCGAGCCTGCGAGCGCTGGAGCCTGTCTCCACTTGAAGAGCGGTGGGAGGCCATAGAGGCCTGCGAGCGGCTCTATCGGGACGCCCGCAAGCGTGTGGCCACGGACAACGTCGGTTTGGCGCGCGTGGCCGACGGGGTGGACCTCATTCGCATTGGTGAGCCATTGCGCCCGGAGTTCGCGGCCTGGCGTTATGGGGATCAGTTCGGACGCCGCCGCGTTCGGCAGCTGGCCCTGACGGGCGGCGCCGTGGGTGCGGCTGGCTTGGTGATTGTGGGCGGCGCCTGGTCTGGGTTGAGCATGGGGGCGTTTGCCGGTCTTTACGCCAACGGCGGGCTTTGGGACCGGGTCGTCAATGGCAGTCCGGACAAAAAGATTGCATCGGTGCGAGCCGCCGATGGACGCGTGCTCGATGTTCGTCGGCGTCACGCACGCATGTCGGCGCTTCTGCATCCCTCGGCGTCTGGCGATCCGCTGTCGCTTGGTGGAGGCCCGCTGGCCATCCGGCTTGAACACCGCTCCGGCACAGAAATTCTGACCGGGCCGGCAGCCTCTCGCGCGGTTCAGCAGCTGTTACCAGCGGTGAACCGGTTTGGCGGATCGAAGAAGAAGGTGGCCGAGTCTGTTTCGTGGCTGGAGTCGTTGGGGGGACCGGAGGTGGCGCTGCATCATCTCGCGAAGGAGCGTGGGTCGTTTGCGTTGCGTCTGACAAAAGGACGCTACGAGAAACCGATTGATTCAAAGACGCTTGATGTTAAAAAATCGCTGGGCGCCCTGCATACACTCAGCGCCACAGAGCGATTGGCGTTTGAGATGGCGTTGCACGAAGAATCCGAACGACGCGCCATGCAGGGCGAGTTGGCAGCGCTTGAAGCGGCGTGGCGCGAAGCGGAAGAGATTGCGCGCATTGCCGACACGTTGCTCGAGACGGATGACTTGAAGGACAAGTTCAATGCCATACGCCAAACCGCTCGTGATGTCACGGCACCGATCAACGCCGAGCCGCGTCAATGATCAGCATAGCGTTGTCGCACGTCATGTACTCACACTGTCTCCACTGCAACGCCAAGCTCGGTGCGAACGACGTTCTCGAAGCGTTTCCTGTGGGCCGACGCGTGGCGTTTGACAGCTTGAAGGGACGACTGTGGGTGGTGTGTGCCAAATGCGAACGGTGGAGCTTGGCGCCGTTTGAATCCCGTTACGAAGCCATTGAGCAGGCGGAACGCGCGTACCGCAGTACGACCGTGCGCATGTCCACCGACAACATTGGGCTGGCCCGTTGGGGCGACGGGACAACGCTGGTGCGCGTGGGGCGTCCGTTGCGGCCTGAGTTTGCGGCGTGGCGCTACGGTGATCAGTTCGGACGACGCCGCCGTCGCGCGATAATTGGCGGTTCGCTGTTGGCGGCTGGTGGTGCGGCCATCGTTGGTGGAGCGGTGGCGTCGGGGGCAGGGCTTGTGGCGCTGCTCCCGATCGCGCACTCGTTCAACATGATCATGCTCACCAAAAACCAGCGCGCCACTCTCACGCCGCTGGCGCATCCCGCTGGCAAGTGGTTTTTGCCTTTCGGTAATCCACGCATTGTCGCCGGCACTCGCGGCCCGGATGATTGGGCTATCGAAGTGGGGTGGGTGCGGCGGCTTGACGAGCCGCGCGTCACGCTGAGGTCGTGGTTTGGGAATGGGCAGAATGGTGAGCAGGGCCGGGTAACACTCACTGATGACCTCGCCCGCGATGCACTCGCCAAACTGCTGCCACGCGTGAACGGTGGTGGTGCGCCAAGCTCGCGCGTGCGACAGGCGGTGTCACTGATTGAAGATGCCGGCGGTTCAGAAGGCGTGATGTCCTGGGCCGCCCGGCAGCGGCGAGCGTGGGGTGCTCAACAGAACATGGGCGACACGGGCGATGTTGCGTTCATCCCCAAGCCGGCGCGACTGGCCATTGAAATGGCGGTGCATGAAGAACGCGAACGACTCGCGTTGTCAGGCGAGCTGGTGGAGCTTGAGCGTGCGTGGCAAACCGCAGAAGAGGTGGCGGCGATCGTGGACCAACTGCTGACCCCAGAGTCGGTGAACATGCGCTTGGACAAACTGCGTGTCGATTCCAACCGCCGCTCTGAGTAGCTCGGTCAGCGCCCTGTCGAGAACGAAACTGAATTCACCGCAGAGACGCGGAGTTGCAGAGGAACAGCGGGATGATTGGAACGGCACGTCCAACATGTTTTCTGTGCCTCTGTGCCTCTGTGTCTCGGTGATGAGCGCTTTCAGCAAACTGCATTCACCGCAGAGACGCGGAGTTGCAGAGGAACAGCGGGATGATTGGAACGGCACGTCCCAACATTCTTTCAGTGCCTCTGTGCCTCCGTGGTGAGCGCTTTTAAGCAAACCGCATTCACCGCAGAGACGCGGAGTTGCAGAGGAACAGCGGGATGATTGGAACGGCACCTCCCAACATTTTTTCAGTGCCTCTGTGTCTCGGTGGTGCGCGCTTTCAGTAAACTGCATTCACGGCGGAGACGCTGAGTCGCAGAGGAACAGCGGGATGAATGGAACGGCACCTCCCAACATTCTTTCAGTGCCTCTGTGTCTCGGTGGTGAGCGCAGTTCTCACGTGCCCTCTGCGGTCCAGGTGCGACTCAGGTCACGACGCGCAGCAATACGCGAACCGGCGCCGCGTCCAGCCCATGGACTCGCATCGGCAAGGCCCGAAGTTCGTACGCACCAGGCGCGACGTCTCTGAGGTCTACGTTCTCGAGGATCCACGCGCCGTTGTCAAAGCAGGCGTGATGTGTACCCAGTAATTTCGCATCGTGCGCATCGACACTCGGCGCATCGGTGCCGAGCAAGCGCAGGCCACGCTCAACGCATTCCCGCGTTGCATCAGCGGAGAGCCACGCCCATTCTGATGGGAACCGTCCTTCGGCCACGCAGGCACCAGTGCGCAGACACACGCGCAACGGGTCGGTGACCGTGAGTCTCTCACGCAACATGGCGAGCGATATCTCGCCCCGGAGATCACGCACGTCTACCACGTGCACCAATCCGTTGAAAGGGAGCACCGGTAGTGACTCACTGGAGCGGGCGCCTTCGGTGACATGCAGCGGTGCGTCGGCGTGCGTGCCCAGGTGCGGGCTGGCAGCAAACGACGCCACATTCACACTGTCTCCACGGTCCTGTCGCATGGTCCAGCCGCAGGTCATGGCCGTATCGCCGGGCCATGGCGGTGTGCCAATGGCAAACGGCACCGTCGCGTCAAACCAGCCTTCGTCACGTGCCGTGGCATCTCGCCAGTCAAGCTCGAGCCGTTGTTGTTCACGCGTCGCCGCATCGCGAAGCGCCTCGCTCATTGCACCGCTTGTGCAGGTGCGGTACCGAACGTGTGTTGACAATCAATCATATTGATGCGCCATAAAAACGACTGCGCACCGCCCAGAGATTCGGAAAGAACCGGTGGGCCATCGTGCGCTGTAAGTACTTGGCACCTAACGTGCCGCCGGTCCCGCCAGTGCCCGGTCCGATGATTCGCTCTACCAGCTGCACGTGCAAAAACCGCCACCGCGAAAAGTTCTGCTCGTATTCCAGCAGACCCTCGGCAATGATGAACAGCGCGGTGGGCGCGGGCCCCATGTAGAGCGCCTCGAGCGTTGTTCCTTCGTGCGCAACAAGCGCATCAAACAGATCCTGCAGCGTGGGTTGTGCGAGCGCCTGCTGCACAATGGCCGGCGGTGGGCCGTGCTCCTGAATCGCGGCCATGAAATGCGGATCACGTAACCCCGAAAGCGCCTCGATGGCGCGGAACTGATCACTCTGCGATCCGCTGGACCGTCCGAGATAGCCGCGAAACTGTGCGAAACGCTGTGGCGGCAGTGTCTCAAGCGCGGAGAGTTGCGACGCCACAATCTGCATGAGCGCGTTTACGCGTCTGATGGATAGTGCTGAGCCCACCGCATCAAAGACCTTGAGCCGCTCAATCAGGCCGTGCAGTTCGTGCAACAGTACCTTGAACCACAGTTCACTGGCCTGATGAACAATGATGAACAGCAGTTCATCGGGATGCTCAGGTTGCGACTGCAGCTTCTGCAGTGAAAGCAGTTGGTCGAGCGCAAGATACGATCCGTAGTCGATCGTGTCGGATGGGTCAGACGGGTTAACCATGGTGCGCGTCCCTCGGATCGCCGCTGCGGCGTATCTTGAGATTAAAACGTGGAGACATCGAGCGACATGACATCCGTCACGCGCATGGTCTCATCGGTGAGAAAGGGTTCACCGTAGCGCGAGCGAATGAGTGCCCCGTAGTGTGCCGCCTGATGCGTGACGATGTCGTACAACGACTCCCCGTTGGGAAACACTTCGCCCGCCTGCGTGAGACCGTCAAACTGCGACGCGTAGCAGCGTATCGCCGCCAGCTTGCGTTCAAACTGTTCGCTGATGTCCACCACGAAGGTGGGTTTGACCGGATCTTCGCGGTACGTGAGCACCTGCAGCAACTTGAGCGGGCGATGCGTGGGGACATCGGGCACGTAACGCGCGATGCCGGCCAGAAAGCACGCGTCGCGCGTGAGTTCCGAGGCCAGCCGATGATCCGGGTGACGACTTTTTGAGGCGGGCGAAATCACAATGCGCGGCTGCAATCGGCGAATCATCGTCACCAGCAGTTCGCGCGTGTGTCGGGTGTTCTCGATCCCAGCGTCCGGCAACGCCAGGTTTTCCCGCACCTGCAAGCCCATGACTTCGGCGGCGCGTTCCGCTTCTTCGGCGCGCAAATCGGCTGACCCGCGTGTCCCCATTTCACCTTCGGTGAGATCGAGCACACCCACACGGTAGCCGTCGTCTGCGGCCTTGATCAGCGTACCACCACAGGTGAGTTCAGCGTCGTCCCGATGGGCCGCAATGCACAGCAGGTCGAGTGCCGACATCAGCTGCTGTGCGCCAGCCAGGCCGCCACTTTCTCGGCCACCTGCTGACCACTGGCGATGCAGTCGCCCACGCTCACGCCATTGCGATAGTTGCCCGTGAGATACAGGCCCGGATTGGCCGCTTCGGTCGCGTCGGCGGCCTGCTTCACCCGGTCAAAGCCCACGCAGTACTGCGGAATGCCACGCGGCCAGTACACGTGCTTGGCAAACACCGGATCGCCCCGCACGCCGAGCAAGTCGCGCAGATCATTGCGCACCAGCTTGACGAGGTCGTCGGTTTGCGCGCGCGCCAACGCTGGCTGCCGTCCGCCACCCACAAACACGGTAATGGTAACGTGATTATCGGGCGCGCGATCGGAGAAGAGCGTTGACGAAAACAACGCCCCAAGAATGTTGCGTTTTTCTACGGCTGGCACGAGCACACCAAAGCCATCGAGCGGATGTGCGACATCGATGCGACGAAAGCCCAGCGTGAGACACGAAACCGGCGGATACTCCACCTGTTCAATGGGCAAAGCGTATTGCCGGATCGCGGCCGGCAACTCCATCGCGGTGAGCGCATGCGCTGGAGTGGCCAGCACGATCGCATTGACAGCGCGCGCGCGCTGCGCTCCATCGTGGCCGGTTTCCACCACCCAACGCTCGTTGCCGCGGTGCAGCAATCGCACCGGGGTGTTGAGCTTGAGGGTATTGGCGAGAGACAGGGCGAGTGCATCGGTGAGTGACTGCAAGCCATCGCGAAACGAGATCAGTCGCGCGCTTACCGGCGCGGCGCTGAAGACGTCTGTGGCGGCGTCCACATGCTCACTCGCATCATCACGCGCACCATCATCCGTATGGTCCGCAGCATGCTCACCCGCATGCCTGGCTTTTCGGCGCGCGGCACCCGCTGCCTGACGAGATTTCATCAGACCACGCGACAGCGAACCGTGTTCTTTTTCCAGCGCATATATACGCGGGAACGCATGGAGCATGGACAGCGACTCAGGGTCGCTCGCGAAAATCGCCGCAATGAATGGATTGACGGCGTACTCGAGCACCTCCGATCCCAGTCGGCGACGAACAAACGACGCCACGCTTTCGTCGGACGTATCACGCACGCCGCGCACCAACGGCTCCAGCAGCACCCGCAACTTGGCGCGCTTCGACAGCAGCGGTGTGCGCAGCATCGCCAACGGCGTCATTGGGAAGGGTATCAGCTTTCCATTCCGCACCACGTAGCGTCGGTTCGCGTGGGCGTTGGCCTCCACGACTTCGTCGTCGAGCCCCAATCGGGCGATGAGCGTCTCCACCGCCGCCGACGACACAAACGAGTTGGGCCCGTGTTCAGCCAGAAATCCATCGGCCAGCGACGTGCCGATCGATCCGCCGGCCTGGCCAGTGGCCTCGTAGAGCGTGACCGGCACATGCCGTCGCTTGAGCTCGTACGCCGCTACCAAACCGGTGATACCCGCGCCAATCACCGCCACCGAGCGCGGGTCCCCGCGTTCGATCTCGTAGGGGGGCTGTGCCCCTCGGCGATCGACGGTGGCGCTCATACTACGCCGGCCCGCCGTCGTCTGCTATCCACGACTGCGGTCGCAACATGCTCAGCAGCGCCGACTCAAAGGTGCCCGCTTCAAACCGCGGTGCGTATTTCCAACCCGCCAGCGGCGGCAAGCTCATGAGCACACTTTCAATACGCGCATTGGTCTGCAAGCCAAACATGGTGCCACGATCGTGCACCAGGTTGAACTCCACATATCGGCCACGACGCCACAGTTGGAAGTCGCGCTCACGTTCACCGTATGCCGTGTCGCGTCGGCGATCGACGAGCGGTCCGTAGGCATCGCGCAATACTCGACCAATGTCCGACACAAACGCCTGCAGCTGCTCAACATCGAGACCGTGCTCGTCGTCTGGGCGCACATGATCAAAGAATACACCACCTGCGCCGCGTGCCTCGTTCTCGCGATGCACGTTCACGAAGTACTCGTCGCACCAGGCCTTGTAGCGATCATAAAACGCCGAGTGGTGTCGATCGCAGGCGTTTTTGAGCGTTTGGTGAAAGTGCACCACGTCTTCGCGATACGGATAAAACGGCGTGAGATCGGTGCCGCCGCCAAACCAGGCGTCGGTGATGTGACCGTCCTGATCCATGAGCTCGAAGTAGCGCACGTTCAAGTGCACCGTGGGAATCATGGGACTGCGCGGATGGGCGACCAGGCTTACGCCCGTAACAAAAAAATCTGTGCTGCCCTTTGTCGCACCGCGTCCACCAAGCCGACGCGCGGCCAGTTCAGGCAGTTCGCCCATGACGACCGAACGATTGATGCCGGCTTTCTCGAACGTGGTGCCTTCAACGAGCACGCGACTGACACCGCCACCACCGCCTGGACGCTCCCAGCGATCTTCAATAAACGTACCGCCGCGATCAAGCCGACCAAAAAGCGCGGTGAGTTCATCGTGCAGTCCGGCAATCCAGCGCGTGGCTTCGGCTCGGCGCGACGCACCCGCCACCGCAGGAACGCTCACCGGCGCGGCGTCTGCGGAGGTGGGAGACGGATTGCTCACAGCGCACCCGCCGCCGCCGGTTCCATTTCATCGGCCGTGCTCGGATCAATAAACTCATGATTCTGCACCGCTTGCACAAACGCCTTCGCGTGCGCTGGCGAGACATCGGGGAGAATGCCGTGGCCCAAGTTGGCGATGTGTCCGATGGGACCAAAGGCGTCGAGCATCGCGTGTGTGCGCTTTTCGATTTCCGCAATCGGTGCGTACAAAGTGCACGGATCAAGATTGCCCTGTACCGCAACGGCACGGTTCCCCAGTTTGGCTCGCGCTGCCGTGGGTGAGATGTGCCAGTCCACGCCAATGGCGTCAGCTTGTGTTGCGTCGGCGATTTCGTCGAGCGCCCATGTGGCACCTGGCGCAAATACGATCACCGGCGCACCGGCCGAGCGTGCAACTTTTGCCGCGTGTGCGAGATAGGGCAGGGCAAACTCGCGAAACTCTGCCGGTCCAAGGGCTCCCGCCCACGAATCAAAGAGCTGCACGGCCTGTGCACCAGCTTCGACCTGCGCAACGAGATATCGGCCAACGGCGTCGGCGAGCTTCTCGAGCAGTGCGTGCGCCACGGCCGGCTCTTCAAACAGCATTCGCTTGGCGATGGCAAACTGCTTGGTGCCTTTGCCTTCCACCATGTAGGACGCGAGCGTCCACGGTGCACCGGCAAAACCAATTAGCGGCACGCGACCATTGAGCTCGCGTTTGACCAGTCGCAGCGCGTCGAGCACGTAGCCGAGATCGGTCACGGGATCGATCTCACGCAAAGCGTGCACGGCACTGCCGCTGCGAATGGGGGTTGGGAATTGTGGCCCCACCCCTTCATCGAGCGTGAGGTAACAACCCATCGCTTCCGGCACCACCAGAATGTCGGAGAAGATGATGGCCGCATCGACGCCAATGAGGTTGACGGGTTGCATGGTGACTTCGGCGGCCAGCGCCGGAGTGCGGCACATGGTGAGAAAGTCGGATCCCTTGCGTATCGCGCGGTACTCAGGCATGTAGCGGCCGGCCTGTCGCATCATCCAGACGGGAGTGCGTTGAACAGGTTCGCGACGCAGGGCGCGGAGGAACAGATCGTTAACGAGCGGTACAGCGTCAGACATGGGGACTCGCAAATGCGGGCGACGCGTCAACTGCGCGCAGCCCGCGACAGGTGGGGAGGGTCAAACTTCAGCGGATACCGAAACGTATCGCTGGTCGCGCATTGGTGCAGTGATCGCCTGTTCGGCACGCGCATTGGGAGTGCGTCGGGCATCGGTGCGCTTGGCCGTTGCGCGGCGGGACGGTGCCCGCAGCTCGGAGGGTCGAGCCGGGGCAAACATCTCCAGCAGCATCATCGTGTGCTGGTCGAGCGGCTCACCGCGCTGTACCGCGCGACGCAGCGCGGCCATGGGACCGGCCAGCAACTTGGCCACAATGCGCGTGGCGGTCCGCTCAGCGATCGCCAGATCCTTGGAGGCAAAGGCCACCTCGCGGCGCGCCACTTCGGTGAGGGCATCGGCCAGCGGACGAATCGCGTCGCGCGCCGGACGGGCTGAGGCCCACTCGAGGAAATCGTCCACTTCTTCGGTACAAATGCGCTCGGCGTGCGGTACAGCATTCCGGCGCATCTCTTCGGCCGCCAGAATGGGCGTGTGGAGCGTATCCAGGTCAACCAATGCCACACCGGGCAGCTCGAGCACCGCCGGATCGATATTGCGCGGCAGGCTGAGGTCCATGAGCAGCAGGGAATACACCGAAGTCCCGCACGCTTCGCGCGTCCGGCGCAACGTATCGGCCAGCAGAATCGGCTGCTCGGACGCGGTGGCCACAATCACCACATCGGCCATGGCCGCTTCGGCATGCATGGTGTCCATCGGGGCCGCGCGTCCGCCCAGAATCGCGGCCAGCTCCTCGGCGCGTGCCATGGTGCGATTCATGATCACGATGTCCTGTGCGCCGAGCTTGATCAGCTGACGCGCCGTGCGCTCACCCGTTTTACCAGCACCAACCACGAGACAACGAGCGTTGGTGAGCGAGCCAAAGCGCTGATGCGCAATGGACGCCGCTTCGGCACCAATCGAGTTGCGACCGGCGAGCAGCGACGTTTCCGTTTGCACCCGCTTGCCGGACCGTAGCGCCGTTTCAAACAGGCGATGCAACAACGGCCCCGTGGCGCCGCTGTGCGCCGCGCGCTTGTACGCCGACCGCAGCTGGCCGAGAATCTGTCCGTCGCCCAACACTTGCGACTCCAGACCCGAAGCCACGCGCACCACATGCCGAGCTGCATCGGCGCCGTAACGACGCGTCGCCGTGCGCAGTAGCTGATCACCATTCACTCGCGTGCGCATCCAGCGACGCGCGAGTGTCTGGATGGCCTTGTCTACTTCATCGATGTCCTCGCTTTCGACCCATGCGTAGAGTTCGGTGCGGTTGCACGTCGCTATGAGCGCGGCTTCCGTTACCACTTCACTCCGGGCTGTTCGATAGAGCTGTGTAAGCCGCTCCTCGGACAGATGGAACTGTTCCCGGGTCGCGACGTCGGCACGACGGAAGTCGACTGCGATGGAAATGAGCATGTGATGCGAAGGTTACGAGGAAGAATGACGACGGTCAGGCTGTCGCAAGGCCGGTGAGGTGCGCCAGATTTTTGAAGAAGATCCTGACGTGCGAAAGCGGCCTCGCCTTCACCAGACGTTTGTTCATGTATCCATCAAACGTGAGTTCCTGCACATCACGATCTTTGCAGATGGCGACAAATCGCTCACGACGATTGTCATTGTTGTACCAGAAACTCTGCATGATGCCGAGCACACGGAACACCTGGCCGTGCTCCCACATGAAACGACGGCGGGCGCTGCGCAAATGACGCGGGTTACCCGTACGCAGCGTCGCCTCAACGGCCAGCGCGACATACCGACCGCTGGTCATGGCGTAGTAGATACCTTCACCGCTGGCCGGAGCCACCGTACCGGCGGCGTCTCCGCCCACAATCACATCACGTCCGTTGTCCCAGCGCTTAAGCGGCTCAAGTGGAATGGGCGCACCTTCACGACGCAGCGTTTCGGCACCAGCGAGTCCGGTGCTTTCGCGCAGCTGCGCCACGGCAGAACGTAGCTTGAAACCCTGCTGCAGGGAACCCGTGCCAATACTCGTGGTCTCGCCGTGCGGGAAAATCCACGCATAGAAATCGGGCGACAGCGGGCCTTGGTAGTACACATCGCATCGCTTGGCGACAAACTCTTCGCTGTCGACGGTGGGTGACTTCACAATCTCGTGATACGCGAAGACGTGTTTCATTTTCGCCGCGCCGGGAAGGGCCGCACGGGCCACACCCGACAAGGCGCCGTCGCACCCAATGACCATGCGCGCGCGCACCTGACGCTCCTCGCCGGCGCGCGAGCGGCCGGCGGTGTACGTCAGAAGCTGTACACCGTCTGCACCGCGCTCCATGCGCGTGAACCCGCCAATGCGACGCTCGGCGCCGGCCGACGCGGCGCGCGCACGCAGCCATTCGTCGAACACATCGCGGTCTACCATGCCCACGAAGCCTTTGCCAACGGGAATGTCGACCTTGACGGATTTGGGCGAGATCATACGAGCGGTATCAATGCGTGCGACCATCAGCTCTTCAGGCACATCGAAGTCTTTCAGCAACTGCGGCGGTACCGCCCCACCACACGGTTTGGTGCGGCCCGCTTTGTCGAGCAGCAACACCGAACGGCCAGCCTGCGCCAACTCGTGCGCGGCCGTTGCTCCGGCCGGTCCTCCCCCCACCACCACCACGTCGAACGTTTCCATCGTTGTGCTCCGGTCTGATGTTCGCATCAGTTGCTCATTACCGCGGGAAGCATTTCGCCCCGCGTGCGCATGATGTCTCCTGCATTGGCCGTAGAGGCCGAACGGTAGGCCAGCACGGCCGAGACGGCGAACAGCGCCGCTTCGAACGAGAAGACCACCGCATATCCACGAATCGGTGAGCCGAGTGCAGCCTGCGCAATATCCAGGCCCACTCCACCCAACGACACACCCAGTCCATACGCCACCGCCTGGGCAGCGCCAAACACACCCAGGCGCAAACCGGCGCGGCCATCTTTGGCATCACCGGTCAGCGCCATCATTGAACCAATCGCCCCAATGGCAAACACACCGTTGGAGAGACCGAGCAAAAAGACAATCGTGCGGAACGCATCTACACTGGCCAGCGCCGGACTCAGTACGAGCGCGACAAACATCACCGCTGATGCAGCGCATCCCGCTGCGGCCCAAAGACGCAGCGAACCGTAGCGCGCACCAACCAACGCCGTCATGATCATGCCGGCCAACACACCGCCGTGCTGCATGCCGGCGAGCTTGGTGGTTTCACCTGCCGACAAACCAAACGCAATGCCGCCAAATGGCTCAAGAATGAGATCCTGCGCGCTGTAGGCCAGCATGGCGACAAACACAAACACCGCAAACGTGCGGGCCACCGGCTCAGCCCACACGGCGCGAACAGCGGCGGAAAAGGCCGCGCCGCGATCGGCGCCGGCAATCGGCTCCGGCACGATGCGCGCTCCCAGTGCGGGCTCCAGCTTGTAGAGCGTGAGCGTGGTGAGCAGCAGTGCCACTGCACCAACGCCCATCGTTGTGAAGAGCAATCGCTGAAAGCCGAATGGCTCAAGCAATGAACCGGTGGTGGCCGTGGTCACGATGAATCCGATGATCATCAGAATCCAGGTGAGCGCAGCAGCACCGGCACGCTGCGACGGGCGCGCGTGCTCGGAGATGAGTGCGAGCAACGGTGTGCCAGCTGCACTGACACCGGCTCCCAACACGATGAACGCCAGCGCGGCGAGTGCCACACCCAGCCACGGCGACGTGGCCATGATAGACACCGACATCGCAACACCGATACCACCAGCCACCAATGTGGCCATACCGCCAATGATCCACGGCGTGCGCGATCCCGCCGCATCTGATCCATGACCCAAGCGCGGGCGCAGGTACAACTGCACGGCAAAGTGCAACGCCACCAAGGCACCCGGAATGGACGCGGGCAAGGCCAGCTCAACCACCATCACGCGATTCATGGTGGCGGTCATAAGTACCACCACGGCACCAATACACGCCTGCACGATACCGAGCCGCGCGATCTGCAGCCAGCTCATAGCGCACCGCTCACAATCGCACGCAGCGCAAACGCCGTAATCATCATCCCACTGACATAAAACGGCACACCAAAGGCGCTCAGATACAGCGCTCGTTTGATCGGCTCCTGAACGAACCAGCGCATGATGCCAGCCTGCGCGACAACGAGCACGGTAATGGCGATCGCGTGATATGGGCGGTCCCACATGGTCAGCAACGTGATCACAACGAGCTGCGGCACGATCATCATGACCGAGGCCACCCAAGCGGCACGATCCGGTCCCAGCTGCACCGGCAACGAGCGCACACCCATGCGGCGATCGCCCTCGATCGCCTTGAAATCGTTGAGCGTCATGATGCCGTGAGCGCCGAGCGAGTACAGACCGGCCATCAGCAGCAGCTGCCATGGCAACCACCCTTGTCCAAACATCAGTGCCGCACCTGTTACCCATGCCAGGCCTTCATACGTAAAGCCAACGGCAGCATTACCGATCCAGCCATTGAGCTTGAAGCGGAACGGTGGCGCACTGTAGCCCCAGGAGAAAATCAGGGCCAGCGTGACGGCACCCAACCCCATGAGCCCGAGCGGGATCGCGGCCACGAGTGACAACAAGGTCCAGAAAATGGCGATCGCCAATCCCCACTGTCCCGGAATGCGTCCCGAGGGGATGGGACGGTCAGGTTCGTTGATCGCGTCGACGTGCCGATCGAACCAGTCATTGACGGCCTGGCTTGACGCGCAAACCAGCGGGCCCGTAATGCAGATGCCGAGCGCGAGCAGACTCCATCGTCCCGCCATGGGCAATCCCGTGCTTACGACACCGCACGAAAAGGCCCACATGGGCGGAAACCATGTGACAGGCTTGAGCAGTGTAAGAACCGCTCGAGGGTCAGGTCTTGTGGCGACCTGATGCTGTATCGAATTGCTGACACCCATGACCGTCTATTTTAATTGACAGTACGGGAATGCGCGAGGGTTTTCTTTGAAATTTCGTCGCATATTTCTATTAATCGGCGGCTTCGCTGTCTCTTTCGGCGACCGGAGCCACCAAACGGTGTCTACGGAGCTTCACATACAGGCTCTGCCGACTCACGCCGAGCACTTCGGCGGCTGATGTCCGGTTGTCGTTGGTGAGTTCGAGCGCTGCTTCTATAAAGTGGCGCTCCACCAGATCGACCGTGTCCCGTACCAGATCTTTGAGGGTGACGCGTCCCACCAGAGACGTCAGCTCCTCGACGGCTCGTGTCAGGTCACGGGCACCCTGTGGTCCGCTGGCCAGACGGCGGCCGACGTCGCGCATCGTAAAGCCGATGCAGGGCTCTTCGGCGTCGGGCACCCACACGCCCGACACTTCGACTTCTGTGGATGCCCCGTGCGCGCCGCGCGCCGCCGTGGCCACCAGTCGAACCGCCCCATGCTTCTTGAGCATGGACACGAACACGGGAAAGTCGGCCCCTGGTCGACCAATGAAGGTGCCGATGAGTGCGCCGCGTGCCTGCTCGAGCGACGCCAGTTCGGCCACGTCCAGAAAGGAGCGGTTGGCCTCAAGAATGCGGCCGTCCAGATCGGTGACCACAAAGGCGTCGGGGGAGCGCTCAATCAGCGTCCGGATTTTCCCCTGCGCCCCCGACTCGGGCGGGGTGCTTTCCCCACCCGCATCGGCTGGCGAGAACCGCACCAGCAACAAGGTGGACGCTTCCTGACGAAAGCAGGAGGCGGACACGTGCCACGTGCGATCAGAATCGGTGAGTGGAATCGTGACATCACCCGCGCGACCCGCACCACGCGCGGCGGTGATGAGTTCTTCGAGCGTCCGAGCCGATTTCACGTCCACGCCAAACGGGAAGGTGCGCCCGATCAGGCGGTCGCTCACATCGCCAAACACCTGTCCGGCCGCCGTGTTGGCGTCGAGCACCTTCATGGTGCCAGCGTCGATTACCAGAATACCGTCGCTGGCGAGCTGAAAGAGCAGGCGGTAGCGCGTTTCCACGTGGCGCAACCGCCAGTAGTCGCGCTCCATGGCCTGCTGGGCTTCCACCAACCGCTGCTGCAGCGACGAGAGGTGCCGCATGTCGCGACCGACCGCCACCACGCTGCCATCGTGGCCCACCCGCATCGCCGTGTAAGCGATCGGCAGGTCCGCGCCGGAATGCGTGGTATGGTTGACCTGCCGACGCTTTGAGACGCCTTTGGTGGCGACCTCGCGGAGCAAGGTCTCAATCTTGAGCTTGGTGTCGTTGGTGGCCGTGTCCTGCCACGAGCGACCGACCCACTCCCGTGGCAGATCCACGGGGACGTCGCTCGGGCCCACTGAGACGTCGCGGACTACACCGGCGGGATCTACGAGTATGGCAATATCGCCCGCGACCGCGAGCAGGCTCGCCGCCGTACGGGCGTCAAGCATCTGAAATGCAGGATCGCTGGCGTCAAACAATTTCACGCGGTTGGCCGGTGTTGCTTTCGTACACGCTGCTGTCTGCGGAGTGAGACACTACAGCACTACCACTGATCAGTTCGCGAATAATTTGTGGGGCATCGCGCGCATCCCGGGCCCAGCCATCCGCGCCAACGCGCCTGACGAGCTCGTGCTCAAGCGAAAACACCTGTCCACCCACCAGAATCTTGACATTCGGGTTTCTTGACACGGCCCTGATGCGGACGATCTCTCTTTTGAGTCCGCTGATCTTGCTGTCACAGCCAGCCGAGAAACCGATGACATCGAACCAGTCGGTCCGTATCTGCTGCAGCAGGTCCTCCTCCGACCAGGGCGCGCCAACCAGCACGCGGAATCCATCGCGAATGAGAAACTCGGCGACCAGAATGAGGCCGAGCGTATGATGCTCGCCGGGCAGGCAGGTAAGCAGGACGCTCCCCTCGCTATCGGCCGCGTTCAGGGCGTCGGCCTGGAATGTTTGACTCAGGTCGCGCAGCACACTCTGCAAGCGACCGAGCGCGACTGTCACATCTACGAAGCTGCACTCGTCATCATCCCACCGAATGCCCAACTCGCGAGCCGTGGGGCCCAACAGGTCCATGTACACCGATTCGACGCGCGCGCCCTCAGCCAACAGCTGGCGGACAAACTCAGGGGCGGCCGTGTCATCGGTGCCAATCACCACATCAAGAAACGCTTCGACGTCAGCGTCACGGATGAGGCGTACCTTTGCGACATTCGTGGCGGCGTCGGCGGCGGCGGTGTCAGCGTTGGTGTGAGTGGCGACAGGGTGTGCGACATCAGCGCCCGGGGGCACCGGGCTTCCTCGGTGGGCCATCAGCATTCTCGGGACAAGTTCGGTCTCGATAGTGCGCTCAATTGCGCGCTCACGATGCGCGGCCGCCACAGTGGCGGTCTCGCGGGGGGGCGGTGTCCACGTTGGTCGCTGGGAATCCGCCATGGCAGTTGCGACGGGTGTGGCAGGTTGGCCGTTCATGGTCCAGCGACCTCGGGCGGGAAGACAATTATGTAATATCGTAGTTGCCGAGAGCAGTATGTGGTCTGGGATCGAAGTTGTCAAGAAAAATTGACGTAAACTTTCCTTGACAACTTAGGGTACCTCGTCGTATCGTCTTGCCACCTGGGTAGCGAACCCTCGGATACAGGTGGCACAAAACGTGGTAGAGACTCGATCCGGTCGTGCGGCCAAGCCGTACGTACCCTTGTACACTCCTGAGCAGCGGGTCCGGCGCGACAAAACGCGCTGGACGTTGGTGCAAGGCATTTTGGCGCCGTTGCAACTGCTCGCCATGATGGTGTCCGTTGTACTGGTGGTGCGCTTCCTGAAAACGGGCGAAGGACTGCTGGCGGCCAATGTGTCCGTCGTCATTAAAACGTTGTTTCTCTACGTCATCATGATCACCGGCGCGATCTGGGAGAAAGTGGTGTTCGGCCAGTACCTGTTTCACGACAAGTTCTTCTGGGAAGACGTTGTGAGCATGGTCGTGATCGCGCTCCACACGGTGTACCTCTACGGTCTATTCGCCGACTGGACGCCACAGGGCAATCTGGTCATCGCGTTGGCGGCGTACTCCTGTTATACGGTCAATGCAGTTCAGTTTCTGCTGAAGCTGCGCGCGGCTCGCATGGCGGACGCACAAAACAATCTCCCCTCGGTCACCGGCGTAACGGCGTGACCGCCACATTGCCCTTGCGCGCCCTGACGGGTTGCGGCGACATGCCGGCACCACTCGTCCGCAACGCCACGCATTTGCCGGTGCTCAAGGAGCGCGGCCAACGCGAAGTGTTCTGCGGACTCACGGGGATCGTGTGGCTGCATCGCAAGATGCAGGACGCGTTCTTTATGGTGGTGGGCTCGCGTACGTGTGCGCATCTCATTCAGTCTGCGGCCGGCGTGATGATTTTTGCCGAACCACGATTCGGGACCGCCATTCTGGGCGAGCGCGATCTGGCGGGATTGGCCGATGCCAACGACGAGCTTGATCGGTGCGTTACCCAGCTGTTGGAGCGGCGCCCTGACGTCAGGACGTTGTTCCTGGTGGGCTCCTGTCCGTCGGAAGTGATCAAGCTGGATTTGGCGCGCGGTGCCGAGCGACTCAACGAGCGCTTCTTCCCGCAAGTACGTGTGCTCAACTATTCCGGCAGCGGTATCGAGACCACGTTCACGCAGGGCGAAGATACGTGCCTCAAGAGCATGATCCCGCACATGCCGGCCACGGCCGCCAACGCCACTGAACTGATGGTGGTGGGAACACTGGCCGATGTGGTGGAAGATCAGTTTATGCGCATTTTTAACGATATGGGTGTGGGACCGGTGCATTTCTTTCCGCCCCGCTTGGCGCGAGATCTGCCTCCGATCGGATCCGGCACACGTTTGTTGCTGGCGCAGCCGTTTCTCAGTGAAACCGTGCGCGCGCTGCAGGCGCGTGGTGCCACACTGTTGCCATCACCGTATCCGTTTGGTGTCAACGGCACCACGGCCTGGTTTCGCGCTGCCGCCCGCGCCTTCAACGTGTCCGACGATCGCGTGGCGGAGGCCATTCGTGCGCCGGCCGAACGTGCGACTCGCTCATTGGTTCGATATCGCGAGCAGCTGCAGGGTAAGCGCATCTTCTTCTTTCCCGATTCGCAGCTCGAGATTCCGCTGGCGCGTTTTCTGTATCAGGAGTGTGGCGTGGAACTCATTGAAGTGGGTTCGCCGTATCTCGACCGACTGCTGGTGGAAGCCGAACTGCCGCTGTTGCCGGACACCATCACGCTCAGTGAAGGACAGGATGTTGATAAGCAGCTGGACCGCTGCCGCGAGGCCAGGCCCGACCTGACGGTGTGTGGTTTGGGGCTGGCCAACCCGCTCGAAGCCGAAGGGTTGCGCACCAAATGGTCGATTGAACTCGTGTTCTCGCCTACGCACGGCTACGACCAGGCCGCCGATCTGGCTGAACTGTTCGCGCGTCCGCTTGAACGCGCGCAACGCCTCACCGTGTAGCGGAGCACACGTTTCATGCAGCTGACACTCTGGACGTACGAAGGACCGCCGCACATGGGCGCCATGCGCATTGCCACGTCAATGGAAGGCGTGCATTACGTACTGCATGCGCCACAAGGCGACACGTACGCGGATTTGTTGTTCACAATGATTGAGCGACGGGATCGGCGTCCGCCCGTCACGTATACCACCTTTCAGGCACGCGATCTCGGTGGCGATACCGCCGAAATGGTCAAGACCAGTGTGCGCGACGCGTATGAACGTTTCAAGCCGCGCGCCATGTTGGTCGGTGAGTCGTGTACGGCCGAAATCATTCAGGATCAGCCGGGCTCGCTCGCACAAAGCATGGGCTTGCCGATTCCTGTGGTGAATTTGGAGCTGCCGGCGTACTCCAAAAAGGAAAACTGGGGTGCGAGCGAAACGTTTTATCACTTGGTGCGCACGCTGCTGTTGCCGCAGGTACCCGCACCAGGCACACCGCGCGAAACGCCGCCGGCCACACGCCGTCCCCGTGCCAACCTGCTCGGCCCCACACTGCTCGGCTTTCGCAATCGCGATGATGTCAAGGAAGTCACACGGCTGCTGAGCGATCTGGGCGTAGATGTGCATGTGGTGGCGCCGCTAGGCGCGACGCCGGAATCGCTCATGACGATTCCGGAGGCTGACTTCAATGTGTGTTTGTATCCGGAAATCGCCGATACCACCTGTCGCTGGCTGCAGAAGAGTTTTGGGATGCCCACGGTGAAAACCGTGCCGCTGGGTATCGGCGCCACGCGTGACTTCATTCTCGAAGTCGGTACGGTGGCCGGCATCGATGTGCAGCCGTTCCTTGATCGCGAGCGGTTGGGCGTCTCGCAAATGGATTCGTCGCAGTCGTTGCTGCCATGGTACTCGCGTTCGGTAGACTCCACCTATCTCACCGGCAAACGCGTCTTCATTTTTGGCGACGCCACTCATGTGAAGGCGGCCGCGCGCATTGCTTCGCAGGAGCTGGGCTTTACGATCGTGGGATTGGGTACGTACAGCCGCGAGTTTGCGCGTGACATTCGCGAGGTGGGCGCGCTGTACGGTGTTGAGGCCGTTATCAGCGATGACTATCTGGACGTGGAAAAGGCGGTGCAGGAGTCCGCACCGGAGCTGGTGCTGGGTACGCAAATGGAACGCCATATCGCCAAGCGACTGGGTGTACCGTGTGCCGTGATTTCTTCGCCGATTCATGTGCAGGATGTGCCCGCGCGCTTTTCACCGCAGATGGGCTTTGAAGGCGCCAACGTCATTTTTGATACGTGGGTGCATCCGCTCATGATGGGATTGGAGGAACATCTGTTGCAGATGTTCCGCGAGGATTTTGAGTTTATTGATGGCGCGGTGCCAAGTCATTTGCACAGTGTGCATGGCAAGTCTGCGGTGACGGACGCGGTAGCGGAATCGCTTGCTCACGGTGCCGCCATTTCTGCCGCGGCTGATGCACCGTTGCGACATGCGCCGGCGCTGGTAGTGAAAGGTACAGCCGATGACTCGGCTCTCGTGGTAGCTGAAGCCGGGTGGTTGGCCGACGCGGAAACAGAGCTCAGGAAGATTCCGTTTTTTGTACGCGGAAAGGTCAAGCGAAACACAGAGCGTTACGCAAAGGAGCACGGCGTAGCGCACATCACGGTAGACACGCTCTACGAGGCAAAGGCGTTTTATGGCCGCTAAGAAGGCAATGGTCGGCGCGAATCAGACGCCGGTTCGGTTTGTGATCGTCACACTCGATGCGCATCTGGCTGATGCGTTCGAGCGTGCGCGCGCGGCGCTGCAGCGCGATATGCCGGGTCTTCACCTGAGCATGCATGTGGCGGCGGATTGGGGAACCGACCCGAAATCGGCTGAGCGGGCGCGTAGCGACATCGCGAGTGCGAACTTTATTGCGTGCACGCAGCTGTTTCAGGAAGAGTATGCGAAGGAAGTGCTGGAGGCGGTGCAGGCTCGCCGTGAGCAGGCCGACGCTGTGTTGTGCGCGTTGTGCACGCCGGAACTCGTGAAATGCACGCGACTCGGCCGCTTCGATATGAGCAGCGCGGAAACGCCTTCGAAATTCTCACCGTTGTCGCTGCTCAAAAAACTGCGCGGCTCACGCGATGACGGGAAGTCGAGTGGTGAGCGTCAGATGAAGGCGTTGCGCGCCTTGCCGGCGATTCTGCGATTTGTGCCGGGCAAGGCACAGGACGTGCGCTCGTATCTGTTGCTGCTGCAGTATTGGCTGGCCGGTTCGGACAGCAACATTGAGCAGATGATTCGGTATCTCATTGATCGCTTCGCTGTGGGCCCGCGTGAATCGCTCAAGGGCGCGCTCGCGCCGCGCGATCCCGAGCAGTACCCGGAGACGGGTGTGTGGCATCCCTCGCTGAGCGGTCGCGGCCTCACGGAGAACGAGCGTACGCTCCCGTCGGCTGGTCGCAAGGGTACGGTTGGTGTGCTGGTTGGTCGATCGTATTTGTTGTCGGGCAACACGGCGCATTACGCCGCTGTCGTGACGGCGCTCGAAGCGCGCGGACTGCGCGTGGTACCAGCGTTTTCATCGGCGCTGGACGCACGTCCGGCGATTGAACGCTATTTCCGTGACAAAGGCGGACGCACCACCATCGATGCGATGGTCAACCTCACTGGTTTCTCGTTGGTGGGTGGACCGGCATACAACGATTCGGCCGCTGCGCAGGTGGTGCTCACGCAGCTGGACGTGCCGTACCTGTCGTTGCAAACGTTGGAGTTTCAAACCATTGAAGAGTGGCGTGCCGACGCGCGTGGACTCAATCCGTTGCAAGCCACGTTGCAGGTTGCGATTCCGGAACTCGACGGCGCGATTATACCAACCGTGTTTGGTGGCAAGGGACGCGCGGCGGATGGTTCCGCCGCGGCGGCATCGGAGCCGATTGCGGAACGTGTGGAGCGTGTGGCCGAACGGGTGTCGCGGCTTATCGCGCTGCGCAAAGCGCCTCGCGCCGACCGCAAGCTGGCCATCATCCTGTTCAACTTCCCGCCCAACGCGGGCAACACCGGTAGTGCCGCGTACCTGGCCGTATTCCCGTCGCTGCAGCGCACGTTGGCCGCGCTCAAGGAACAAGGCTACTCCGTGGAGTTGCCAACGAGTCCGGATGATTTGCGTGAGCGTCTCACGCAGGGCAACCGTGAGCAGTACGGCACACCGGCCAATGTGCACACGCGCGTGGCCACCGACGATCATGTGCGCCGCGAAGTGTGGCTCGATGAGATTGAAAAGACGTGGGGACCGGCACCCGGCAAACAGCTCACCGATGGGCAGTCATTGTTTGTGATGGGATTGCAGCTGGGCAATGTGTTTATTGGTGTGCAGCCGTCGTTTGGTTGGGAAGGTGACCCCATGCGATTGCTGTTTGAAGGTGGGTTCTCGCCAACGCATGCCTTCAGCGCATTTTATCGCTGGCTGGCCGAAGACTACAAGGCCGATGCCGTACTGCATTTTGGTACACACGGCGCGCTGGAGTTCATGCCGGGCAAGCAGGCGGGTCTCGACAACACCTGCTGGCCGGAACGGTTGATTGGCGATTTGCCCAATGTGTATCTGTACGCATCCAACAACTCCTCCGAAGGCACGCTGGCCAAGCGACGCGGCAATGCCGCGCTGGTGTCGTACCTGACGCCACCGATTACGAACGCGGGTTTGTACAAGGGATTGCTGGAACTCAAGACCACGCTCGACCGGTGGCGTCAGCTGGATCGGGCGCAGTCAGAAGAGGCAGCCACGCTGCGTGCGCTGGTGCAGCAGCAGGCGGCGGCTGTGGAACTGGCGCCCGTTGAACCGGCGTGGTCGCTCGATGAGATGGACGATCGCGTCGCGGAA
>JBBRDJ010000052.1:0-23818 GCA_038203945.1 Gemmatimonadales bacterium
TTGGTGCGCGGCGGTTCCACCAGCGTCACCACCGGCAGCGCTTTGCGAATCGCGTTGCGCGGCGCGTCGTAGATCTCGTTATAGCGGCCCAGATAACACGAGTCATGATACGCCACCTTGAGACGCTGACCATGCTCGGTGTTGAGCGGCACGCGTCCTTCGTTGAGCAAGCGCTCGATGTAATCGGTGTGATGAATGACTTCGTAGTGTCCGCCCAGATCGGGAAACTCATTGCCCATCTGATGAAAACAATGCGGACAGAACGTGACCACTGTTTTGACCTGATAACCGTCCAGCGTTTCAATCACACCCTTCGCGAGCATCTGATACAGATACTCGTTACCCATGCGACGCGCCGGATCGCCGTGGCACGTCTCTTCCTGACCGAGAATCGCAAACTTGACATTCGCTGCTTGCAGAATGCGTGCAAACGCCACGGTGATCTTTTTCGATCGGTCGTCAAACGAACCCATGCAGCCCACCCAGAACAGGATGTCGGGACGTTCGTCGCGCGCGGCCATGTCGGCCATCGTGGGAATGTCGAGCCCTTCCGTCCATGCTTCGCGATCAGCGGCGCTGTAGGCCCACGGACTGCCGTTGCGTTCAAGCGACGTCAGCGCGCCCTGCGCCTCTTCGGGGAAGCGCGATTCCATCAGCACCAGATCGCGTCGCAACTCATTGATGATGTCGAGTTGGTCAATCGAGACCGGGCACTCTTCCACACACGCTCGGCAGCTGGTACACGCCCACAGCTCTTCTTCGGTAATCCAATCGTCGAGCAGATTCTTGTCGAGAACCGCCTGCTGCTCCAGCGTAGCGGTGCCACCACCAATCGCGTCAAGCACAGTGGCCTTCTCGGTGAGACGCGCGCGCGTTTTGACCACGATCATGCGCGGTGACAACATCTTGCCCGTGATGCTGGCCGGACAGGCTGCGGTGCACCGTCCGCACTCGGTGCACGAATAGCCGTCCATCAGATTTTTCCACGAGAGGTGCTCTACATCCGACGCACCAAACTGTTCGGCGTCTTCGGCTTCCAGATCCATGGGGCGCATGGCCCCGATGCGACCCGGACCCGATGTGTTGGAGTACCACGTGTTGATGAGCGACGTGAGGACGTGCAGATGCTTGGAAAACGGCAGGTAGTTGGCGAACGCCAACAGCCCGAGCGCGTGTATCCAGAAGCTGGTGCGTCCAAGCACATGCGCGGCGTCGGTGCCGAGACCGCCGAGCAACATGGCAATCGGCGCGGACAAAATGTGGCCCGCCGCCGACGCGCCGGCATGAATCTCCATGGCGAAGATGAGCAGCAACGTGATCATGAGCACGGCGATCATGCTCAGAATGAACAGCGCGTCACCACCGTGCACCGGATCACCGGCAAAGCGTGCGGGCTTGATGACGAGCCGCCGGTAAAGCAACCATGACACAGCCAGCAATACGAGTCCGCAAAATATCTCCTGCGACAGCACGTACGCCAGGTACAGCGGACGCGGCAACAACGACGCATACGAAAAGCCGTCCACCAATCCTTGCACGAGTATTTCAAGCGCACCGAGCGCGAGCACGCAAAAACCCCAGAACACCAAGGCGTGCATGAGGCCACCAAAACCATCGCGCATGATCTTTGTTTGCGCGATGCCAATCAGCAGCAGGTTTTTGGTGCGTGTGGCCGGATTGTCAGTGCGATCTTCGGCGTGGCCAATGAGCGCCCAACGGCGCAGGCGCAGCGCGCTCACGGTAAAGAACGCGCCAGCGCCCAACAGTACAACGGCAAATGCAATGTTCAACGGAGTCATACCGCGAAGCTAGGGCGCGTCACACGCACTCACAAGACGCGCCACCAGCTTATGACGCGCGGGCTGCCTTGACCGCAGCGGTAAGTGCCGGCAGGACTTCGAGTGCGTCACCAATGATGCCGTAATCGGCGATCTTGAAAATCGGTGCTTCCTTGTCCTTGTTGATGGCCACAATCGTGCGCGATGTTCGCATACCGGCCAGATGCTGAATTGCGCCCGAGATACCGGCCGCAATGTACAGGTCCGGACTCACGTTCCGACCCGTCTGTCCAATCTGATCGCTGTGCGGACGCCATCCGTCGTCGGTCACGGCGCGTGTGGCACCAACCGCTGCGTTGCCAAACGCATCGGCGAGATCTTCGCACAGCTTGAAGTTGTCGGCCGACTTGAGACCACGTCCACCAGCCACAATGACGGGTGCATCGTTGAGATCGATCTTGTCCGTGTTGCCCTGCTTGAGTTCAAGCACCTTCACTCGCGACGCTGTCGGCTCAGTGGCCGACGTAATCGCTTCCGTAACCAGCGCACGCGCGGCCGGCGCAGGCGTGAATGCGGCCGGACGCACCGACAACAGCGTGGGCGAACCCGACAGTAAGAGTGTAGCCACGACCTTTGCATTGTTGATCGGATGCTGTCCAACAACGGCCCCGTTCTCCACCGCGAAACCGATGAGGTCGGGCACCAGGCCAACACCCAGTCTGGCGGCAATGCGCGGCGACAAATCGCGGCCATGTGACGTGGCGCTGAACAAACCATACGCGTACGTCCCACTCTTGAGCAGTCCGGCCAGTGTGGCCGTGAGCGCTTCCGGATTGTACAGCGCAAATCCATCGTGCTCGAGCACGAGCACGCGGTCGGCGCCGAACTCCGCGAGTGCATCCGCCTTGGCGCCAATACCGGCGCCACCGGCGAGCACCACGTGCACTTCGCCGCCACCGGATTGCTCAGCGAGCTGACGCGCTGCGGTTACTGCTTCGAGGGCCACCTTGCGCAACTCACCCGCGCGCGATTCAGCCATGACAAGTACGTGAGCCATAATCAGAGTACCTTCGCTTCAGTCTGGAGGAGACGCACGAGTTCGGCTACCGCATCCGCACCTTCACCCACAATGCGGCCCGCGGCACGCTCAGCTGGAAGTGCCATGGAACGCACGGTGACGGCCGCATCACCAAGATTGGCCGGCTTCACATCGAGCGGCTTCTTCTTGGCCGCCATGATGCCTTTAAGTGACGGCAAGCGTTCCTTGTTCAAGCCGTCATCGATCGTGAGCACGGCGGGCAGCGGGAACTCCACCACTTCGCTGGCGCCTTCGAGAAAACGTTCAGCGCGTCCCGTGGCACCATTGATGTCGAGCTTGAACACATTGGTGACCACCGGCAAATCGAGCAGTTCGGCGACCATCGGGCCCGTCATCTGATTCATGGAATCAATGGCGATACGACCAAACAGCACGAGGTCGTAGCCACCGTCCTTGAGTTCGGCCGCGAGTACGCGGGCAACCGCTAAACCGTCGTAGTTGCGCGTGTCCGTTTCCAGCAGTACGCCCGAATCGGCGCCCATGGCCATGGCCTTGCGAATCTGTTCCTGCGCCGCGTTGGGACCCGCGCACACCACGTGCACCGATCCGGCACCGGCCTTCTCCTTCAACTGCAGCGCCGCTTCAATGGCCCACAGATCAAAGTCATTGATGTCGTACTTGAGACCCGTCTCTTCGTACCGGGAGCCGTCCGCGGTGATCGCGAACTTCACTTCCATAACGGGGACGCGCTTGATGCAAACGGCAATCTTCACCGCGTTCACTCCATGAGATGGTGGCTTGTGAATGAATTCACATGCGAAAGCTAGGAACGAACACGTGCGGTGGCAATGTGACGCCACCGTCGCCTTTGCTGCGGTTCAGTGTCGTACCCCAGCGCTCGTTGTTCCGTAACGGCCGCCAGCACCTCGAACGTTCCCGCGTCCACGTGCCGTGCCCTGCTTTCCCCCACACGCGCGATCGGGCCGCCTCCACGCGAGAGACGGCCCGAAGAAACGCTACGATGGCGTCGATTCAGAACAGGTGAGACGGCGCGGGATCAGAAGTTCGGATTCGCCAGTCGCTCCACGTCCGGCAGCGGCCAGCAGCGCTGCGAGCCGTAGATTCCGCCGCCCTTGGGGTAGTCAGCACCTACCGCCGGAATCTGAGGCACCGAGAAACGCTTCATGTCGAACCAGCGGTTGCCCTGCAGCCACAGCTCACGGCGACGCTCCTCAACCAGCGTTGTCGTGAAGGCCGCCTGCTCGGCCGACGAGAGCGGCGGCAACGCCACTCCGCTGCGGGCACGAAGCGTGTTCAGAATGGCCACCCCTTCGCCGGCTCCACGCGCTTCAGCCAGAATCAACCTGGCCTCCACACCTGTGGCGATAGGCGTGCCGGCCGTGAGCGACAAATACTTCTGCTGCGTCCACAGCGCGTTGGCTTGATCCGGCGTGAGCCGATTGCCGTTGAGTACCACCACACGCGGGTCGGGAACACCCGCCACCGTGAGATTGCGATACGCCGGCGCCACGGTCACGGCGAACGCTTGATTGTTTTGTACAAAGATCAGGTTGTTGCGCGTTGCCGCGTTGAGATCGTGCGTTGCATTGAAAACGAAATCCTGTGGTACGAGCGCCGCATCCTGCGCGGCGCCGGCCGCATCACCCGCGCCGACACGAGCACGGGCCCGTCCCACACGGGCCAAATTCACCAGTGCGGGTTCGTTTGCTGCTTGAGCCGCCGCCAGTGCCGTGCTGAAGCGGACGGTGGCCGAATCAAACGTCTGTTGCGGCGTGAGTGCCGGGCCCACATTGATGGTGCTCTCACAAAAGCCCTCCGCCAGCAAGACGAGCGAGAAACCGGCCATGGCCGCGTTGCGCGCGATGAGACGCTGACGGTTGGGCACCTGAGCGTCGGTCCACTCCTGAAGCAATCGTACGGCCTGATCATTGGTGTGTCGCGCCACATTGACGGGCGTGTACGCACCGATGCCTACGCAGCTGGCCGACGCATACAGCGCCTGTGTGGGGTCGACATCCCGACGATCGTACGACCAGCGTGCCGCGGTTTGCGTGCCGTCGAACAGCTCTCCCGCTGCGAGCCCACTGGCCACAATGTATCCACCCAGTGCGCACTCGTAATCGGCCACAGCCGAGTTGGAAATGAGGAGCGCGTTGGCCGGTACGAGATAGTTGGTTTCGTCGAGACGGCTGGGTGAGGTCACCGTGAGGAGTCGATCGACTGTGTCACAACCGGCCAGTGCAATGAGCACCAGCGGAATGACGGACAGCCTGCATAGCGACGAACCGAGCGAACGGTTTGCGCGGAGGGCAGTACCTGTGTTCCGGGTACCGCACGCGGAATTGTGTATGCGCGTCATGGTCAGAAACTCAGGTTGAATGTGGTCACGAACTGACGAAGCTGTGGCAGCACATTCTGCTCCCATTGTCCGAACGCACCGCCGCGGGAGCCGCCATTGAATGACGCTTCGGGTTCAATGCCGGGAAAGTTGGTGAAGAGACCAAGATTACGACCAGCCACCGTGATGGTGGCCCGACCGACACCAAACGAACGTGTGAATCTTTCGGGCAGCGAGTACGTGGCCGACAACTCACGGAAGCGCACAAAACTCGCGTCCTGAATGAGTTCCGTGGTGAACTGCGTACCATTCTGCGCTTCAGCTACCAGCAACGGATCAAACCGTTCCGGGTGGTAGTTGATTTCACACAGTGCAAACAGGTTGCAGCGCACCCGACGATTGCCATCGAGCTTGCTGTAGCCACCGCGATAATCGAAGAACGAGTTCACACGCAGGTTCTTGAACACTGTGACGCCGGCGCTGAGCGAGCCTTCGCGGGTGGGTATCGAGTTGCCAATGAACACCCGCGGTGCGTTCGCACACGCCACCGAGCCGCCATTGCCATCGTCGCACAGAATATTGGTGGCACGCCTGGTGGTTGGATCAAAGTCAGCACTGACCAATCGCCGATCCCACCACGCACCGGGCGCATGCCCCACCACATGCTGAATCTGGGCGCTGAGCGACACCACATCGGTGGTCGGACCAAGGCTGTTGATGTTGTACCCCAGCACGCTGCCGCTGAGCGCGAAGTCCAGCGAGAGATTCTCCGCATTGAGCGCCTGCCACCTGATGAGCCCCTCAAGGCCACTACGCCCCACTTCACCAGCATTGAACAGCTGCTCGCCCGGAAATCCTGCTGACGGCGGTGCGAGGCGTGCGAGAATGGCGTCCTTGGTAATGCCATTGAAGTACGTGAAATCGAGTCCTATCCGGTCATCGAACAATGCGGCTTCAAAACCAACTTCTGTTTCGAAGCTGCGTTCGGGACCGAGGTCGGGATTGCCCGCGTTCGCCGGTGTAAGGAACCCGCCCTGAGCGCCGTAGGTGCGCGTAGCATCAAACGCGCCAGGCTGCTGTCCACTGCCACCATAGGCCGCACGCAGTCGAAGCTGATTGACGAAAGACGGCAGCGAGATTGACGGTTCTTCACTGATCACGTACGAGGCGCCGAACTTCGGATAGGTGACGACATCAAAGTTGGTACCGAACGCGGAGTTGTCGTCGGCCCGGACGGCAGCGGTGATGAACAGTCGGTTGTTCCACACGATCTGCTGCTGCACAAATCCACCCACCGTGTTGTTCTCGAACACTTCGTCGCCGGTGACGTTGCGCACCGCCGCCGCCGCCAGCGACAACAAACCAGCGGCCGGAAAGTCATTGGCTGAGGCAGCACGGAAGAGCGACTTGCGTCCGAAAAACTGTCCGCCCACTGAACTCACACTGCGCCAGGACTCACTGAGCGAAAGATCGAGATTGCCGAGATAGTCGAACGTGCTTACCGTCACGTCGCGCGTTGACACGGCCATGGAGCCATTGGTTGGCGAGCCCACTCCGGTGAACGCCGCATAACGTGCTGCGAGCGGATCGTTGCGCGGAGCCAGCGCCTGATTGTCTTCGGCCAGCCGATCGACACCGAGAATGAGCCGATGGTTGAACCACGATACCGGACGATTGGTCAAGGTGACGCTGCCTGTAAAACGATCCGCGTCCTGAAAGTTGTTGAAGGCTTCGTAATAAACATCGGGCGGACCGGAACGAAAGCCGAGTTGCGGGTTGCCCGGGTTGCGGCCCGAGTACAGGAAGCCGGGCGAAGCGAACAATGTACCCCATACGGCTCCGCCACCACCGGCCTCGAACGGCAAGTACGTACGCCCCGTGGTGTAGGCCAGGGACGTCTGCACATCAAACTTTTCATTGGGTGTGGCCGACAGGTTCACGCGCAGGTTGGTACGATGCAGCCGGTTTACAACCTCGGCGCCCTGATTTTCCTCGTACCCGCCACCCATGTAATAGCGCAGCGTTGGCGTACCACCACTGACACTCAACTGCAGGTCGGACAGCATGCCCGCTTCAAAAATGTCGCGTCCGAAGTTGCTGTTCAGCGAATCGTTCAGCTGTCGCGTGGAGAGCTGCACCGTGTCGCGCGCCGAGGCTGAGCCTGCCTGGGGAACGGTGCCCCAGCTGTCGTCGAAACGATCGCGCCAATCAGACACCCAGTTGGCACCCATGCGGTACGTTGCGTTCCACACCGGCTTGCCGGCGGCGCCACGCTTGGTAATGATCTGGATAACGCCCGCCGCTGCCTCAGTACCGTACAGCGTTGCGGCGGCCGGTCCCTTGATGATCTCCAGACTTTCGATGTCGTCGGGATTGAAGTCGTTCCAGCGTGAGATGGACTGTGAACCAAATCCCTGCGTTGTGGGACCGGACGCCTGCGTGTTGTCTACGCGAACGCCGTCCACAAAAATGAGTGGATTGTTGTTGAGCGAAAGCGAAGACGCGCCGCGCACCCGGATGCGTGCGCCGGAGCCTACCTGACCGGAACTGGCGATCACGCTCACACCAGCCGCGCGACCGGTGAGCAAATCCTGAAAGTTGTTGATGGGCTGTGTGGCCACAATTTCCGACGCGCTCACCGTGGTGACCGCGTTGCCGATAGCGCGCTTTTCCGCCACGCCAGCTGTGCCGGTAGTAACCACGCTGCTGAGTTCAAACGCACGTTCCACCAGCACGATGCGTACGTCGGTCGCCTCCACCGTGGCGGCCACGTTGCGCGGCTGGAAACCGATACGCCGCACCGTGAGCTCCACTTCACCCGCACCGGCGACGCCAGTGAGCCGGAATCGCCCGGACGCATCGGTGGTGGTGCCCACACTCGTCTGGCCGGTAATGCCAATCTGCGCATCGCTCACTGGTGAGCCACGCTCGTTGACCACGATGCCACCGATCATGCCGGTCGCTTGGGCAAGCAGGGCCGCGGGCGATGCCAGCAGTGCGCTCAGAATCAGCCCCAGCATGGCGGACCCAGCCTTAAGAGGCAGATCTCGCGTGAGCCATCGCGAGCGCGCGAGGCGTCGCCAATGAACCCGAGCTTGCGACGGCGGTGATCCGTCCGTGCACCACGCACGGCTACCAGCGCGTATGGTCAGCATCACATTCCTCCAGTATGTCGTTGACGGGCACGTTCCGCTGTCGCTGGTGCACGACTGCACCAGCGACAGCGACCGTGGCGGCTTTTGCAAGAGAGCATTGCTGCCGTTCGCCAACATACGGATGGACGAACGGGATGCAAGAGGGCTGGTGTGCTGCCCTTTCACATCCCGTCTACACTGAGCGAGCGCGCTATGACTATTCCCTGACCACTACATGCCGCCAGGCGCATGACTTACTTGAAGGCGTTCAACCCCGTGATGGCCTGCCCGAGGATGAGCGAGTGCACGTCATGGGTGCCCTCGTAGGTGTACACACTCTCGAGATTGGACATGTGTCGCATGGCCGCGTAGTCGGCGAGAATGCCGTTGCCGCCCAGCAGTCGACGGGCTTCACGCGCGGCTTCGGTGGCAATGTTTACATTGTTGCGCTTGGCCAGCGAGACCTGCACCGGGGTGAAGTTGCCCGCGTCCTTGAGACGCCCAAGGTGCAGCGCCACCAACTGTCCCTTCACGATCTCGGTGAGCATGTCGGCCAGACGCACCTGCTGGATCTGGAACCCGCCAATCGGCCGGTCGAACATGACGCGGTTTTTCGCGTACGACACCGCTTCTTCAAAGCACGCCAACGCCGCACCCAGTACGCCCCAGGCAATGCCATAGCGTGCCTGCGTGAGACACATAAGCGGACTCTTGAGCCCACCGGAGTTTGGCAGAATGGCGTTGGCCGCCACGTGCACGTCTTCAAACACCAGCTCGCTCGTCACGCTCGCGCGCAGCGACAGCTTGCCCTTGGTTTCCTTCACGCTGAAACCCGGCGTATCCGTGTGCACAATGAAACCGCGAATCGACTTGTCGTCGTCGGAATCACCGGTCTTGGCCCACACAATCGCGATGTCGGACATGTTGCCGTTGGTGATCCACATCTTGCCACCGTTAATCAACCACGAACCGTCGGCCTGCTCACGCGCCCGCGTCAACATCCCCGACGGGTTTGATCCGTGATCCGATTCCGTGAGACCAAAGCAGCCAATCAACTCGGCTTTGGCCAGTCGGGGCAGATAGGTGCGACGCTGGTCCTCGCTGCCAAAGGCAAAGATGGGATACATGACCAGTGCACCCTGCACCGAGGCGAAGGAGCGGATACCCGAGTCACCGCGCTCGAGCTCCTGCATGATCAAGCCGTAGGCCACGCTCGATAGTCCGGCGCAACCATATTCCTCCGGAAGCGAAGAACCCAGTAGTCCCATCTCGGCCATCTCACCAATCAGCTCCTTGGGAAACCGCCCGTCCACGTAGCACTGTCCGATAATGGGCAGGATTTTTTCGTCGACAAAGGCACGCACCGTATCGCGAATCGCGCGCTCTTCTTCGGTGAGCGCCGCGTCGATGTTGAACAGATCGGCCGCGTGTGCGGTGAGTTCAACCGAAGGAAGCGCCGGAATGGGCGCGGTGAGCGTATCGGTGGTCATGAGCTGCCTCGCGTGAGTCCAATGGGGCGACCGATTCCCCGTGCCTCGGGGTGGGTCGCATTATCGGAATATAGCGCACTTACGGGCGTGCTTGTGCCCGACGCGCAGCCGCCCGTTGGCGCGATTCTGGCCCTGAAGCGGGTCAGGTGGTGAGCGCGCGCCTCGCGCGTGGCAACACACCCACCTCTTTGGCTTTCTTGCGGAACGCGGGCCCGTGGTCGAGCGGGCGCGAGGTTTCGTCTTGCCACTGGTGCACCATTTCGTGCAGCAGCGTGTGCATCGCCTCGGCCCATCCATCGCGCCGCACATGACGACGGCTGAGCACGATTTCGGCGGACGGTCCGTCTTCGCCGGCGGGGCTATAATGACCGAGTCGCGTTTTCATCCGACCCGACAAGAGCACCGGAATCGCCAACAGCGTGCCCCCAAAGTGCTGCACGTTGAGCTCGTGATGGGCGTCGGTGAGACGCGCGAGCAATGGTGCGTCTCCCGGACGCAGCGCTTCAGCACGACGCTTGGCCGCGGGACGTTCCACCGGATGGGCGAGAATAATCTCCTGCGCCGCCAATCGGGCCGCGCGCGTTCGGGCCGTGGCAAAGGACACGATGGCGCGCAGCACCGGTTCCGGCGCCTGCACGTAACCTTCGTGCAGGCGCAGCGTGCGACCGGCCAGCGATACCATCACGCGACGCGTGTGCATGAGCGTGATGGTGTCCACGGTGCGAAGTCCCAATGCGTGCAGCCGATTGAGCATCATGGCTGATTGCGCGCGTCGGGCCGTGGTGCCGCGCGAGGCACGCGCCGGGGCAGTATCTGCGTTGGGCGCCGCTGACGTGTCAGACGTGGCTTTGGTCAGCGGCGACAACACGTTGTGAGACGGTGTCGGAACCAGCGGTCCTGGCGGCACCGCTGCCGAGGACGGGTTCTCCGCTGGCGCGAAAAAATCAAAGCCG
The DNA here is from genome assembly GCA_038203945.1 of Gemmatimonadales bacterium. Classification (GTDB taxonomy): domain Bacteria; phylum Gemmatimonadota; class Gemmatimonadetes; order Gemmatimonadales; family Gemmatimonadaceae; genus JAABRT01. The sequence continues at coordinate 10,754 of JBBRDJ010000052.1, forward strand.
AGCTGCGCTTCGGCGACCGCATCACTCACCGCGATGCGACCGCGCGAGGCCAAACGTTTCACGGCACTGAGCATGTCGAGCATGACAATAAGATGCGCAGTGGTGTAAGGCTCGCGCCAGTTGTTGGCTGTTGGCTGGCCGTGTTAGAGCGAGGCGGCGGCAGCGATGATCGCGCGACCGGCCACGATCTGGTCCTCAATGATCGTGTGCGGCAGGCCGGCATAAATACGCAAATCCACCGTCGCGCCCATGCGCGTGAATACGTCCGCACTGTGTCGCACTCGCGCCTCCGGAATGTGAGGATCGTGATCGCCCACGCCCAAGAACACCGGCGTGCCGTCAAACGAGCCGGCGTAGTCACGCGGTGTGCTGTCGGGGCCGATGAGGCCGCCGGCATACGCAATCACCCCGCCAAAGCGCTGCGCATGGCGTGCGGCGTACTCCAGTGACAGGCACGCGCCTTGCGAGAAACCGCCCAGAATGATGCGGTCACGCGGGACGCCGGCGTCCACTACCTGCGTCACCACGCGATCAAAAAATGCCAACGCCGAAGACAGCCATGGCTCGTTCTTCGCTATGGGTTCCATGAAGCGATCGGGATACCACGCGTTGTGCGCTGCGTCGGGCGCGAGATAGGCCACGTTGGCCACGTTGAACTCGTTGGCGAGTGGCAGGATATCAGCCGCGTCGGCACCCCGCCCGTGCGCGAGAATCACCACAACCCGGGCATCAGCGAGTGCTACGCCTTGCGTGAGCACCGGTTGACCGGCGTGAGGATCGGCTGGTGTTGAAGGATTCATGCGCTGACCTCAGCAAGTGGTGATGGTTGAACTCTTCGCCGATGCCTCAGCGTTATCTCATAACTAAGGTACTGTGTTCTTGCGCCGTCTTCAACCCGTTTGCGTCTGCACTGATGCGCTTTTTGTGTTGATGATGCAGCTTGTCGGAGATCGTTAGCGTCCCTCTCCCCAGCGCCCGCATGCCCGCGACCGACCTCGAGATCCTGCGCGAACAGTTTGGCGAGCATTACCTGTTTGAGCGGCAGCTCGGCCGTGGCGGTATGGGCGCCGTGTATCTCGCGCGCGACCGGCAGCTGGATCGGCTGCTCGCGATCAAGGTGTTGCCTACGGAGTTTGCCACGCAACGCGATCTGCGCGAGCGGTTCCTGCGTGAGACGCGAACGGCTGCCGGCTTCTCGCATCCGAACATTGTGCCGGTGTTCGCCGTGGAGGAGCGAGACACGGTTATTGCCATGGCCATGGGTTACGTGGAGGGCGAGAGTCTCGCCGAGCGCGTGGCGCGCGCAGGCCCGCTCACGATTCGCGATACGGTGCGATTGTTGGACGATGTGGGATACGCGCTGGCGTATGCGCACGGGCGCGGTGTGGTGCACCGCGACATCAAGCCTGACAACATCATGCTCGAGCGTGCGACGGGGCGCGCGCTGGTAATGGACTTTGGTATTTCCCGCGCGATCAATACAGATCCAATCGCGTCGGAGGGACTCACGCGGGTGGGTGAAGTGGTGGGCACGCCTGAATATATGAGCCCCGAACAGGCGTCGGGCGATCGCGTGGACGGGCGAAGCGACTTGTATTCGCTGGGTCTGGTGGCGTGGTTTGCGCTCACCGGTACTCCCGCAGTATCGGGCGCGTCCACGCAACAGGTACTCGTGAAGCAGCTCACCGAAACGTTGCCGCCCATTGTGTCACTGCGCAGCGATGTACCGGACACACTGTCATCGGCGATTGCAGAGTGCCTGCACAAGAATCCCGACGAGCGCTTTGCTTCGGCGGAGGCGTTTGTAGAAGCAGTTGAACTGGCGCGTCAAGGCGAACCCGAGGTGCCCATACCGATTCGCAACTTCGCGCAGGAACTCAGCTCGCTGGGTGCGGTCGTGTTGCTGTGCGCCGCATTGATGGTGACGATCTGGCTGGTGGTTGTCCAGGTATACGGCTGGCACCCTTTCGACGCGATCACACAAATTGCCTTAGTGGCTGCCGCCGTGTGCAGTCGCGCGTGGTCCGTGTGGCGCGCTACACAGCGGTTGATGGCGCAGGGCTTTGAGCCGGGCGAAGTGACGCGTGGACTCACAGCATTGATGGACGAGCGTGCGGCGGGACGCGCCATGCTAAGCGCTGACACGGCCCAGGTGCGTCGGCAACGCATCATTCGTGTGGCCGCCGTTATACCGATTGTTGCGTCGTTCGTGCTTGCAAAAATCGCGTCGGGCATGCGGACACAAATCGGAGAAAACTCCTGGTATGTGCCGCCCATGTCGCAGCTTCTGTTTATGCTGCGATCCGTGATGCTCGGCGCCGGTATATTTGCTCTCCTGCGCAATCCACTGCGCATGCCGATTGCGGAGCGATTGTTCCGGTGGACATGGTTGGGTTCGATCGGACGCTGGTTCTATACACGGGCCGCGGGGGGCGACGCTACGGTCAGTGCGGGAGCGCGCGTGTCCGGTCGATTGATAGCGGCACGTGTGACGGGTGCGCCGACGCGCGTACAAGCCAGACACGCCGACGATATACAGACTCCCGAACTTCGGCGTTTACATGAGACATCAGCGCTGCGTGCGACCAATGAGACCGGCGAGATTGCGTCCCTGATGGCGCGCGTGGAGCAACTCGAGCGTTGGAAGCAGTCCGTGAGCGGGCGAATCGAGCTTGGGTGAATAAAGCTCTATCACAGCGATTTTATTGGCGGCCGATGCGCATGCGTTCGAGTTTGGGTCCCCAGACAGAGCCTTCAGACACGACCAACATGCCGTCGATTACTCGAAGGCGGGCGGGCTTCGACAGCACTCGCTCTACAACTTTCGAGTCGAACCTTGGATGGCCTCGGTTGCGAAACTGGTTGTGGTGGAGCGATTCACTCTCCGAATGTCAAATGCAACGGAAGCGAGCCATATCCACGAGTCAATGCATGCACAGCGGCATCCATTCCGCCTACCAATCCGAACCCTTGCGCAAGATCACTGCGGCCGAGGCTGTGCGGGCGTGAATGGTGGTGGAGTATGGCAACTCAAGTTTGCCCCCGACGAATCGTACGATTGCATCCGAATGTCACGCTGAACACTTGTTCGATTACTGAAGGCGTTCAACACGTTCCACCCGAATTCCGTCAACCGGCGTGAACACGCCCGCCACCGCATCGTACACGTACGGCGTCGCCACCAGCGAATGACCATCAGCCACGACCGTGGCCAGCGAACTCGCCCGCCCACCTCGACTGCGATTGCTGAGCGTGCCGGCAGTGCTGGCCACAAACGAACCGCCGGCGCGCTGCACATGCACAACCGCTTCCTGATGATCATGACCGGCGAGCACCACGTCGGCACCCGTGGCCACGATTGCATCGAGCATTTGCTCATGCCGCGTAAGGCCCCAGCGCTTTGACAGCTCACCCGGCACCACGTTGTGATGCACCACGAGCACGCGCAAATCACCCGCCGGTGCCGCGGCAAAGCGCGCGGTGGCGTCGGCGAGTTGCGAATCTTTCAACGCACCTTTCACCGACAAATCACGCGGACGCTTGGTGAGCGTGTGCAACCGAATGCCAGGCGACGAGTTAAGACCCACAATGGTTGCACCGGGAATGCGCAGGGTGGGTTCGAGATTCCGGTCAATCCACCGGCGATAACGCGCGTGAATGAGTGACGGCACGCCAAGGCCCACCGGTGCAAACCACCACGCGGAGTCGTGGTTGCCCGGCACCACCAGCACGGGCGCAATCCTGGCTAAGCGCGCCAGCAGCTGCGCCGCCTGCGCAAACTCGCGATTGCGGGCGCGCTGCGATACGTCTCCGGAAATCACGATGGCATTGAACGCACCGTCGGCCGCGAATCGCTCCGCTGCTGCCACGTGGGCCGCGACGTGCGGTCGTCCGTAGTGCACGTCGGACAAATGCAAAATGCGCGTTTGACCACTGGCGGTGGCCACCGGACCACTCATGCCAGTGCGGCAATCACGGCGTTGGTAAAGTCATCGGTAGACGCGGTGCCGCCAAGATCGCGCGTACGCACCACGCCCGCCTTGACGGTGCCTTCAAACGCGTTGCGCACACTTGTGGCCACATCGTTCTGACCGATGTGATCGAGCATCAGGCAGGCGGCGAGCAGCAACGCACCGGGGTTTGCAATATTGAGCCCCGCGATATCGGGCGCGGTACCGTGCACCGCTTCAAAAATGGCCGCGTTCACACCGATGTTCGCACCGGGCGTCATGCCGAGTCCACCAACGAGTCCGGAGATTTCGTCGGAGAGGATGTCGCCAAAGAGATTGGTCGTCACAATGACGTCGAACTCTTCGGGACGCATTACCAGGTGCATGGCCATCGCGTCAATAATGCGATCCTCAAACTTCACGCGTCCTTCATACTCGCGTGCAACCATGCGCCCGGTATCGAGAAACAGCCCCTGCGAGTATTTGAGAATGTTGGCCTTGTGCACCAGCGTGATTTTTTCGCGACCGTGCGCCAGCGCAAACTCGAACGCGTAGCGCACCACACGCTCCGAACCATGTCGCGTAATCAACGCAATCGACTCGGCGGCCGCACGCGGATCATCGCCAATCTTGATGTAATGCTCGTTGCCGATGTACAACCCTTCGGTATTTTCGCGCACGAGCACGATATCCACGTTCTCAAATCGTCCACCGGGTACAATCGTGCGCGCCGGTCGCACGTTGGCGTACAGATCAAACGTTTTGCGCAGCGCCACATTCACGGAGCGGAAACCTTCACCCACGGGCGTCTCAAGTGGTCCCTTGAGCGCGATATGTGTACGCTTGATGGAATCGAGCGTAGCTTCGGGCATGGGATCACCCCAGCGGCTCACGCCGGCGATACCGGCGACCTGGTGATCCCAATCGATTTTTGCGCCGGCAGCGGCGAGAATGCGCACGGTGGCGTCGGCGATGGACGGACCGATACCGTCACCGGGAATGAGCGTTACGGGAGTGGACATCCCTTCAATCTGTCAGCTCAGAAGCCTTGCTGACACCCCACGGCGCGCGCCGCGACAGCCTCGGGGAGCAGAAAGTCGAGCGTACCACGGGTTGGCCAGCGCGGGCCACTGAGGAGCGATGCGGGGTCTTCACGAATCTGGCGAGCCCGGGCCGGCATGACCTGCAGGACTGGGCCGAGTGTGGGATGACTTCCGTAGCGATCCGCGAGAGTCTGCAGCCGCGCTTCACGTTCGGGGGCAAAGCCAAAGAGTACTTCACGCGTGTGTCCGCATGCGCCCTGCACCAGCGCGTACAGAATCTCCACGCGCACGGCGAACGGCAGCTTTTCGTCTTCAAACAAATCCATGACGAGAGGCGCATTGGGGTCGGCGGCGTCACGTTCGGCGGCACGATAGAGCGAAAAAAAGCTCGAGCGATCGGCACCGGCGAGTGCGTCCAGCGCGGAAAGTTTTCGGAGCAGTGTGCTATCGCCCAACGCGGTGGCGGCGGCGCGCAAGAGCCTTGCGGCATCGGTCGCCAGCGTTCGACCAACGAGGAAATCAGTCATGAGCGGCGAATCAAGAAAGTGCCGACTGGCGGCGACATTCTCGAGTCCGCGTTCAAGAGCGGTACGTGGATCACCACGAGTGAGCGCGAGCAGGCCGGTGAACTCGTTGAGTCGACTGAGATGCGTGATTCCCTTTATCGGTCGCTCAGCGAGATCGTAGAAGTTGCTGACGTGTGGCAGCCCGTCACGAAAGCCCCAAAGCGCCGGTAACTGCGCGCTGCGTGCGAAGCGTCGCCAGTCGGCCAACCATGAGGAGCTTGTGTCGCGCACCACGGCCGCGAACAGCGCGGAGTCTCTTGCGAGGTCACCGCCCGAGTCGATGGCCAACGCCTTGGCGACGTGAGACGCGGAGTTGCTCCGCAGTACGTCGAGCTGTCGTGTGAGTTCAGCCAGCGACGACGCTGGGGGGTCGGCGGGTCGCAGACTGTCCGGCAGGCTCACAAAAACGCCGTGCTTTGCCTTGTGCGGTCGCCACTGATTGCTGATGCGTCGCAGCGTGATGGAATCGATTGGTGCAAATGGCGCCAGGGAAGCGACCAGCGAATCCACGGCCTCACGTAAACCGCCAGCAGCGGTGAGCGACCCTCTCGCTTCGGTCACCGACTTCTGATCGATCAGCTCAATTGTCTGCACCTTGCTGCGCTCACGGGTCACATCGGACGCCACAATGACCGTCGCTGCGGTCGCGCAAACAGCGAGCGCGATGGCGATGGCGGCCAGCGTTGCCAGGATGACCGATGGACGTGCAGTGGTCTGATCGTCGTTCACAGCCGAGGGGAGATCGGTGGGGCACAGCAGATCGGGAACAGCGTGCCTCGCTGACCCTTCCGTGCAAGAGACGCTACCAGGAGACGCTACCAGGAGACGCTACCAGGAGACGCTACCAGGAGACGCTTCCATGAGATGCTACCAAGAGACGCTACGCAGTGCGCAGGGTCACGGGAGTGTCACGGCAACCGGCTGTTCCGTCACGCACGGGGCCCATTTGTGTCGCTCGCAGCTGAGTTGGGCGTGTAGCTTGCAGCAACTCACCGGTTGTCCGCGTGCGCATTGTGACGTGATACGGGCTGCCCTCCTATCGACGTTTCCGACCCGCATGGATTACGCATGACCATGGCTCTACTCAGTCCCTCCCGCGCGATGGCGCGCCTGACCAGACACGCTTCGACCGGCGGTGCTCGCGCCGCATTGCTGCCTGCTTTACTGACCGGGTTGCTGGTGGCCCAGCCTGCAGGTGCACAGCCTGCAGCGCCTGCGTTTGAGATGTCGATTGCGAACATCATGCGCGGCCCAGAGCACTATGGTCGCGAACCGTCCCAGGTGCGGTGGACCGCCGACGGACAGTGGATCTACTTTCGCTGGGCGGAGGCAGAGTCGGCGTGGGATGCGCCCACATCGTGGTATCGCGTGCGTCCGGCGGCCAACGCGCGACCGGAGAAAACAGGTGCGGCGCACGCCGATTCCATCGCGCCGTACCTGGCGAGCGGTCCGCTCACACGTGACGGTCGCACGCGCGCGGTGTCGGCCAACGGCGACTTGTGGCTCATCGACACGCGCACCGGCCAGGCTCGTCGACTCACGGAAACGGTGGCCGGCGAATCGGATCCCCGATTCAGCGCCAGCGAGGAGCATTTACTGTTTATGCGCGAGAGCAACGCGTATGCCCTTCAGTTGGCCACTGGGACGGTCAAGCAGCTCACCGATGTACGCACCGGTCAACCGGCGCGCGATTCAGCTCGCGCCACCGGACAACGTGGCGCATTGGTGCGGGATCAGCTTGACCTGCTGGCCGTTATTCGGGATCGAGCGCGCGACGATTCGCTCAATCGGCTGGAGCGCGATTCGGCAGCCATGCGTCGGTTGCAGCCGATCTATGCGCCATCGGGCGAGCGCGTGGTAAGTGTGAGTGTGTCGCCGCGTATGCAGTCGGCGATTGTGATTACCGCGGCCTCGGCGACGGGCGCGCGCACCGCCGACGTGCCCAACTACATCACGGCCAATGGCTACGCCGAAATGATTCCCACGCGCTCCAAAGTGGGCGAGGCCCAAGCCCGCGTACGTGCGTGGCGCGCTGATTTGCATACGGGCCAGCTCTCACCGATTGGCGTGATCAACGGCGACACCACGATGCGAGCTGCGTCCATTCAAACATCGGAATGGCGCGCTGACGGTAGCATGGCACTGCTGTTTGCCACAACGAGCGACTTCAAGTCGCGCTACATCGTGTCCGTGCCGGATAGCGGCGGCAGCGCAATGGTGACCGATGCGTTGCAGGACAGCGCGTGGGTAAACGGACCGTGCTTCAGTTGCTCGGGCTGGCTGCCGGACGGTCGCGCGTGGTTTGTCTCCGAGGCGAGTGGGTACGCGCACCTCTACGCCGCACAGCCCGACGGCAGCGCACGCACCGCGCTCACCAGCGGCCAATGGGAAGTGCTGACGGCCGAAGTCTCACCCGATCGTCGCTCGTTCTTCATGCACACCAGCGAGACGTCGCCGTATGTGCGTGAGTTCTGGCGCATGCCGGTCGCGGGTGGCACACGCGAACGTCTGACCACGCAAACCGGTTCGCATGATGTGGTAGTGAGCCCCAACGGTGCGCAGATGGCCACGGTGTATTCGGCGTCCAACTCGCCGCCGGAGCTCTTCGTGCAGCGTGTGAACGGGTCGCAGCGCACACAGTTGACGGTGTCCACGAGCGCTGCATTCCGCGGGGCGACGTGGCTGCCACCACGCATTGTCAACATTCCCGCCAGCGATGGGGTGGCGGTGCCAGCACGCATGTACACGCCGGAGGAAGTGGGCGCCACGCGCAATGGTGCCGCCGTGATTTTTGTGCACGGGGCCGGCTACCTGCACAATGTGCACGAGTATTGGTCGGGCTATCCGCGCGAGTACATGTTCCATCACCTGCTGGCGAGCAAGGGCTACGTGGTGCTCGATATCGATTATCGCGCATCGGCGGGATACGGGCGTGACTGGCGCACGGCGATTTACCAGCACATGGGTGGACGCGATCTGCAGGATCATGTCGACGGCTCACGCTGGCTGCAACGCGAACATGGGATCAACGCCGAACGTATTGGCATCTACGGCGGCAGCTACGGCGGTTTCATCACGCTCATGGCGCTGTTCAACGCACCGAAAGAATTCGGTGCCGGCGCCGCACTGCGCTCCGTGGCCGACTGGGCGCATTACAACCATGGCTACACCGGTCGCATTCTCAATCTGCCACAGAACGACACGCTGTCGTATCGCCGGTCATCTCCAATCTTTTTTGCCGAAGGGCTGGAAGATCCGCTGCTGATCGCACACGGCATGGTGGACACCAACGTGCACTTTCAGGACGTGGTGCGGCTGTCGCAACGCCTCATTGAACTCGGCAAAACCGACTGGGAAATGGCCGTGTATCCGGTGGAGAACCACGGCTTTGAGCGCCCCGATTCATGGACCGACGAGTATCGGCGCATTTTCGAATTGTTCGAACGCACGATCGGTCCCAACGGCACGAAAGCAGGTCAGCGTTAGCGCGCTCCGTGGCACGGCGCGCGGCGCAACGCCTGATGCTGTCGTGTAACGCTATGGCGCCGTTGACGTTGTATCGTCAAGCCGTTCATGCACCGCCCTGAGCAGCACACCGGGCGTGAACGGTTTGGGGAGAAATCCAGTGTTGGCCGCCTCCATTACGTTGTCGAGCGCGTTGTTTTCCCGATAGCCAGATACAAACAGTACAGGCAAATCGGGTCTTCGCTCACGCAGTGCCTCGATAAGTGCGGGCCCGCCAAGCCGAGGCATGACCACATCCGTGACGACCAGATCAATGCGCGACAGCAATGCGTCATCACACTGCGCCAACGCGTCCTGGCCATCCTCGGCCGGAATGACCTGAAAGCCGTTGCCCCGCAGCACGCGAGCCACGAGAGCACGTACGGCCCGCTCGTCTTCGACCAGCAGCACCGTGCGACCCGTGACCAGCGGCGTTTGCGTAACAGGAATCGGTGCGGCCTCCGGTACCGCGCCGGACTGGGCCGGCGGAAGAAACAATCGAACGGTGGTGCCATGCCCGGGCGCACTTTCAACCCACACATGGCCGTTGTGCTGCGCCACCGTGCCATAGACCATCGCCAGTCCGAGACCGGTGCCTTTCCCAACCGGCTTGGTGGTGAAGAACGGCTCGAAGGCGCGATCGAGCACGTCGGGTTGCATGCCAGTGCCAGTGTCGCGGACGGTGATCACAATCCACTCGGCCACCGGTACACCGTGTGCGTGGTCCAGATCGCCGCTGGCCACGTGCTCATTCCGGGCGGTGATTACCACCTGTCCACCGGACGGCATCGCGTCGCGCGCGTTAACCACCAGGTTCACCACGGCCTGCTCCACCGACGTAGCGTCGATCACCGCTGGACGCAGGTCGTCCGACGCGTTGACGCCGAGCGAAATGTGTTCACCAATCAGTCGACGCAACAGGGCGCTTACATCGTGCAACAAGGTGTTCACCGCGACCACGCGCGGTGCGAGTTCGGTGCGTCGCGCGAAGGCCAACAGCTGACGCGTGAGAGCCGCCGAACGATCGGCCGCATCAAGGGCGGCTTCGAGTTCGCGCCGTGCCGGAGCCGATGGTGGCAGCGAATCACGCGCCAGCTCCGCATTGCCGATGATCGCGGTGAGCAAGTTATTGAAATCATGCGCCACGCCACCCGCCAGTTGGCCGATGCTTTCCAGCTTCTGCGCCTGCGCCTCGCGGGATTGGCGCTCTTCGAGCCGAGCCGCCATTTGATTAAAGCTGTCCGACAATCGCGCCATTTCAACAGATCGCGCGTCACTACCGGTACGCACCGTCAAATCGCCAGAGCCCAGTCGCTCCGTAGCTTTCAACAACGTGCGCACATCGCGCAATACGAAACGATCCGTGGCCCACCAGGCCAGTCCGGCCACCACCAGCAGCCATGCCACGAGCAAGATGAGTGTGTTGCGCAGCTCCGCACTTACTCCCTCATACGCCGTCTGATAGACCGCTTCTGCGGGCAACCCTACCGTGAGCCATACCGGCGTGGTATCGGACGAGGGCAAACGACTGAACGCCCACACGCGTGGGACGCCGTCAATGCCGTTGGCTTCGACTACACCGCGCTCCTTACCTTGCATGGCTATGGAAACCGGCGAGTCTGGATGCGCCGTACGATTTGTTGGATCGACAGGATCGCGCTTCAACAATACGCCGCCCACGGTGGACAACGAAACAACGGCATCTTCGGTTGTTGAGAGCGACGTCACCAGTCGATCAAACCACCGCATGCGCAATCCTGCGGAGAGCGCGCCCGCAAACTCGCCCAGCTCATTCTTAATCGGTACGTTTACCGGCTGCAGCAGCTCACCAGTCGCGGGCCTCCGCACAAAGGGTCCCACAACTGGTGCGTTGGTTTCCCGGAGCCGGAGAAACAACGGGTTGTCGGCCACGTTGCGCGGTAACGACTCCGTGTTCCGGGTGGAGCAGTCTTGCGTGCCGTCAGCCCGCGTGCGCGCCAGCGACCGGCCTTCCTCAATCATGCCGCTCAGCGTGACCAACGCCCGCTGGCAGGTCGCCGCGTCACCGTCGCGAATCTGGGCGAGCATGACCAGCCCTTCCAGAATGCGCAGTCCGTCATCGATCTCTTCCTGCTGTAGCTTGAGCCCTTCATCCACGCGGCGCAACGCGGCTCTCTCCACAACTTGCAACCCAACCTGACGCTCGCGGACCATAAGCCCCAGCACCAGCAGCAACGACGGAACCAGCACCGCGCCAACCAGTAGCAGCAAACGAACGCGAAGGCTCGACATAACACCGGGTGGTTGCCCTTCACCGCCGGACGACACGTCCGGGCGCAGTGTCAGCGCAGTCTGGAACTCTTCAACATTGCCACAGTGCGGCGCGTTCGTCCAGTCGTGGCGTTCGACTTGCGCCTGCGTGCGCTGGAGCGCAGCGTGTACCGATGACGATTAATCGATCGGTTCCATCGTCGCTGGCCCGCGCCGAACGCCACCTTCGCTCTCTGTCAGACCAGCTCCAGCCATTGCACACGGCGCTCGCTCGCTGTGACGAGGCCACGCTCGGCACACAGATCCGGCTCGCACAGTTGGCCGCACCCACCGGTGGCGAAGCCGGACGCGCCGCCCTGGTCGCCGATGCGTTTCGCCTGCGCGGTTTCGCCTCGGTGCGCAGTGATCGCGCCGGCAACGTGATCGCTCGTCGCCCGTCGCACCTGAACAATGCCTCACCGATTGTGTGCATGGCGCACCTCGACACCGTCTTCGCGGTAGGTACACCGCTCATTTTGCGACGCGATGGAGCGCGGGTCACCTGCCCCGGTATCGGCGACAACGCGCGCGGCCTGGGCGGCATGCTCGCGCTGGCGGACGCGCTGGGCGTGCCTGGCCTCGATGGCGATGCGACACCGCTGGCCCGACCGATCGAGTTCGTGGCCACCGTGGGGGAAGAAGGGTTGGGCAACCTCAAAGGCGCACGCGCGTACTTTGACGACCTCGCCACCAATGGCGTCGCTCCGTATGCCGTGATCGCGCTCGATGGTCCGGGAGACGAGCGCATCGTACATCACGCACTCGGCTCACGACGCTTTCGTATCACGTTCAGCGGACCCGGCGGCCATTCGTGGGCCGACTTCGGTCGGCCCAATGCGGTTCACGCCGCCGGCCGCACCACGCATTGGCTGTCGTCGCTACCAACGGAGTTTCGTGGACGCGTTGCCGTGTCAGTGGCACGCATCGGCGGTGGTGAATCACTCACCGCCATCCCCACCTCATCGTGGCTTGAAGTAGACGTGCGGGCAACTGACGAAGCATCACTTCGCCAGGTGGATACGCAGCTGCGTCGGTTGGTGCAGCAGGCCACGCGTGATGAAAACCGAGGCCGACCCAGCGATGCCCTGCATGCAGATGTGCAACTCATTGGTGAACGACCGGCCGGCCATCTCGATGAAGATCATCCGGTGGTAGCACTGGCCATGGCCGCCACGCGCGCCTCGGGGCGCGAACCACTGGGCGCCATCGCCAGTACCGACGCGAACATTCCGCTGTCGCGCGGCATTCCCGCCATCACGATTGGCGCCGGTGGACGAGGCGGGGGCGCTCACACCGCCAACGAGTGGTACGAAAACGTGGATGGGCCACGTGGCCTCGCGCGTGCGCTCTCAATTGTGGTGGCGCTGGCAGCCTAGCGGAGAACTTCCACCACGGAACGGATACCGGCCGCCCCGCGGCAACAAAAAACGTTTGGCATCCCATCTGTTGCAGTACCCCTCCGCGTCTCTGCGGTGCAAGCAGTTCGCCGTCACTTAGGGCATGGAGCGCCTCAACGGCTCGTACCGCAGAGCCACAGAGGACACAGCAACAACAACTATTGAAATGGTACGAATCGTGTCGCGCGTGCGCCGTTTTTTCCCACTTGTTGCAGTACCCCTCCGCGTCTCTGTGGTGCAAGCAGTTCGCCGTCACTTAGGGCAACAACCATCACCGCAGAGGCACAGAGGACACGGCAACAGCAACAGCAACTAT
>JBBRDJ010000053.1:0-23018 GCA_038203945.1 Gemmatimonadales bacterium
AAAGAACTGCAGGTAGCGAATCATCTCGTCAAAACTCGTTACCGGCAGATCTTCTCCCAGCGTCACCAGGAGCTGCGTCCGGGCCGTGTCTGGTCGATCGGACTGCGTTACCTGAAGGCTCACCACTCCCACTCCGATGCTGGCCGCTGGCACGAGCACGGTACCGCTCACCAGATCACCGCCTCGGCCCAGCAAAACCATTGAATCGCGCCACAGCAGCGCATCTCCCTCGCCGCGCACTTCCGTACGAATCCGTGTGGCCTCACGCGTACCCGACACCTCTACATAGACTGGCACCACGGCGTCGACACCAAACGTCACCGTGGCGCGCGGACGGGCCAGCAGACTGGGGATGGAATCGGCCGTGGTACGTGGAGCCACCTCGTACACTGGTACCGGAGAGCTGAGCGACACACCATCGAACGCTGGCACGGTTAGCGTGACTTCTTCACCGCTGGCTCGCGGGCTACCGGCGTCGCGGACCGCCACCAACAAGCTGTACTGTCCCGGCGCCATGCGTACAAACTGCTGCCAGATCAGGCTTTCATCGGTACGAGCCGTCTCGCGAAAGGTGGCCACCCGTACTGTTTCCTTGGCCTCGACCTGCCGCACCAGATTGGGACCCCGACGCAGGTCCAGCCGCGCCGTATACCCACCGGCGTACTGATTGTCCTCACGAGCAAAAGACAGGTAGCGAGGTGACAACGACATGGACACCATGACCAGTGTGGAGTCGCTGTACCGATCAGGGAAAAACGCCACGCGGGCAACAAATGGCATGGCCCCTCGACCGGCGATCAGTCCCATCGCTTTGTACGTGTCAGACACGTTGACGGGTGCCATCGTGCGTAGGTCAGTGGCGCTGCGGCTGGACTCGGGAACCGGCTGGCCGTCTGCACCTACCGCCGGGCCGCTGCGACAGGCAGACGACACCAGCGCGGTGGCCAGCAGTAGTGAAACAATAGCGCGTGAGTCGAACATGCAGCCGAGGAGTAGAAGACAAAAAGAGAAACGGCAATGACCGGTACGGTCCTGCCAAACCAACGGACAGGTGGCCAATTACACCCAATACCCGTGGAAATGTTACCAACGAGACGTGCCGTCTGTGCCAACCGGATTCAGGCAACTCCACCTGGTGCCTTGCTGGACGGTGAGTCGCGCGTTAGGTTCGCCCCGTGTCTATAGAATCACTCGTAGGATTAAGTGTCGCCGGCTATACGCTGCGCGCAAAGGTCGGCGAAGGTGGCACCTCCACGGTGTACCGCGCCGAACATGCGGAGCATGGCACGGTGGCAATCAAGGTGCTGCGCGAAAAGTTGCGGCACGACAAAACGGCCGTGCAGCGCTTTCTTCGCGAAGCGCAGTTCGGCCAGCGCGTAGTGCATCCCAACATCGTGCGCACGATCAACTTCGGCCAGGCTGAAAACGAGCGCTATTATCTGGCGATCGACTGGGCCGAGGGGGAGCTCCTCGAGAAATACGCTGAAAAGCAGGGTCCGCTGCCAATCAACGAGGTCTCGCACATCATCTCGCAGCTGTGCGCCGCCGTTCAGGCTGCGCACGACGCGGGCATCGTGCACCGGGATCTCAAGCCGGAAAACGTCATGTACGATCCGGAGTCGCGGCACGTCATGCTGCTGGACTTCGGTATTGCTGCCGACACCGACGCCTCGCCGGACCAGCGCCTTACCCGCGCCGGTTTCTTTGTTGGCACACTCATGTACGTGGCGCCGGAAGCCCTCTCCGGAGAACTGGTGGGACACGCGGCCGATCAGTACTCGTTAGCCACGATCGCGTACTTTCTGCTCTCCGGCGCCCTGCCCTACGTGGGCAAAACGCCGCGCGAGCTCTTTTCACAGCTGCTCACCCAGCCGCCCACATCGCTCAGTAGTGCGAAACCGGGCCTGCTCTTCCCGGTGGCCGTGGAAGCCGTCATCATGAAGGCCCTCGCCAAGGGCCCCAAAGACCGCTACGACAGCGTGACTGCGTTTGCCGCCGCACTGGCGGATGCCACAGCCAGCCCCGGCCCCATGTCAGCCGCACCCGCCGCACCCGCCGCGGCCGTCCCCGAACCGCGTCCCGCTTCGCGTCCGGCACCACGAACGGCACCAACGGCTGCCAGTCCTGCGCCTGACGACGACAAGTCCGGCGGACTGCTGGGTAAAATGAAAGGGTTCTTCCGCCGAGGATGAACCACGAGCCGAAGGCCTCGGAATCGCGGGATCAACTGATTGCATTGCTGGCCGAACGGTCGGCGAAGCAGGGGGACTTTGTCCTGGCCTCCGGGCGGCGTAGTTCTCTGTACGTAGACTGCCGCCTCACCACCATGAGTCCCGAAGGACAGCGCCTCCTGGGCGAACTCGGACTGGCGGAGCTGCGCGCCGCCGGTTGGTCGGCCGACGCTGTAGGCGGTCTCACACTCGGCGCCGATCCGATCGCCTACGCGATCGCGCACGCGAGTTCGTTTGCCCACGAACGGGGTGAAGGAGCAATGGTTCGGGCCTTTACAGTTCGCAAGCAGGCCAAGCAGCACGGCACAGGGCGTCGGGTGGAGGGGCCGTTTGTGTCGGGCGACAGGGTCGTGGTAGTGGAAGACGTGATTACCACCGGCGGATCAGCGCTCACCGCCGTGGAGGCCATCCGCGAAGCTGGCGGTGTGGTGCTGGGCGTGCTCGCGGTAGTAGACCGCGAAGAGGGCGGCCGAGAAGCGCTGGAAGCCGCTGGGCTCTCTGTGCGCAGTCTGGCCAAAGCGACCGAACTGGTGGCGCGGCTGGCCGGTTAGTCGTCATAGGGGGAATGCGCTGCGGCCAACAAAGCCCGGTGCCAACCCCGACTACCGTGACCAGCCCCAAGATCACCTCGTTACCCCGCTTTCACAGCAGCCTCGCGCACTCGGCCGACGAAGAGCGCGACAAGGACCTGAATACGTTCCGTGTCGCCGGTCGCCGCCGATTCTGGAGCACCATTCTGGTTGCGGTCGTGCTGATCGTGAGTGTGCAAATCGGCCTTACGGATGTACCCATCCCGGTGATGATGGTGCTTTTCCTGGTGGCGGTGAGCTGCAACTGGGGATTGAGCGCGTATGCGCTCGATGAACGACGTTATCGATGGTGGCACCGCTATCTGTTTGCCGCATTCGACACGCTGCTCATCAGTTTGTTGATCGCGATTTTTGGTGCACCCGTGCTGGCCATTTTGTATCTGCTGGCAGTCGTGCCGTACTCGTTTGATCGTGGACGGGCACTCGGCTTTGTGGTGCTGGCCTGCTCCGAAGTGGGCTTTCTTTCGGCCAGTGCCGTGCATGCCCGTCTGTTTCCCGAAGCGGCACCGCCAGTAACCGAGGTGTTGCTCGCCGCGGTGTTGCTGGGGATTGTGTCGCAACAGATCGTCCCGATTCCCACCAAGCTGATTCGACGGTTGCGCCGTACCCGTGAACGCATGGCGCAGGTGGAAGCGGGTGATCTCTCGGCGCGCGCCGACGCGCGCTACAGCGACGAGCTCGGATTTCTTGAGCGCAGCTACAACGCCATGCTCGATGAAGTCACCCGTCTCATCACCGCCGTACAACGCGAGAGCGATGAGCTGGCGGCCGTGGCCGCGCAGGTGGGTGGCGCCTCTACCGTGCTGCAGGGCCGAGCGCGTGAAGCACACCGCGGTGTACAGGCGCTGAAAGACGAGTTGGGTGCACAGCGTGCGAGCGTCACGCAGGGTGCACACGCCAGCCGCAATGCGCGCGACGCAGCGGTGTTGGCCGTGGCCCGTGCCGACGAAACCGCGCGTGACGCACGCGCCATGGACAGCGCCGCCGTGACCAGTCGGAATGCCATTGAACGGGCGGCCCAGACTTTGGTGCAGGTGGGCGATGGTGTGCAACAGGCGGCAGCACAAGTGAGCGCATTGGTTCCCGCGTCGGAGCGTGTGGGTGAGTTTGTCACCACCGTGTCGCGCATTGCACGACAAACCAACTTGCTGGCCTTGAATGCCGCCATTGAAGCGGCACGCGCCGGCGAACATGGACTCGGGTTTGCGGTAGTCGCTGAAGAAATCAGAAAGCTGGCTGGTGAAAGTGCGCGCGCCGCGAAAGCGATTGCGGCCACCGTGCATGCAGTCCGCGAAGAGATCGCGGCTACCGTGGCGTCGATGGATGCCACAGCGCAGGACGTACGCGGTGTGGGCGGCATTGCACACGAGGCACGTGGTGCGCTGGATTCGATGCTGGCCGACATCACGCGCATTGCCGAACACGCAGATGACGCGGCCCATCTCGCGCGCGCACAAGCCAACGCCACGTCGGCTGTAGACGCGTCTTTCCAAACCGTAGACGAACGCGCCGAACGCGCCGTGGCCGACGCACAGCACGCGACCGATGCCGTCGTGGCACAGGGCAGCGCACTGGAAGAGCTGGCGTTGAGCGCCGGACAACTCTCCGAAGCCGCAGCACGTCTGCGTGCGGCGGTGTCGCGTGTTTCCTCGGGTGATGCGCGTACAAGTCACGCGCTACCCAATGCCAACGGCAGTGCATCGTCTCGTGATGGCAGTGTACGACCAACGTTGATCAACACATCGCGCGATGCGACGGCCGCCGCGGGAACAGTCGCGTCACGCACTCGTACCGCCGTGCTGCCCAAGCGCGATCCCCTCGTGGCGTAGTGGTGTGGGTGGTAGCAGTGCGGACGTGCTGATGTCGTCGCGTGAAAAGGTGGGCAACACAATGAGTGGACGAAAGCGACGCAGTATGCCCAGATGAGGCGTGATCAAGTCGTCAACAAAACGTTCCAGCATGCGTGGTCCGTCCAACTCCCGGCGAAACTCCACCGCAGTCACACCAATCATGGTGTGAATGTGCCGTCCAAAACTTTGTGGAGATGAATATTCCAAAGTGTTGGCAACCTGCGTGATACTCATGCCCGGGTTTTCAAACAGCGCCGCCGCGCGCACCAGACGCGCCAGTGAGAGATAGCGTTTGGGTGCGGGCAAACTCGCTCGGTAGAATCGGCTCATCAGCGTGCTGCCGCGAATACCCAGTCGCCTGGCGAGCTGACGCACCGTGCCAACACGCGCGGGCGCGGTAAAGCAGGTATCGAGAAAGCGATAACAATCTTCCGGTGCATCGATCAAGAGGCCGGCCAGACGTGACAACGCCTGTCGTTCAATGCGACCGTCGCGCTGCAGTGAAAACAGTTTGCGCAAAACACGCCATCCCGACGGGTCGCGCGCGTCAACCAGCGATTGCACGCCGTAGTGACCGAGGGCCAGCACCGCGTGCGCTGCATCGGGGCCGTTCTCGCACCAGAGTGCGACGGCCGGCACTGTTGGAAACTCCCGCACCAATCGCGCCACAGACGACGCGGCTTGCGCATTGCAGCGCGCAACCGATACCAGCACCGCTTCAGCTCGGCACTGTCGCAGATCCTGCAGTACTTCGTCGAGTGAGTCACGGTGCAGCGCGGTGTAGCATCCGTTACCGGCGGCGTCTACGCGCGTGCGTTCCTCCGGCGTGAGCATGGTGACGACGGAGGTGGAGGTGGGTGATTTATTGAAAGCGTTGCGCGACCCTCGTTCGCCCGTGCCGTGCGCGCTGCCGTCGTCCGTTTCGGTGGGCAATGCACCAGGCTTAGCAACTGGTTTGCGGGCGCTTTTCCACGCGGGACGCAGCAGACTGGGGGGCAGATCGGCCGACCGACCCTGACGTGGGTAGTTGAAGTCCGATGACATACACTACTCCGCGAAGAGATGGAGGAAGGGGGTGCACCCGCGAGTGGGCACGTGAATGTGCAGGCAAACGTGTAGGCGCCGCAGCGGTCCGGTCCGACAGGCAGGCGCGTACTTCAGAGTACACACCGGCGTCACATACCTGTCACCAGACCAACCGCACGCAACGCAAGCGTGATCAGTTCATTGCAATTCTTGGCGATGTGCGATGTGCGATGTGCGTTGTGTGTCGCGGGGACCGCGTCGGTTGGCCCGCGGGTATATTGCAGGTGATCAATGGGTGATCGTCGGCCGGACGGTCGCGTCGTGCATGTGCAAGTGTGTGCGCCGAGGAAAGTCCGGGCTCCACAGGGCAGGTTGCCAGGTAACGCCTGGGCGCGCGCGGCGTGAGCTTCGCGTGACGGACAGCGCAACAGAAAGTAAACCGCCTCGGCGCAAGCCGAGGTAAGGGTGAAAGGGTGGGGTAAGAGCCCACCGCGCCCGTGGTAACACGGGTGGCACGGCAAACCCCAGCCGGAGCAAGGCCGAATAGGCGGCGAGAGACGGCCCGTCTCGAAAGCGGCGTAGCAATGCGCCGAGCCGCGGGTTGGCTGCTGGAACGTGTCGGCAACGGCACGTCGAGAGAAATGACCGTCCGGTGTGCGGCAGGGTATCGCCACATACCGACAGAACCCGGCTTACAGGCCGGCGACTCACCCATGGGTTGTTGGTCTTGTGCAAACTCTGCTTTGCGTCACATGACACGTCTTACCTTCGCCACGTCTGCATGATGCCTGGCCCACGATCTGCCGCGCACACACCCGCTTTGCTGGTGGTGGTGTTGGCGAGCCTCAGTTCGGCCGCCTGTGCGCCTGCACGGCCCGCTATCGAGCCACTGCCCGATGCGCCGCCCGTGGTAGTGGTGACGCCACCCGCGCCCAAGGCCCCTTTGCGCCTGACCATTGCCACCAGCCACGACACCCTGCGCTACGACGTGATCAGCACCGCTCGCGTGGAACGGGACAGCGGCGGTACACCTGTCAGCGAGGAGATTGTTACGCGGGCGCGCGTCAGTTTTGCGATGGAGCGCATTGGCGTCGGCCAGCTTGGGCGCGCGCTCGATCTGCGCAGCACCGGTCGTGTGGACGGCTTCGTGATCAGCAGCTCCGAGCGTGTCACCGGCTCGCGCAGCTCGGCGCTTTCCGGTGTAGCCAGCACGCCGTCGCGGCCTGTGGCGCCGCTCACCGTGCCGTTTGATGCTACGCTCAACGGTCTCACCGCTCGCGTGTCACCGCGTCCCGCGCTTGTAAATGAGTGTGATAAGCCCGAAATGAGTGCGCTGGCACTGGCGCGCGAACTGCTGGTGCGATTGCCGCCGGAACTTGTGGTGGGCCAATCGTGGAGCGATACCACACGTGTGTTCATGTGTCGCGGCGGCGTGCCGGTCACGGTGCAGCAGGTGAGCACGTCCACAATACAGTCGTTGGTAGTCGGACCGGATGGTGCGTTTACTCAGGCAAACATCGCACGCACGTTGCAAACGCGCGTGGAGGGTCAGTTGGCCACGAGTTGGCGCACGGTGGGGCTTACGGGCCGCGGTAGCGGGGCGCAGCAGTTGGTGGTTGATGCCAGCACCGGTTCTCTGGTGACGCTGCAATCGGAATCAGTGATGCAGCTCGATGTACGTGACTCAGCGCGGCGTGATCAGGGGCAGCAGTCGCTCACACAGCGGGTGGTGTTGACGGCGGGGCGGGTGCGGTAGGTGACATGACACATCTGACATGCAGTGCACTGAATCGATTTCGCAGAACGAACGGCGTCCTGAGTGGCCACATATTTTGTTCTCGATGCGCACTCTTTAACCAATGAAAACGCCTCTGTCTATACGATAAATGTCCTATAGCGCACCATCGCTCACCACGGCATCTTGCGGTACCTACCTTGCGCACCAACCCGTTGAACGTGTGTCGACCTCACGATGTACACGTTGCGACTGCCCGTGCCAACCGCGTACCGGAGAGCCCATGCCGCACCACGCCGCACCACGCCGCACCACGCCGCACCACGCCGCACCACGCCGCACCACGCCGCACCACGCCGCACCACGCTGCACCTCGCTGCACCTCGCTGCACCTCGCTGCACCTCGCTGCACCTCGCTGCACCTCGCTGCACCTCGCTGCGAACGCTATTAACGCTCGCATCGTTGGTCGCTATTCTCGGGGCGTGCGACAGCAACACGCCAGTACAACCGCCGGATGACCTTGAGTTGCCGGCCAGCGCTCCTCCAGCCGCGCTGCTTCCCGCGCGAGCCGCAGCGCCGCCCGCACTCATGCCGCTACAGTTGGACAACGCGAACAGTTGCACCGTGCATTTGCAGCCCTCGCGCACAACGCGTACGTCAAGTCGTATGGCGTTGCCCGGTGGTGGCAAAACGATCTCTGCCGCGACAGTGCTGTCCCGCATCCAGTTTATCCGCTGGGATGGTGTGTCCAAGCAGCCAAGTGCCCTCATCGACTGCGTAATTCCGCGAGACCGCGAAGCAGTGGCAGCGGCAAAAGAGTACTTCCTGCGTGGGGACGGTGCCGGAATTGGGAGACGCGCACGCGATGATCGAGCGCCGAATGTAAGTGCCATGACGCATGACTTCTACGATGGGATGACCTGCTGGTACGACAGCGGTTTCAACTCCTTTGATTGCGACGGTGTGCAGTGCGTCTTTGGCGGTAATGCAATGTGGGTTGACGCTGAGATGGGGACTGGAACCGTTTCGAGCCCCTCAAACACCGCAGCACTCGCTCATCCCAGAGGACAGTACTCGTGCGACAATGGCTGTACGCTCTGGGCGAACGGTTTAGGCGGTGTTGGTTTCTATTGCCCGGAGGATGAAGGCGATGGCGATGAGCCGCCTCCCGGGGGTGGACCTTCCGGACCTCCACCTCCACCGAGCGGCACTGACGATCCGATTTTGCCGTCGTGCTCAGCATCTCAGAATCCTCTGGACGATGGTTGGGATACCCCGGGTCCGGAGCCTCTGAACATGCCCGGCGTAGAGGTCTGCAGCGGGTCAGGATCTGCCTCGTGTCTCAAGAGTTCACCAGGAATCTGGGTAGGGTCGTGGCTGATCTCGGCGCAATGGAACACGTACATCCGCGCGCGTCACACGGCGTCCGCGCGCTCGACAAGCAGCTCAATCTGGGTCACAGAGCTCTTGGGGCCTTGGCCGGTGGAACAGCTTTTCGAGGTCGCGTTCCACTTCGAACAACCGGCGCCCTACTATGCGACATTTGACGACTACCGCTGGGTGAAGGTCGCCGGTAGCAGCGCGATGTCGGCATATCAGAATGGAGCGTCACGAGCACGAGCAGAGTTCGAAAATTGGATCTATTTAGGAAGCTCCAATCGATTCGTTTCAACGATTCTCAAGGGGGCTGGGATTCAGCCAACGTACGACATGTTCCAGGCCATCGGCTTTGCTCCGGGCATCGCATTCTGCTTTTACTGGTAACCAGATGTCCCCTTCTCATCGGACACCTCTCCAACTTGCGCTCCTCTCCATGCGGAATGGAGCTGTCACGGCGTTCGTGGCCTTCGTCGCAGCTGCGTGCCTCGCTATCGGGCGTCACAGTCCAGCCGCTTACGACGCGGGCGATCCGCGCATGGTGTTCGCGCAGCGCCAGCTAGACTACGAGCTCGGCACGCTGATGTTCGTCGCGGCGGCGTTTGGTCTGTTCAGTGCACTGTACCTGGGAGCGCGAACACGCCGCTGGACACAACTCTTGCGTCCTGTCCGCGTGTTGGATGCCGGCGTCGTGGGTTTCCTCAACATCATCGGTATAGTTGCGATATCCGTTGTCGCTCACCTACACGGGTCGAAAACTGAAATGCCAATGCTTGGCATAGCGCTCCACATTGTCGCCGCGTTGATCGTGAACGTCGTTGTCTATGAACGTCGGTTCAAGGCATCGAACACGCCGAATTGATGTCATACGGACTTGTGGTACGCGCGCGCGTGTCAACCTGCCTCCTCACAGTTAGCCTTACGCTGTGGACTACTGGCTGCTTCGACAACGGTGTTCCATTGCCTCCCCCCAACCCACTCACCATGGCGCGCGAGTACTCCGGGCTCTGGGTGCCGGACGACGCCGAGATCGTCAAGTCCGAGGACTCCTTCTACAACAATGGACGCATGTATCTGCAGGGCATTGTCGAACTGACAGTACAGCTGGAGCTGGACGACTTTGCGACTCTGGCGCGCGAGGCCGCCGCTCGTGGCTACATCGATCTGGCATCTCGCCGTACCATGCCGGCGGACAGTATCACCTACGGCGATGCCTATAAGTTTCCGCTGGGTACGCCGGGGCTGTACCTCATCACCCGCGGCATAGGACAGAACAAGATTCTGGTCGTGCTCCGGGACGACACCCAAACGCTTGAACTCGAGATGATGCAGCTGCGCAATGGCTTCTTCGACGCTTCAGCCAGTGACACCGTGATCAAGCGCTATCGGTGCGAGGCGGGGTCGTGCAGCATTGAACCGATCGGGTGGCCGGAGCGGCCGTAGGTGCGGTTGTTTTGAGGTGTCGGCATCGTTGCGCACAGCACCAGGTCGATGTCACGTGTCGAGTGATGTTGACGGCGGGGCGGGTGTGGTAGGTGACATGACACACAGTCATTCCGTGAGTTGAAGCAGTTGGGCTGAGATTGTTGCCCAGATGAGTGGGAGCCGATCTGACCAAGCTTTGCGACGCCACCTCGAGCATTTAAAGAATGCAGGACTACCAACTATGAAGACCACGTCGAACATATTTATGTGCGCCTTGCTGGCGGTTGCACCGGTGACCGCACAGCTACCAGCGCAGACACTTCGAGAGGTCCGCGATTCCACCGTGGCGCAAGAGTGTCGCGCGAGAGCCGTCGAGTTTTCGCGATCGCCTGCCGCTGCCGAGGTATTTCTGCTCGCAGACTGTGCGGTAACCGGTCCGCAAGTATTGGCCGAGGCCTGGCGCTCGCTCAGTGGCCCCGAGTCAGGCGCGCTGCTACAGCTGATGACCACCAGTTCCGTGTTGCCCGACGTCCGACTGGCGCGCGTGCTGCTGGAGCGAGCTGAGGACAGCAGCGCGCCTCTGCTCGTCCGTCGCGCGGCCGTGGCAACGCTCGCGGGGTTCCTTGACTCCAGCTATTGGCCCAACGTCGGCGCAAACTACACGTATCCGTCGGTTATTGAGGTCAGCCTCGCCCAGCGATCTCACGGGCATCATAAGCCAGTCCTTGAACCGGTTGACGAGGCATTTCTGGATGACATCCGTGCGCGCCTTGTCGCACTGGCTGCATCCGCTGCTCCTTACCCGTTAAAGAGTCTCGCGAAACGCGCGAGTGGTGTGACTCCCCGCTAAACATGCGGCACTCAAGAACGTGCACCCACCTGAGTGGACGCAATCCGTCGTGCCGCTGTCAAAGCCGCACTTCGCCACGCCAATGCGCAGCCTCCGGATGCACCTACTCGTATCCTCACCAGTTCCGTTCACGCGCCGCAACATTTTTATTGACAGCTCCATTGCCTCACGCGTCTGAGCATGAGCGACTCGGTGCTGTTTACAAAGGCGTATGCGGAGTTGTTGTCGAACGCTGAGTCTGCCTAGCCTCCGCTCAACACCTCAAACCCTTCCCGTTCCGCCGCTTCTGCAAGCCGCTTGTCAAATGTCACAAACGGGAGCGACGCGTTGGCACCGTCAGCGGCTACGATCGCTGCCGCGAGTTGCAACGCGTCTGCCGCGCGAAGTGTCTGCGTACGCAGCAGCCGTGCAGCGTGCGTCCGAACGTCGTTGAGTGCGGGTACCTCAATCCACCGTTCGCTGAGGGCGCCGAGCCGGGTCAGTGTCGCCTTCACATCGCTCCCCGATATGAGCCCCTGGCGCTCAAGCCGAGCGACAGCCGATACGCATTCCACTCGCGTTCCCCACCAGGTCAAAATCACAGGATCTTGTTCAACAAGGGCCAGCATGGCAGCTGACGTCGCTTCGGACAGCAGCAAGGGCAGGATTGCAGAACTGTCCCAATAGCGCACTACAGCGACTCCTCACGGTCGGTCAGCAATGCAGCCACTGCCGAACAGCCCGCGCGTGGCACGCCCGCGGGGAGGTCCATCCACGAGCTATCCGGTGACCGCTCCGGCAGCACCAATCGACCACGCTGGGCGAGATCAATTGCCGCTGGCGTCAGACCGGTGGCCGCCACAAGCGGTGCAAGTCGTGCCACCGGAACACCCCGGTCGGTAATGAGAACCGTAGCGCCGCCTCGAACCTCCCGGAGAAGCGCGCTCAGACTGTTTTTTGCTGAGGAAACGGAGACAGATTTCATCTGGCTATAATAGCCATGACAACATTCGCTATCAAGCCATGTATTTCGGCGATCTCGCCGATGCGCTAACAACAGGTGAGGGAACCACCTGCCGCCGACGGCAGGTTCCTCATCCTCATCAGCCTCTATGTCAATACGATCGTATTGACATAACAGACTTCTCCTGCGATGTTGCAGAATGGCGAAAACCGAGCAGCTGCAAATCCGCCTTACCCCCGAGCAGAAGGTGGCCCTGCAACACCAGGCCGCTGCCGCCGGCCAGGATGTGTCGGCGTATGTGCTCGGCCGTTTGCTTCCAACAGCTGATCAGCGTTTCAGCGCACTACTCACTGCGATGTCTGGCAATGACCCACGCTATGCACTGGCCGAACTCAATGACCTGCTCACCGCGTGCCCTCCAGTGCTCTTTCGAGAATTGGTGTCCGATGCCACATGCCTGCCCGTCGATCCGTACCTTCGCAACTACGTCGCCGCCATGACGGAGCAGGCCGCCGCACTCAAGAACGTGCATCCGCCTGAGTGGACGCAAACCGTTACGCCGCTGTCTACGCCGCACTTCGCCACGCCAATGCGCAGCCTGCGAATGCACCTGCTGGTGTCCGCGCCAGTTCCGTTCAAGCGTCGCAACATCTTTGTTGACAGCTCCATTGGCGCACGTGTCTGACCATGAGTGACTCATTGCTGCTCACAAAGGCAGACATCGAGGCACTGTTTGTCATGCTTGAAGAGGAGCTGGCGAGCAGTGATACCAAAGCTGAGCTTTATCTCGTAGGCGGCGCGGTTATGTGCCTGTCGCTTTCGGCGCGCGCTGCTACCAGAGACGTGGATGCATGGTTTCAGCCCGCGTCACAGGTTCGGGAGGCAGCTGCCCGAGTGGCATATCGTGCGTCAGTGCCACTCACCTGGCTGAACGACGCGGTAAAAGGCTGGTTGAGCGCGCGTGGTTCATTTGACACGTGGTTGGAGCGACCGCATCTGAAAGTCTTTGTTGCGCAGCCGGAATACCTGCTTGCCATGAAGTGCATGGCAATGCGACTTGGTGCAGAGTTTCACGATCTTGACGATGTTCGATATTTGCTACGCTATCTGAACATCTCTTCAGCCGATACAGCACTGGAAATCGTGTCGCGATACTTCGACGAGGCAGACATTCCGATCAAGACTCGGCTGGCATTGGAGGAACTGTGCTATTAGCGAAATACAACGACGCCTCACGATCGACCAGCAAAGCGCTCACTACCCGGTGCAGAGCTGTCAGCGCTCGACGATGCGCAGGCCAAAGCCAACGTCGAACAGCTGGTACGATGCGCCCTGGAAAGACGGCAGCGCAAACCCGCGCCCGTTCAGCGTGAGCGAAACGCGCCGACTCAGCGGCGCCGCAAGATCAATCCGCCCCTGCAGCCCAAGCGCGGCCTCGTCGCCATAGGCGAGCGTTGGTCCGCCAAAGACGCGAAGCCAGCCGCGCGGAGATTGCCATCCGGCAAGCGCGGAGAGACTCGTGAAACCTGGGTATGGCGGCATGCAGTCGCCGGATGCGGTAAGCCGGCAAACCAGATCGTAGGTTCCGCCGCCCTGAATACCTACGCCCAGTCCGAATACCAGGTTCTTTCTGGATGTCCCTTCACGCCATCGACTGACCATCAGGTCAAGCGTTGGGGCGATGCCTCCACCAATGTGCGGCGTCGACGATTGCATCTGTCCAACCCCAATGCTGAGGTCAATCGCCTTCGCGATCCCGGACTGCACGCTAACGGCAGAAGACGTGAGCAACAAACTTGCCGGAAGCGAAATGCTCGTGAGCAGTCTTCGGCTGAACTGCGTTAGTTGCCAACCGGGCAGGTCGCGCAGGGAAACCGTGCGAGGAACGAGCGCCTGCGCACGAACGTGACAACACTGTGATTCGCTCATGGTGGGCAAATGATTGGTCCGTAAGATCCGACCACGTTGACATACACCGACGCAACGTTTCCGGAGTCTTCTTAACATCCGCGCCACGCAAGAGGCGAAACTGTTTCTCGCGTAGGGAACGGACACGGATCTCATATGTTCGCAGAACGGAGTTAGTGCGTGTCTGCAGTAGTTATACGCCGACCAGAACTGCTCCACAATGCGCCAAGAATAACAGCCGCTACCAGCCCCGGTACTGCCAAACTTGGCCAAGACGGAAACAGCAGCCACCGAACGCCACCGAGCGCGATAAACGCTGCCAATACCGCGATCACCACTGCCACAGCATGAGTAGCCAGCCGCGAAGAAATGCCCGCCCGAGCGCGATAGTGCGAGCGCAACGTAAGCACGGTGAGTGCAATCGTACCGACTACGTAAAATACGGTAAGCAATTTTAAAGATGTCACGGCCAGCTCCCTCTGGTGTACTTGCCTCGACGTACGTAGCGGGAGTTAGCTAGCACGCGTGTTGTTGCTGCCATCACTCGCGTACGCTGCTAATCCATCAACCGCAACGGCATCACCAGACACAAGTAATCCGCGTTGCTGTCCCACCCGTGCGGTTCAATGGTGGCCGCACGCTCGGGGGCTTTGAACGTGACCTTGATCTCGTCGGTGGGCATGTAGCGCAAGATCTCGAGCAGATACGCGGCGTTGAATCCGATTTCGAGTGGATCGCCGTCGTAGTTGATGCTCAACTCGTCGGCGGCTTCGCCGAGGTCTGGTGTGGTCACAGCAAACTTGAGCATGCCGGCGTTGAACGACAGCTTGATGCGGTGCGTTTGATCGGACGCAATCACGCTCATGCGCTTGAGTGCACCGGCCAGGGCACCCTTGTCGAGAATGCAATACTTGTCGTTGTCCTTGGGGATGACCTGTTCGTAGTTGGGATACGGACCTTCGATGAGGCGCGTAAACACCGACGTAAACGGCGAACGGAATCCGAGGTGATTGTCACCGCGTGCGATCTCCAGCTCTTCTTCGGCCGGAAACAGCCTGCGCACTTGCTCGAGCGCTTTGGGCGGCACGATCAGATCGCTGGACGGAGCCGATGTACCTGGAATCGGCAAATCCATGCGTGCCAACCGATGCCCGTTGGTGGCCACCATGCGCATGCGCTCTTCACGCAACTCCCACAACACGCCGTTCAAGATCGGACGTGACTCTTCGGTGCTCACCGCAAAGGCGGTGTGCCCGATCAGCTGCTGCAGCTCGCCCGATTTCACACGCCACGATTCGTTGAACCGGACCTGCGGAAAAGTGGGGAACTCGTCGCGTGGCAGACCGAGCAACTTGAATCGCGATCGCCCGCACTCGAGCGTGACGCGCTGTTCACCCGACGTGGCAATCTTGACCGGAGCCGGCGGTAACTCTCGCGCAATCTCCGAGAGTTTGCGTGCCGGAATCGTGATCGCACCGGCGGCTTCGACATCGGCGGTGACTTCGGTGCTCACCGCAATGTCGAGATCCGTGGCGGATAAACGAATTCCACGGTCAGTCGTCTCTACCAACAAGTTGGCGAGCACTGGCAGTGTGGTCTTGGCGGGAACCGCAGCGGTGACGGCCTGCAGTCCCTCGAGAAGCTTTTCGCGAGAGATCGTGAAGCGCATGCCCGACGTTGAAAGAATGGTCAGCTTACTGTTGTTCTTTAATTAAAGAATTAACAGGTAGTAGTAGTAGAGCGTGTGGAGATGTCGAGAACGTGCGTAAGCTACGGTAGTTGAACGTTGTGCGCCAGCAGACCTCATGTGCGTTCGATGGGGAAAGCGTCCTTGCGTCCCCGCTCTCCCACATCGTGCCGGTAAAGAACGTGGATAAATGTGGACTCACGTGGACAGCACTCCGGTTGTCCTCAGAGTTTCCAACATGCTGCGAAGCTTGGATACCCGGTCACGAAACTCGGTGGTGGCCGCCATGTCTTCCGCCACGCGGTCGAGCGAATGAATGACCGTGGAGTGATCCCGTCCGCCGAACGCATTGCCGATTTCCACCAGCTGCAGCGCCAACAGCTCCCGACATAGATACATCGCCACCTGGCGCGGTGTGGTGAGCTGCTTGGTGCGGGTTTTTGATCGCAGACCGTCTGGCGTGACACCCCACTCCCGGGCCACCACCTGCTGAATCGTGGCCACGGTAATGCTGGTGGGAGGAACGTCGGGGAAATCGGATGTATTGGCCGACGCCCGGAGCTTGTCGCGCAGCGCTTCCCGCGCCAGCTCCACGGAGATCTCGCGGTGCTTGAGCGACGCGAAGGCCAGCAGCTTGATAATGGAGCCCTCGAGCTCGCGGACGCTCGACTTCACGTGTTGCGCGATGAACTCAATGACTTCGTCGGGAATGGTCAGCTCGAGATGATCGAGGCTGGCCTTCTTTTTGAGAATCGCAATGCGGTGCTCAAGGTCCGGCGAATCGACGTTGGCCACCATGCCCCATTCAAAGCGGGACACCAGCCGCGACTCGAGTCCGGGGATCTCCTTGGGCGGTCGGTCGGAGGTGAGGACGATCTGTCGGCCGGCCTCATAGATGGCGTTGAACGTGTGGAAGAACTCTTCCTGTGTGGATTCCTTGCCCTTGAGGAACTGCACGTCGTCCACCAGCAGAAGATCGATTTCGCGGTAGCGTCGGCGAAAATCGTGCATCTGACCGCCTTGGATGGCCGAGACGAATTCGTTGGTGAACTGCTCCGTGCCAAGGAACGCCAGGCGTAGAGTGGGCGTGCGGCGGAGCAGCTCGTGGGCGATGGCCTGCATGAGGTGCGTCTTTCCCAGTCCCGTTTCGCCGTAGATGAAGAGCGGGTTGTACACGACCCCCGGCGCCTGAGCGGCGGCCTGTGAGGCAGCGGCGGCGACGTCGTTGGACTTTCCGATGACAAACTGCTCGAACGTGTATCGAGGGTTAAGTGGCGCTGATATAGCCGACTTATGGTGCTGTGGTGGCGCTACCGGGTTGGGTGGTTGTTGGACAAAGATATCCAACTGGGCCCGTTTGGCGCGTTCCTCCGAGATGCGAAACTGGATCCGAACCGGGTGTCCGACGGCCACCGCGGCGTAGCTGGAGAGCAGTTCGGTGTGCTTGCTGTCGTTCCAGTCGGCGGAAAACTGATCCGGCACCACCACCGTGAGCAGGCCATCCTGGAACGAGACCGGTTCGGCGGGTTCGAGCCATGTCCGGAATGTCTGCTCTGGAAGGACCTGTCGGGCACGGGTCAGCAGGCGTTCCCAGATGTCGGACGGTGACAAGGACATGACAGCGAGTGCGGGGTTCAGGGAAGCGGAGGGATGGGGAGCGAAGCTAGCCCGAAGAATGTGGATAAGTCAAATGCGTGACGAGACCAATTTTTCGCGCTGCGAAAATCGCCTCACACATCACGTGCTATCACTTGACGCAAGCGCAAGCTGCGGCATATCTTACGGGTCTGTGCCTGACGTGTTCAGGTTTCCAAACCAAGCAGGCTGATGGGCATCGCATGCGGTTCGCGACTTATCGGCTTTTCATTTCGCACCTTCTGACAGACCAGACCCATGGGCAAGCCCACGTATCGCCCGCGCAACACCAAGCGTCTCCGCAAGCACGGCTTTCGCGCTCGCATGGCAGACAAGTGGGGTCGCGCAACCCTGAGCCGCCGCCGCCGCAAGGGGCGCAAGTTGCTCTCAGTGCAGCTGCCGTCCAAGTACGCAGGCGCCTGATCCCCGCCCACTGCGGCGTGCGCACAAAGTAACGCGCGCGCCGGAGCTGGAGCGGACACGTCGCGAAGGGAAGCGCATACGCAGCACCACTCTTGAGGTGCGCGTTGTCGCTTCCCTTCATGCGCTTCCACGGGTTGGTGTGATCGTGCCGCGACACAAGCATTCCGCCGTGGACCGCAACCGCCTCAAGCGTCGCTTGCGAGAACTACTGCGACTGGAGTTTTTGCCCATGCTGCGTTCGTTGTCTCAGCCGCTCGATGTTGTGGTGCGGGCCAGTGCTCCGGCATACGGTCTCACGTTCGAAGCGCTGCAAGCCGAGTTGCAACAACTGGGTGCGCAGATCGTACGGCGAACAGGTACGAGCAGTGGCGACGACTCTGGGACCGGAGCAACACATGTGCGCTGATCACGCGGTAGCATTGGCTGATACGGTGGCCGATGAACCGGCTGATGCATTGGCCGATGCACCGGTTGATGCAGTGTCCGACGCATTGGCCGATGCACCGACGACGAGCGAGGATCTGCCGAACGAGCCGACGAGTCGGCCGGTTGTCAAAGGCCTCGCTGCAGTCCCGCAGTTTCTGCTCATTCTGGGCGTGCGCTTGTATCAGGTGGCACTGTCGCCCCTGCTCGGCGGCTCATGCCGTTATTTTCCATCGTGTTCCGCGTACGCAATCGAGGCGCTTGAGCGTCACGGTGCGATGCGCGGCAGTTGGCTTGCCATTCGCCGGATTGGACGGTGTCATCCGTTCCGTCCTGGTGGATATGACCCCGTGCCCTGACAGGCGAAAGGCGGGCGCGGCCGAACGGCCTGTGCTCGCATCGTGTGTCAGTCTCGATTAGCTGCTCGCAGACTTTATCATGGAACCACGCCGTCTCGCGCTCGCCGTTGTCCTTATGGCGGCGGTGCTCATCATTACGCCGATTCTGTTTCCTTCGGCGCCCGAAACCGATGTGATCACCGGCCTCCCGGTCGATAGCGTGGCCGCTGCAATGAGTGGCGCGGCAGCGATCTCGGGCGATCTGACTCCGTCAGCGGCACCCTCACAGGCCACCGGTGTGGGCGGCGTGACGTCTGGTGCCCCTACCACGATGATGGCCACCCCCGACAGCCTGCTTCGGAGCGTGGCGCGTATTGATACGGCGGCGGTGTCTACCCCGCTCGCGACGTATCGCGTGAGCTCACTCGGCGCGGCGCTCGTGTCGGCCGAAATGCAGCAGTTCCGTGCGCTCGAAAGCGGTGGCAAGAAAACCGACCGCCCCGTGGAGTTGGCACAAACGGGTGATCGATTGCTGGCGTGGCGCATGGTGTTTCCGGGTGGCGATACGCTCAATCTCACACAAACACCGTTTGCCCTTGAGCGGTCGCAGGTGGATGATCGCACGCAGCTCCGCTACACGGCGCAGGTGGCACAGCGCGCGATCGCGATCACCTACAGCTTCCTGCCCGACAGCTATCGCGTGAACATTGGCGCCACCGTGACCGGTCCAAACAGCGATGGGTATCTGCTGGTTGACCTCCCGCCGAGTTTCCGCTCGTCGGAAGCCGACAGCGTGGAAGATCGTACACATCTCGCGTACGCCTTCAAGCCCGAAGCACGCAGCGCCGATCTGATCGACTTTGGCGATCTCGATCCCGGTGAGCGGGACATCGTGCAGGGTCCGTTTACCTGGGTGGTTGCCAAGAACAAGTATTTTCTGCTTGGGTTGCTCGTTCCGCCCACGCAGCCCGGCTTTGTGGAGCTCAACGTCACCGGCGGGGCGCGCGAGAGCAAGCAGGCCACGCGGGCGCTGGGCCACATCGTGGTGAACCTGCGCAATGGGGCTGCGGCGATGGAAGTGTACGCCGGTCCGCAGGAGTTCAGACGCATGGTGGCCATGGGGCGTGAGTTTGAGAGCTCCAATCCATACGGCGGCTTCATGCAGAAGATCATTCAGCCGTTTGCCACGCTGGTGATGAAGACGCTGCTGTGGATGAAAGAACAGGCGGGTTTGTCGTATGGCTGGGTGCTGGTGATTTTTGGTGTCGCGGTGCGATTGATTTTGTGGCCCATCAATCAGCGCGCCATGCGCACGTCGCTGCAGATGCAGCAGATTCAGCCTGAGATTCAGGCGGCGCAGGCCAAGCACAAGGGCGATGCGCAAAAGACGCAGGCCGAGATCATGAAGGTGTATGCGGATCATGGACTCAACCCACTGAGTTCACTCACGGGCTGTTTGCCGATGTTCATTCCGCTACCGGTGTTCTTTGCGCTGTTCTTCGTCTTTCAGAACACCATCGAGTTCCGCGGTGTACCGTTTTTGTGGCTGCCGGACATTTCGCTCAAGGATCCCTACTACATCCTGCCGATCATTGTGGCTGCCACCGCGTTTTTGGTGTCGTGGATTGGTTTGCGCAGCACGCCCGATAATCCGCAGGCGCGTCTCATGACGTACCTGATTCCGGGCATCATGCTGGTGTTCTTTATCAATTTTGCGTCGGGTCTG
Organism: Gemmatimonadales bacterium; assembly: GCA_038203945.1. Classification (GTDB taxonomy): domain Bacteria; phylum Gemmatimonadota; class Gemmatimonadetes; order Gemmatimonadales; family Gemmatimonadaceae; genus JAABRT01. The sequence continues at coordinate 20,169 of JBBRDJ010000053.1, forward strand.
AACCTGTACTACGCGGTGCAGAACATCGCGTCGTTGCCGCAGCAGTGGTTGATTTCCAAGGAAAGACAAAAAATGATCAAGACGCCGCGCGTACAAACGCCCGCCACCGTGGCGGTCAAACCGGCCAAGGCCGGTAAACCGCCGCGTAACGAGCCCAAGCGGCTGAGCTGATCCGTGTTGCTCGGCGCTGCGGATACCATCGTGGCGCTGGCGACCGCGCCGGGCCGCGGCGCCACGGCGCTGGTGCGGGTGAGTGGGCCGCAGGCGTTGGAAATCGTGACCGTTTGCATCGCGAGCGCAGCTGAACAGACGCGCGATTTGCCTGCCCGCCAACCTTCGCTGCGCCGCTTGATGCATCCACGCACCAGCGCAGCGCTGGATACTGCCCTGATTACCTGGTTTCCCGCGCCGCATTCGTACACGGGCGACCACGTAGTGGAGATCAGTACTCACGGAGGCCTCGTGGTACCGGAGGCGGTATTGGCCGCACTGCTGGCTGCGGGTGCTCGCGAAGCGCTGCCGGGTGAGTTTACGAGACGCGCGGTACTGGCCGGCAAAATGGATTTGCTGCAAGCCGAAGCGGTGGGCGATCTCATTGACGCGCGCTCCAGTGCGTGGCACCGGGTCGCGCTGCAGCAGCTCGACGGCGGATTGTCACGTCGCTTGCTCGCGTTGCGCACTGAGTGCGTGCAGCTCGAAGCGCTGCTGGCCTACGACATTGATTTTCCCGAAGAGGACGACGGCCCCATAGAACCGGTGCGCGTGGCGCGTGCAGTCGATACGGTGGTCGAGGCACTCGAGCAGTTGCTGGCCACTGCCCCCGCTGTGCCAATGGTGCGCGAGGGTGCGATTGTGGTACTGGCCGGTGCGCCCAACGCGGGCAAGTCGTCGCTCTTCAATGCATTGCTGGGTGAAGCGCGGGCGATTGTGTCGGAGATTCCCGGCACCACGCGCGATGCCTTGGATGTATTGCTCGATACGCCCGGTCTGCCCATTCGTCTGGTGGACACCGCCGGGCTGCGTGACTCGGGTGATGTGCTCGAGCGGTTAGGGATCGAGGTGAGCGCACAGTGGTTGACGCGCGCACACGTGGTGGTGGTGTGCGGCGAAACGGCGCAGCAGCTGGATGACGCGACGCGCTCGGTGTTGCAGATGCGGGGGGGAGACGTACCAGTGGTGCGTGTTCTCACCAAGCAGGATCAGGGATCGCCGGTACAGGGATCGCTGGCACCCAAAGCGCATGCGCAGGAAGCCCAGCGAAAGGGAGCGCTTGCACCGGGAGCCGCGACGGCCGGAGACGGTGAGCCTGGAGGCACCGGAGAGACCACCGATGTCCCTACCAGCGCAGAAACAGGGGTGGGTCTGAGCGAGTTGCTAGCGGCCGTGCAACAACAGGTGGTGAACACCTACGGCAGCGTGAGTCCGGAGCAGCCGCGCCTCACTCGGGAGCGGCATCAGGTGGCCGTGCTGGCTGCGCGCGATGAGTTGGTGGCGTTTCGCGCCGCTTGGGATGCTGGGCGGGGTGTGCCGGCCATCATTGCCGCGGTGCACGTGCGCGCCGCGGTGCATGCCCTCGACGAGCTCATTGGTGTGGTGTCGCTCAACGATGTGCTCGACCGATTATTTGCGGAGTTCTGCGTGGGGAAATAAGCTGAACCAGGAGCGGGCGCGCAGCACGTCTCGAACAGCGGAGCACGCATGCGGCAATTCTTAGCGGTAGTGACAGTGATTGGAATGCTTGGTGTGCATCTCGCCAACGCCCGGCCCGCCGATGCGCAACGCGCCGCCTCGACCGTGCGAGACAGCGCGGGCATTCGCATTGTGTCGCACGCGCGCACGGCCCGGGCACAGAGCACGTGGCGCATTGCGCCGCAGCCGCTGCTGGAGATTGGTGGAGACAACGCAGCGGGACCCATGCTATTCGACGACATCTGGGGTGCTGCACGCACCGTTCGCGGTGAGATCATTGTTTCCGACAACGCCACGCAGCAGCTGCGAATGTTCGGTGCCACCGGGCAACATTTGAGAACTTTTGGACGTCGCGGTGAAGGGCCCGGGGAGTTTGGGCAAATCAAACGGGTGTACGTGCGCGGTGACAGCGTTCTCGCGCTCGATACGTATCGCGGTACGGCGGTATTTACACTCAACGGTACGCTGGTGCGACAGCGGCAACACCCACTGCTCAGCGGTTACAGTCCGGTGAGTGCGTGGGGCGTGCTGGCCGATGGATCGGTGATCGAAACCGCAGAGGGCCCAGCGCCATACAACCGCTCCAACTTTGTTGGCACATTTACTGAAATGCGCGGGCTGATTCGCATATCGCCCGATGGTCGGTCGGCCACGCTGCTGCGTGAGGTGCCGACATACGACTACCACCGAAAGTCAAACGATTCACCGGGCGGTGATCTTATCACGTTTTCGCCAACGCTGTCGGTGGCTGTGACAGAAAACCGTGTGTGCTTTGGACGCGGCGCTACGTACGAAATTCAGTGCAGTAACAGCGCTGGCACACTCACCATGATCGTGCGGCGTGACATGCCCCCATCGCCTGTTACTGCTCGTGCCAAAGCGGCTTATCGGCAAAAGGTTCGCACACAAGAGCCCACACCGGAGCACAACGCCATGCCACAGGCGCGGCTCGCTGCCATCGCGGCCAATGCACACTTCGCCGCCACCTTTCCCACGTACGATCGCATCATGGCCGGCGCCAACGGCGAGCTGTGGGTGAGCGATTACTCCTACGAAAGCCGCACGCGTCCGTTCGGTGAACCCGCGCCGCGCGGCGATGTCACGCGCTGGAATGTGTTCGCCCGCGACGGCACATGGAGCGCCGCGATCACGCTGCCCACG
>JBBRDJ010000054.1:0-23016 GCA_038203945.1 Gemmatimonadales bacterium
ATCGTGCGGTTAGTCGGGGCGAGAGGATTTGAACCTCCGACCTCCTGCTCCCGAAGCAGGCGCTCTACCGGGCTAAGCTACGCCCCGAGGAACCACATCACTTGCTGTTGAACCGGACATACCCGCCGGTTGTTTCCAGTGCGCCCGAGAGGACTCGAACCTCTAACCTTCTGATCCGTAGTCAGATGCTCTATCCAATTGAGCTACGGGCGCAAAACCCTCGACGGCACAACGCGAACGCCGAACCAACCGAGCATGACAACATAACCAGACCAAACGCGTCTCGCCAGATGCGAGAACCATTCGTGTATGGATGGTACATGGGTCGTACAAGACTCGAACTTGTGACCTCCACGATGTCAACGTGGCGCTCTAACCAACTGAGCTAACGACCCGGTCACGTAACCAGCCCGACAAACCAGGTTTGCCGGGCCGGCGTTACTTCACCACACACACGGTCCAACAAACCAACAATCACAGAGCGGGAAACGGGACTCGAACCCGCGACCCCAACCTTGGCAAGGTTGTGCTCTACCAACTGAGCTATTCCCGCGCATTTACTCGTCCTGCAACCAACTCACCACCCGTGGAGACACCGGAATCTTCTCCGGCCGAACGCGCCTCTGCCCTGTGCTGCGCGTCCTGTCCCGCCGGCATGGAGACGAGGGGAATCGAACCCCTGACCTCTTGAATGCCATTCAAGCGCTCTCCCAACTGAGCTACGCCCCCGGCGCGACACCCCCGTTACCGCAAGTGGCAGCGAGGGTGGCAGGAACAGCCAAGACTAGTGGGGTGTATGTCGGCAGTCAAGCGAGGGAGCAACGAGAACTGAAATGCAGGTGCCGCGCAGACTGGCGAAACGGTCTCAAACCCGTATCTTGCAGGGCTGGCCCCTGATGGTCTTCGCTGCCACCGCGTCTTACAGCAATCTTGCACACTGGCGCGTTCCACTCGGGACCAGGCACCACCAACTTTTTGATCATTCGTACCGGCGCCCAGGCGTCTACAGGAATAGACCATGACAACAGAGGTCAAGCGGAAGCGGCGTCGTGCAACCCCAGCGGGGATCGCACCCTCCGAGCCCGAACGCGACATCCTTGATCAGTATTTGTACGAAGTGAGCACGTATCCGCTCCTCAAGGGGCTGGAAGAAATCGAGCTCGCCAAAAAAATCCGCGCCGGTGACCAGGACGCGCTCCAAGAGCTTGTCAAGCGCAACCTGCGCTTCGTCATCTCCGTCGCCAAAAAATACCAGAATCGCGGCTTGCCGCTCATCGATCTCATCGGTGAAGGGAACGTGGGCCTCCTCACGGCCGCGCGAAAGTTCGATCCGGATCAGGGCGTCAAGTTCATCTCGTACGCTGTGTGGTGGATTCGGCAGGCCATTCTCTCGTCGCTCGCGCGACAGGGACGTACGGTGCGTGTGCCGCTCAATCGCACCGCCGATTTGTCGCGCATCATCAAAGCGTCTGAGATTCTGCGTCAGAAGCTGCGTCGTGAACCGTCGCCGGAGGAGCTGTCGCAGGTTACGGGCCTCTCGGTAGATGTGGTGCAGTCGCTGGCCGCACTCAACACGGGCGATGTGCGTCTCGACGCGCCCATGGATCCCGATGGTGATCGCTCGCTCATCGAGCGTTTCGTCGCTGACGAAATGCCCGACGCCGAAGAAGAAGCAATGAACCGCTTCCTCACCGATGAAATCGAGCAGTCACTCTCCACGTTGCCACCGCGCGACGCGAAGGTACTGCGACTTTACTTCGGTCTGGAGGGGGGACGTGAACACACCCTCGAAGAAATCGGCTCCATGCTCGGCGTCACGCGCGAACGCGTGCGACAGCTGCGTGACCGCGCACTCAAGCGATTGCGCGAAGGCGACGTTGGACGCGCACTCGGCAGCTTCGCCGCCTGATTTGTGGTTCTCACCGCCGCCTCGCTCTCGTGAGGCGGCGGTTTGCGTTTCCACCCCGCGTGACTGGTCACGCGCAACGACGGGCGACATATTCGTGATGTCCCCCGACCCATGACATGATCCAACTCAAGAACGTCTACAAATCCTTTGGCGAGAAGAAAGTGCTCCAGGGTTTCACACTCGATGTCAAAGAGGGTGAAACAATGGTGATCATTGGTTTTTCGGGTACCGGCAAGTCAGTCGCGATCAAACACATCGTAGGGCTGCTCGACCCCGATGCAGGCGAGGTCTGGGTGGACAATCAGCGTGTGGACACCATGAGCCGTCGCGATCTGGTCAAGCTGCGTTCAAAGATTGGATACGTGTTTCAGTTTGCCGCGCTCTTTGACTCTTTGTCCATTGGCGAAAACGTGGCCATGGGATTGCGCAAACAGGGCGAACTGAGCGCCGCCGAAATTGATCAACGAGTGGCTGAATCGCTGGACATTGTCGATCTCGAAGATGTCACGCATCGCTTTCCGGCCGAGTTGTCGGGCGGCATGCGCAAGCGCGTGGGGATCGCGCGCGCCGTCGCCCTGCGACCCAAGTACATTTTGTATGATGAACCCACCACAGGACTCGATCCGGTGACAAGCGCCGTGATCGATGATCTCATGGTGCGCATGCGCGACAAGCTTGGTGTCACGAGCATTGTGATCACGCATGACATGCGCAGCGCGTATCACGTGGGCACACGTATTGCGATGCTCTACGAAGGGACGGTGCGGCAGGTGGGATCGGTGGATGAGATCCGGCACACCACGGATCCCATTGTGCGTCAGTTTATCGAAGGACGTCCGTCGCTCGAACCGGTCGCATGAGCACGCCCACCGACGGCGGGAACGAACGCAGCGAGACGTCGTCGGGTATGCCGTCGGCGAGTTCGCAGTCTGCGAGTTTGTCGTCGGGTTCGTCGGCAAGTCTGTCGGCGGGTTCGTCGACGGGTTCGTCGGCGGCCGACGGCTCGTCTCGTCGCCGTCGCAAGCGTCGTGGTCGTCGTGGCCGTGGTGGCAAGGGGCAGGGTGCGATCAATGCCGGTGCAGGTGGGATCACCGATACGCCCACCAACTCGACTACAAACACGACTACAAACACGACTACAAACACGGCTACAAACTCGACTACCAACACCGCTGCGCATACCGCTCCCACCGGCGACGGCGGAGTAACGGCGCAGCCTGGAGCGCGTCAGTCGAAGAGACGCAAACGTCGCCGTGGAGGCCGAACGGCGGCAGCCTCGCGTGCACGTGCAAACGAAGTGGCTGCAGAACAGTCAACAGCTGCTCCAGCCACTCGTCACACTGCACGCGAGGCGAGACTCGGCGTTTCTCAGGACGCTTCGCACGGGCCGCCGCACGATGCCGTCGAAAAGTCATCGCACGACGCGTCACGCAACACATCGCGCAAATCGTCACGTCGTGGACGCAGGCTTCGCAAGGACAAACAGTCGACACCCACCGCCGCGAGCACGGCCAACACAACTGCCAGCGTAGCACCTCCGGCCACCGTCGAGCGACCTGCCAACGCAATCGATGAACAAGCGCGCGCTGATGCGCTCTCCGCCCGGCGCTCACGAGCCGAACGCGAGACGTCAGCCGGTGGAATCGTGTACCGCGTACACAATGGCGAAGCGTTGTTTTTGCTGATCAGGGACAGCTATCGCAACTGGGGATTTCCCAAAGGCCATCTCGAAGCCGGTGAGCTGCCCGATGAAGCGGCCGTGCGGGAAGTGCAGGAAGAAACAGGACTCACTGAGTTGCAGCTCGACGGTGCCATTGAAACCATCGACTGGTTCTTTCGCTTTCGCGGCAAGTTGGTGCACAAGGTGTGTCACTTTTATCTCATGCGCACCGAGAACACGCGCACCATACCGCAACGCGAGGAGGGCATCACGGCGTGTCGCTGGGCGCGCTTCGAAGACGCCACGCGTCTGATCGCGTACGCCAACGCACGGTCCGTGCTGACACGCGCCAACGACATGGTTGTCGCGTCGGCGGTCGTCGGTTCGTCTGCGTCAGTCTCTACAACGGCATCAGCGTCCCCATCTGCAACTGAATCCGCGACGCCGTCGGCAACACACGCGCGCTCACCCCGGGACCGCGCGCACCACCGCGCGCCTGAGTGACCGATATGTCTGTGCGCGCCGTCGCTGATCCGGCGGGAACCGGCATTCCGGTTGTGTGCACCATGCTCAAGCGTGAGCGTGCGCGTACGCTCGTGCGATCGGCGTTTCCGCGGCGCCGCGCCCATTTGGTGGCGGTCAAATCGCGCGACGAACTGGTACACGTGTTGTCGCTGCAACTCATCGACGCCGTGATCGTGGACGGCGGCTTTGGTGAGGAAGTGACACGCGTGCTGCCGCTAGCCGAAGACTATCCGTCGGCGCCGTTTTTCTTTGTCACGTCCATGCTGCCAACCGACGCACCCATGGTGGGACGCGCCGTGGAGTGCGGTGCAGCTGAAGTGCTGGTGGAAGGTGTCGACGACGGTTCGGCGCGCCAGCTTGTGCAGCAACGTGGGTTCAGCCAGCGCTTTGACGCCGCGCTGACCCATCCACCTGATGTGCTCGGTTTGCGTACGCCGCTGCAACTGCAGCTGTGGCGTGCTTTGATCCGCCGAGCCGGTCGTCCGGTGCGCACTGAGCAGTTGGCGCGCGAACATGGCGTGTCGCGCGAACATCTGTCGCGAAGTTTTGCGAACGGATCTGCGCCCACGCTCAAACGCGTGATCGATCTGGTGCGCGTTTTGGCGGCGGCCGAACTTTCCAAGAATCCGGGCTACGACGTGCGGGACGTGGCCGCAGTCCTGAGCTTCGCGAGCTCGTCGCATCTCTCAGGCACCACGCAGCGCCTCGTGGGGGCGAAGGCGAGCAGTTTGAGCCGGCTGCGAACGGTCGATCTGCTCGACCGCTTCATGCAGACCCAGTCGCATCCCGACAGCGGGTCGGGGTAGGGTCTCCTGGTCGGGCTTTTTTCTGTTCCCGGCGCATGGGGGTGCACCCGCTGGCCCGGATTGGTTGTGAGGGCATCGCATGCCGGCCGCCTCGTACAAGCTCACAGGTTGGTGAGGAACGCGTGGCGCATCTCGCGGAGACGACGGGCACTGAAGAATCCGGGCATCGAACCCGGCAACCGCCTCCACCGCAGAGCCGCAGAGGACACAGCAACAGCAACGGCTGCAGATTGGACGAATCATGTCGCGCGTGCGCCGCTTTTCCCCCGTTCCCCTCTGAGCCTCCGCGGTAAAGGCAGTTCGCCCGTGCCCCAGGACACCCGCCACGGCCACCCCGTCACACCGCACGCTTTGCTGACGCTCGTGAACATTGCACGCTAGATTCCCCTTACCACCCGGCTTGCCTCGGCAAACTGCTTGTGATATTTTTCACAAGCTGTACCCGAATCGGCGCGCGTTCGTAGTTTCGAGCTACGAAGCGGCTCACTGCCGTTCCTATTTCCGTGTCACTCTACGCCCGCTCTTATGTCCACCCAAACTGCACTTCGTCCCGGCGAAATCAAGGATATTCTGCTTCGTGAAATCGAGGCCGCCGACCTGCATGAACTCGACATCGACGAAGTCGGCAGCGTGCTCGAAGTCAAGGACGGCATCGCGCGCATTTACGGACTCGGCAAAGCCATGGCCGGCGAAATGCTCGAAATCACGTCGTCCGAAACCGGCGAGGCGATTACCGCGCTGGCGCTCAATCTCGAAGAAGACAACATTGGCGCCGTTATTCTGGGCGACTATCTCAAGCTCAAGGAAGGCGACGAAGCGCGTCGCACCAGTCGCGTGCTCGAAGTGCCGGTTGGCCCTGAACTGATCGGTCGCGTGGTCGATCCGCTCGGCCGCCCGATTGACGGCCTTGGCGACATCAATGCCAAGCACACGCGCAAAGTGGAATCGCAGGCGCCCGGTATCATCGTGCGTACGCCTGTGAAGGAGCCGATGCAAACCGGTATCAAGGCCATCGACTCCATGATTCCGATTGGTCGTGGTCAGCGCGAACTCATCATCGGTGACCGTGGTACGGGAAAGACCGCCATCGCCGTTGATACGATCATCAACCAGAAAGGCCAGGGCGTAATATGCGTGTACGTCGCCATTGGCCAGAAGGCGTCAACTGTTGCCGGTGTCGTGGAGCGCCTCAAGGCGGCCGGCGCCATGGAATACACCATCGTCGTGGCCGCCAGCGCGTCCGATCCGGCGCCCATGCTCTACATCGCGCCGTACTCGGGGTGCGCGATGGCCGAGTACTTCATGTACAACGAGGGGCAGCCCACGTTGTGCGTGTACGACGACTTGTCCAAGCAGGCCGCAGCCTACCGCCAGCTGTCGCTCATCCTGCGTCGTCCGCCGGGGCGTGAAGCCTATCCGGGTGACGTGTTCTATCTCCATTCACGTTTGCTCGAACGCGCCGCCAAGCTGCGCGAGGACGACGGCGTGGTGGATGGCGTGACCATTCTCAAGCCGGGTGGTTCACTTACCGCGCTGCCGATCATTGAAACGCAGGCCGGTGACGTGTCGGCGTACATCCCGACCAACGTGATCTCCATTACCGACGGTCAGATTTTCCTTGAAACCGATCTGTTCAACGCCGGTGTGCGTCCGGCCGTGAACGTTGGTATCTCGGTGTCACGCGTTGGTGGTTCGGCGCAGACCAAGGCCATGAAGGGTGTGGCTGGTCGTTTGCGTCTCGACCTCGCGCAGTTCCGTGAACTCGAAGCGTTCTCCGCGTTTGCCTCCGACCTCGACGCGGCCACCAAGCGTCAGCTCGAGCGCGGTGCGCGTACGGTGGAGATTCTCAAGCAGGGCCAGTATGCGCCGCTCTCCGTGGAAGGTCAGGTGATGGCCATCTACGCCGTGACCAACGGCTTTCTGGACGGTATTGAAACAGCCAAGGTGCGCGACTGGGAGCAGGGCTTCCACGAGTACATGCGTGCCCAGTATCCGCAGGTGGGTGACACCATTCGCACGAGCAAGGCGCTGTCCAAGGAAACCGAAGCCGATCTCAAGCGCGGCATCGAAGCGTACAACAAGCAGTTCGTCAAGTAAGACGCGCTCCGACCCTACGTACTGAATCATGGCTAAAGGACGCGAACTCAAAGGTCGCATCAAGTCTGTCGAGAACACGCGCAAGATTACGCGCACGATGGAAATGGTGGCGGCCAGCAAAATGAAGCGTGCTACCGACCGCGTCGCGGCGGCGCGTCCGTACGCGCTTGCGTTGGGCGAAGTGCTGGCGCGTTTGGTGCGGCCCGAAATCGCGGAAAAGTTTCCGCTGCTGCGGCAGCCGGCGAGCCGGCGCAAGGTGGCCATTGTATTGCTGTCGGCCAATCGCGGATTGTGCGGCGCGTTCAACACGAATCTCATTCGTGAAGCGCGTGCCCGCATCGCCGAATGGGAGTCGCAGGGCACGCAGGTTGAGTTGCACATCGTGGGCAAGAAGGGCATTGCCTTTTTCAACTATCTTGGGCGCGCGATCACGTCTGAACGCACGGACATTGGCGATCGTCCAACGGCAGCCGAAGCCGCGTCGCTTGTTGACGTGCTGATCGATCGGTTTGCGCGCGCTGATCTGGACGGCGTGTACATCACATATGCCAAGTTTCAGTCGGCGTTGTCGACACCGCCCACCACGGAACAGGTGGTGCCGGTCGTGCCGCCCGAAGCGCAAGGCGTACCGCGTGACTTTCTGCTCTCGCCCGACGCCGAAACGATCGTCGAGGCGCTGTTGCCGGCCTATGTGCGCAACATGGTGTATCGCGCGTTGGTGGAAACGGTGGCCGGCGAGCAAAGCGCGCGTCGTACGGCCATGAAGAACGCGACCGACAACGCGAGCGACATGATCACGTTGTTGCGTCGTACGTACAACTCCGCGCGTCAGGCGCAGATCACACAGGAAATCGCTGAAATCGTGGGCGGCGCTGCCGCACTCGAGTGATCGTGCCTTCATTTTTCATTTCGTAATTCCTTCTTTCTGATATAGCCATGGCCACGACCGCCGCTCCGACGCTCACCGTCGGCAAGATCGTTCAGGTAATCGGACCCGTCATCGACGTTGAGTTCGAAGCGGACCATCTGCCCGAGTTGTACAACGCGATTCGCATCGACGCGAAGGCTCCCGACGGTTCGCGCATCAAGCTCACCGCCGAAGTGCAGCAGCACATCGGTCGCAATCAGGTGCGCGCGGTGGCCATGTCCACCACCGACGGTGTGGTGCGTGGCATGGAAGTGATCGATACCGGCTCCGCCATTACCGTCCCCGTGGGCGCTCCGGCCCTTGGCCGCATTCTCAACGTGCTCGGTGACCCGGTAGACGACGGTGCCGACATTCCGGCCGACGCACTGCGCTGGCCGATTCACCGCAAGCGTCCCGATTTTGTGGACCTCGAGCCCAAGACCGAAGTGCTCGAGACGGGCATCAAGGTGATTGACCTCGTCGCACCGTTCGTGAAGGGTGGAAAGATTGGTCTCTTTGGCGGCGCTGGTGTCGGCAAGACGGTCATCATTCAGGAACTCATCAACAACGTGGCCAAGGGTCACGGCGGCAAGTCGGTGTTCTGCGGCGTGGGCGAGCGCACGCGTGAGGGCAACGACTTGTATCTCGAGTTCCAGGAAGCGGGCATTCTCGACAAGGTCGCCCTGGTGTACGGCCAGATGAACGAGCCGCCGGGAGCGCGTTTGCGCGTAGGGTTGAGCGGTCTCACGATCGCCGAGTATTTCCGCGATGTCGAGCATTCAGACGTGCTCGTGTTCATTGACAACATTTTCCGCTTTACGCAGGCCGGCTCGGAAGTGTCTGCACTGCTCGGCCGTATGCCCAGCGCCGTAGGTTATCAGCCCACGCTGGCCACGGAAATGGGTGAGCTGCAGGAGCGCATTACGTCCACCAAGGACGGTTCGATCACATCGGTTCAGGCCATTTACGTACCGGCCGACGACCTCACCGATCCGGCGCCGGCGGCCGCGTTTGCTCACCTCGACGCAACCGTCACGCTCAACCGCAAAATCACCGAGCTGGGCATCTATCCGGCCGTTGATCCGCTCGACTCAACGTCACGCATTCTCGACGCGCAGTATCTCGGCGAGCGTCATTATTCGGTGGCGTCGCAGACGCAGCGCATTCTGCAGCGCTACAAGGAGCTGCAGGACATCATCGCGATTCTTGGCATGGACGAACTGTCGGAAGACGACAAGCGGATCGTGGGTCGTGCGCGTCGTTTGCAGCGCTTCATGTCGCAGCCGTTCAACGTGGCCGAGCAGTTCACCGGTATTCCCGGCAAGTATGTGAAGCTCGAAGAGACCATCTCGTCGTTTGAGCGCATTTGCGAAGGTGAGTTCGACAAGTTGCCCGAGCAGGCGTTCTTCATGGCCGGCGGTGTGGACGACGTGATCGCCAACGCCAAGAAGCTTCAGGGCTGAGGCGCACGTGGCCGGAACGTTGCAGGTCTCCGTGATTTCGCCGGAGCAGGTGTTGTTCGAAGGGGCGGCATCAGCGTTGACGGTGCCGGCGTTCGACGGCGAGATGGGCATTCTTCCCATGCACGCGCCGCTCATGACGCTGCTCGGCAACGGGACACTGCGCATCGAGTCTGCGGCGGGTGTGAAGCAGTTCCGTGTGTCGGGTGGGTTTCTGCAGGTGGTAGACGACACGGTGCGTGTGGTGACCGAAGAGGCCAGCGCGCTGGTGTAGGTTTCGGTTGGTCGCATTTCGACGTGCGCGGTTCGCCGCGTGCGAGGTGCGAGGTGCGAGGTGCGAAACGAGAGAGGCCGTACGAGAGAACGGAGACCCACGTGAGTGTTGGTCTCCGTTTTTGTTTCGGTGCGATGCGTCACGGTGATCTGCAAATGCGTCCCAACCGTTTGCCTCAATGGAACCGTCAAAGGCAAGTGACGTAGTAACAGCAGGTGTCTGCGTCTGTCACTCCCTGGAGTCTTTCATGTTATTCGGTCTGTCTGATTGTTTCATCGTTGTTGTTCGTCGCGTGCATGCAACTGCGCAGCGCGTGCGAACGGTGGCCGCGTGCGCTGGTGCACTGCTGCTTGTGCCGAGCATCACGCAGGCGCAGGCGCTCAACTATCCTGCCATGCAGATTCCTACCGTGTCGAACCGTGAATATTCCGGTTCGCTGATCGGGAGCCGAGGAACCATGGCCATGTTCCAATGGCGCGAGGCCATTTCGGACGACATGCACTTTGGGCTGGACGCTGGTCTGTACGACGCGAGCGTGCCGGGTGCGCGTACGGCGATTTTTGTTGCGGGCAATGTCGGCTACGGGCTCGCGCGTGCAACGGACGATCAGCCCATCGACGTGCTGCTTACGGGTGGATTGGGGCTGTCGATCCGGAACAGCCGTACCAGTTTGCGACTTCCGTTGGGCGCGTCTGTGGGGCACCGTTTCGAACTCGATCAGGGGATGGCCATCACGCCCTTTGTCCATCCGCGGATTTCGATCGATATCTGCTCGAGTTGTTCACCGGGTGGCAACAGTCAATCGGACGTGTCGCTCAACTTTGACGTGGGTGGCAACTTCGAGATCAACCGTCGGTTGGCCATCCGTGCCTCGGTGCTGTTTAGCGGTGCGGAGCAGTACGGCAGCGACCAGGCGATTGGCGTAGGCCTGGTGTGGACGCCTGAGGGTTTGCGGCGATAGGGAGCTGACAGGCGGATTGGCGTGTCACGCGGGGTCGTTGTGGCACGCGGGGTCGTTGTGGCACGCGGATTAGCGTGGCACGCAGGTTAGCACCTGTCGTGGCACGCAGGTTAGCACCTGTCGTGTCAGGCCTCAGTCGCCGGTTTGTGCGGCGGCCCGCAAGTCGTGGAGTGTGACAACGTTGCGCCCGTCTGCGACGGCGCGATTCATGGCCGCCTCGATGACCTCCTTGGCGCCAATGTCGAGACCGGCTGGCCCGTTGCCAGCCAGCTTGGCGGGAAAGTCGCCCAGGGAAAGCCTGCCTGACCGCGCGGCTACCGACGCCTGATCATCTTTTGTGGCATCTTTCATGTCATCGTCCGACACCGCTTCAAGTGCGGCAATGAACGCTTCACGCGAAACCTTGCTTGCTCGCGGAGCGTCGCGCATTACGTACTGCAGAAACGTGTGGACGTCGCGGCCGATCCTGAGCATGGTGTGAGTGGTCATGGCTGAAGCTCCTGGATTGGGATCGTGAGCACTGTGATCGAGCACGACCAAGTGCGATGCAGACGCACCGGTGACTGCGCCAAGGGCACTGGACTGTTCAAAAGTCACCAGACAGCCATTGTTGGCCACGGCCAGCGCCAACAGGTAGGCATCGGCGAGCTGCCGCAGACCGTGAATGCACGACGGGTCGACTCGAGCGCTGTCGAGCAGACTGATGTTGTCGGGCCAGAACGTGTGCACCAGGGTGGGCAGTGGCCTGCCGCAGCCTGCTGGCGAGTGCCCGGCCTCCTTTGCAGACCGCGTTCACTCCGCTCCCGCGCTCCGCCGCTTAACGAGCGACTCCAGTACCGCCACCACGCGTGCGGTGCTGCCGAGCCCGTCCTGCACCAGTCCCTGTGCCATCACGCCCGCCTGAGAGCACGCAGGACCGTTAAGAGACCAGCTGGCGAGCTGTTCGGCGAGCTGCGAAATGGTAGTCACGACAATAGCGCCTCCACGCCGCACCAGCTCGCCAGCCTCACGCGCGTTGGCATGGCGCGACCCGAACAATACCGGAATACCAAACGCCGCCGGCTCCAGCACCGAGTGCAGGCCGGCGCCGTGAAAGCCTCCGCCCACGAACGCCATTGTGCCGAGCGCATACAGATCGCCGAGCACACCCACGCGGTCTACCAACAGCACGCGCCATGATGTGTTGTGGGACTGCTCTACCTCCGACAGTCTCGCCAGCGACAGCCCGGAGCGTTCGGCCCACTCAATGATCGGCGACAGGTGCGACGGCGTGGGCTCATGCGGCGCAATGATCACGCGAGCGGTCGAGTGTGAGGCCAGCCACGTGTGCAATGCAGGCAGCAGCACTGCTTCGTCGGCGGGCCAGGTGGAGCCGCACACGAGAACCGGGTCCGCTGTACCAGCGGTTGTTGGCCGCAACGTATGCACCCAATGTTGCGCATCAACAGCACGCGCGCGCTCCCACACCTGATCCATGCGCGTATCGCCCGTGACCTGCACGCGATCAGCTTGCGCACCGAGTGTCACCAGCCGTGAAGCGTCGGCGTCCGAAATCGCACCCACGGCGCTGAGCGACGCGTATGCATCGTGCAACAACACGCGGGCCAGTGTGCCTTGTCTCCCCGAGTCAGGCGCGAGTGTCGCACTGACGAGCGCCGTTGGTACCCCGCGCGCGTGCGCTGCCTCGGCCAGTACTGGCCACACATCGAGCTTCACGAACGCCAACACATCGGGCTGCCACGCATCGAGCAGCGTCCGGGCTTCACGCGCCCCATCAAACGGCAGCACCTCACACATGTCAACGTCAAGCTTACCTGCAAAGCCCTCCGCACTGGGCGAGAAGTACGTGTAGGCCAGTTGCCAGTCGGGGTGTGCGAGGCGCAGCGCTTCAAGCACCGGCCGCGCCTGCAGTCCCTCACCAACGGATGGTGCGTGCAGCCACACCAGCGCCCTGCTCGTATCACGCTGCGCCGCGCTCGCACGAATGCGCGGCAGCACGCCGCGTCGCAGCGCAAACGATCGCACCACCTTGGCCTGATGTGTCGGTGCGAGTTGCGCACCGAGCCGGGCGAATGCGATCGCAGCAGCCCAAAGCGGGCGGAGGGCGGGGTGCATGAGCGGTCGCCGCTCAGGTGCCCGCGCGTTTCAAGGCGGCCAGCGACGCGCGTTTGGCCTGTTGGCAACAGTGCCGCATCATGCGCTACGCGCGTGCCGATTGTGCGGGCGCCGGTCCGCTGCTCAATACAAGTCCAACGACCACCACCGTGACGGCTCCAATCACGTTGTGCCACAGGAACGAAATGCTCGGCGCACCAAACGAAACTGCGGCCACAGCGACCATTCCGGAGATCAGTCCGATAAATGCACCCAGCGCCCGGGCGCGCGGCAACATGGCCAGCAGAAACACACCCAGAATGGAGCCGTAAAAAAACGAACCAAAGCGATTCACCACTTCAATCAATGAACCGAGTGTGGCCGCGTAGGTGGCCACAAAGCAGGCGAACAGGCCCCATACCGCTGTGGCGATCTTGGATACCTTGAGATAATGCGCGTCAGTGCCAACGGGGCGAAACCAGCGCTGATAAAAATCAACAACGGTTGCTGTGGACAGCGAGTTGAGTTCGGCCGCAATACTCGACATCGCGGCGGCCAGTACGGCGGCCAAGAAGATGCCCGTGAGACCAATGGGCAAATGATCCAGCGCAAATCGCGGGATGATGTAGTTCACATCACGTGACGACTGGCCGGTGACGGCTTCGGCCTTTGCCAGTGCCTCGGTGCGCACGGTGGTGACCACGGCTTCGGCGGCACGAAACTCGTCGAGAGCGCGGGATTCAGCGGCATTGTCGTTGGCTGCACGAGCTGAGACGACGTTGCGCGCCGATTGCTCGCGCTCAACACCCGCCGTAAGAAATCGCTGTTCGAGTGCTGCAAACTCGGCGGGCTGCGCTTCCCGCACCTGACGTTCATGGGCCGGATTGTACAGCAGCGGCGGCGCCTGGAACAGATAAAACAGAAACACCAGCACGCCCACCAGCAGGACGAGCGCCTGCAGGGGAATCTTCCAATACGCACTCATGAGCAGCGAGCTGCGCGCTTCGTCTACAGATCGGGCGGCAAGATAACGCTGCACCTGGCTCTGATCGGTGCCAAAGTACGACAGCATGAGAAATGTGCCGCCGAGCACACCGCTCCAGAATGTGTAGGTCTTGGTGAGGTCGAACGAAAAATCGAATACATCAAGCCGTCCGGTGGCACCGGCCACGCGCAGTGCGTCGTCCAGCGGAATGGGCATGCGCAGCAGGAGCACAATCACGATGGCGGCGAGTGCCGTTACGATCACGACCATCTGCTTGACGTCAGCCCACGTGACGGCCTGCACACCGCCGATCACCGTGTAAAGCACGGTGGGTATACCAATCAGCGCCACGGACCAGGTGAGATTCCATCCGAACACGGCGGCAAAGACAACAGCGGGCGCGGCGATGATCGTGCCGGCCGACATGCCGCGCGACATGAGGAAGAGAAAACTTGTGAGCGAGCGCGTCTTCGCGTCAAAGCGTCGTTCGAGATATTCGTAGGCTGTGTAGACCTTGGCGCCGTGCAAAAAGGGCACCAGCGTGACACCCAGAATGACCATTGCCAACGGCAGCCCAAAATAAAACTGCACAAACCGCATTCCGTCGGTGGCGCCCTGTCCGGTGGTGCCAATGAGTGTCACGGCTGAGAGCTGCGTGGCCATGACGGAGAGGCCCACGGCCCACCACGGCAGGTTGCGATTGGCGAGAAAATACCCTTCGATGTTGACGGTGCCCTTGGTGCGGCGCAGGCCGTCCCAGACAACGTATGCGATGTACGTGACCAGGATGACCCAGTTGATCCAGTGCATATCGTTCAGTTCGCGTAGCGAGCTTGCAGCCACCACAGCAGCAGCAGCGCAACAACCTGCACGCTCATTACCTGTAGCAGCGTGCGGCGAAAGCGGGAGGGTTGATCGGCCATCCGCGGAATGTAGTCCGGCGACACGTCACGGCAACAAGTCGCCGTGAACCTGCCGCCATGCTTCGGGGTTGAACTCACACACATCTGCCCGCCGCGCGTGTTGTGCGACGGGAGCGTCCTACAACTCTGAACACCCTGGTCATGACCCAAAGCATGTTTCGCAGCTCGTTTGCCCTCAGCGGCGCCCTGCTATTTGCCGCGTTCTCACTGGCCACGCCATCCACCACGCTGGCGCAGGCGCCGGCGTCACCGCGCGACTCGGTCAAGGCCAGCATCGGGGGCGCCAACATTTCCGTGAACTACGGCCGTCCCTCCAAGCGGGGGCGTGAGGTCTTCGGCGGGCTGGTGCGATTCGGTACGGTGTGGCGTACGGGTGCGAACGAAGCGACTGCGTTTACCACCTCAAAGGCGCTCCGCTTTGGCAACGCCACCGTTCCGGCCGGTTCCTACACGCTGTACACGCTGCCCGACGAGAGCGGTAAGTGGCAGCTGATCGTGAACAAGCAGACGGGCCAGTGGGGCACGGTGTACGACCAGGCGCAGGATTTGGTGCGCATTCCACTCACCGTCACACAAACGCCGTCAGTAACGGAACAGATGTCGATCACCGTGATGCCGGCCGCGAATGGTGGCGAGTTGGCCGTTCTGTGGGACCGAACCAAGGCCAAAGCCAGCTTTGTAGTGGCGCCATAGTGTTGGGGGGTGGTGCGTAAGGCGTGTTCAGTAGGTAGCTTGGGCGTATAACTGTTGTGCTTACTCCCTCCCGCCTCACGTACCATCCCGCTCATGGTTGCCCACACGGTTTCCCGGGGGCTTGATTTACCGATTGCCGGACCGCCCGTTCAGGTTATCCACGCCGCGCGGGCGGTTCGTAATGTCGCAGTACTGCCCACAGATCTGCTCGGCTTCCGGCCGCGCCTGCAGGTGCAGGTGGGAGATTTCGTAACGGCTGGTCAGTTGCTGTATCAGGATCGCACATACGAGGCGCTGCGCGTTGTTTCGCCGGCCAGCGGTCGCGTTACGCATGTGCATCGTGGTGATCGAAGACTCATCCTCTCGGTGGTTGTCGCAGTGGATGAGGCCGCGGCGGCTCGACCAACAAAGGGGCCGTCTGCGTTTGCCTCCTGGAGCAGTGCCGTTTCGCGCGACCGTACCGCGTTGCGCGCGCTGCTGCAGGAATCCGGATTGTGGACGGCGTTCCGCACGCGACCATTCAGTCACGTGCCCCGGCCTGACGCGGAGCCGCACGCACTCTTCGTGACGGCCATCGATACGCAGCCGCTGGCACCCAATGTGGATGTGATCGTAGCCGAACGTGCGGATGATTTTGCCGCCGGACTGAGCGCGCTCGTGGCGATGACCGACGCGCCCGTGCACCTGTGTCGGCGTGCAGGATCCACGGTTGGCGACGGTGTGAGGAATGTGAAGATCACCGACTTTGCCGGAAAACATCCCGCCGGTACCGTGGGGTATCACATTCACATGCTGGCTCCGGTGTCGCGTGCGCACAGCGTATGGCACATCGGTGCGCAGGATGTGATCCGTGCAGGGCATCTGATACGCACCGGAACACTCGACACATCGCAGATCATTGCGATGGCCGGACCACTGGTACGCGAACCTCGGCTGCTGCGGACCCAAGTTGGTGCGTCGGTGATGGAGTTGATAGCGGGCGGGCTCACGCGTGACGATTCGCCAGCGACGGGCGACGCGCGCGTGCTCAGTGGATCGGTACTCACTGGCCGACAGGTGAGTGACGACATCACCGGATACCTCGGTCGCTTTCATCAGCAGGTGAGTGTCATACCGGAAGATGAGAGTAGTTCGTTTCTGGGGTGGGTGAGTCCGTTTACGCGATCCTTTTCGCACCTGCCTGTGTACATCACCTCCTGGATTCGCAACGGACGGCGAGCGTTTGATACACGCCTCCACGGGGGACAGCGCGCCATGGTGCCCATAGGTGCGTACGAACGCGTGATGCCCATGGACATCATGCCAACACATCTGCTGCGTGCGATCACGGTGGGTGACACCGCCTGGGCTGAAGAACTGGGTGCCCTTGAGCTTGACGAGGAAGACGTGGCGTTGTGCACGTTTGTTTGCCCAGGAA
This sequence comes from Gemmatimonadales bacterium, assembly GCA_038203945.1. GTDB lineage: Bacteria > Gemmatimonadota > Gemmatimonadetes > Gemmatimonadales > Gemmatimonadaceae > JAABRT01. The sequence continues at coordinate 16,712 of JBBRDJ010000054.1, forward strand.
AATACGACTACGGTCCGGCGCTGCGAAGCGTGCTCGACCAGATCGCGGCGGAGCAGTAGATGAAGCTCGTACGGAAGATCTTCGAAATTTCGGCGCCGCACGTTGCACCGGGCGCGAAGTTCGAGCGACTGCTGCCGTTTTACGAAGGCATGGAGACGTTCTTCTTCACGCCGTCAACGCGCACACGCATCGGGCCGCATGTGCGCGATGTGATCGATCTGAAACGCATGATGTTGCTGGTCGTGGTCGCGTTGATTCCGTGTATCCTCATGGCGCTGTACAACACGGGATATCAGATCCACTACGTGGTGGAGCAGGGCGGAACGCTGCTCGACAACTGGCAGAGTAGTGCGTATCGAGTCAGCGGACTACCGCTGCAAACCAGTTCCATTATCGGCTCGATGGTGCACGGCGCCCTGTATTTTTTCCCCATTCTTGTGGTCACACTCACCGTGGGTGGCGCGGCGGAAGTCGTATTTGCCGTGGTCCGAAAAGAAGTCATCAGCGAAGGATTTTTTGTCACCGGCACGCTCATTCCGCTGATCCTGCCAGCCACAACGCCGCTTTGGCTCGTTGCACTGGGCACGGCCTTTGGTGTAGTTATCGGAAAGGAAATATTTGGCGGGACGGGAATGAACTTTCTCAATCCGGCGCTTACCGCCCGGGCGTTTTTGTTTTTTGCCTATCCGGCTCAACTCTCCGGTGACGTGTGGGTGGCGGCGGTGCAGCCGGACGGCCGCTCCGGCGCAACATGGCTGGCGTCGTACGCCGAGGGTGCCGGACATCTGCCCAACCTGTCCTTTCTGGATGCGTTTCTCGGTCGTATTCCGGGCTCGATGGGAGAAACGTCGGCGCTGGCAATCCTCATTGGAGCCGCATTTCTGCTGCTGACCCGCATTGCGGCGTGGCAAACCATGCTGGGTGTGCTCGTGGGCACCATACTCACGGCTATCGGACTGAACATGATTGGTTCAGAGACCAACGCCATGATGTCGCTTCCGTTTCACTGGCATTTGGTTCTGGGCGGCTGGGCGTTTGGCGCGGTGTTCATGGCCACTGATCCTGTGTCGTCGGCCTTCACGGTTACGGGCAAGCTGTACTACGGGTTTGGCATTGGACTGCTGTGCGTGCTCATTCGCACCATCAACCCGGCGTATCCCGAAGGCATGATGTTGGCCATTCTGTTTATGAACATGTTTGCACCACTGATCGACCATACAATTGTGCGCGCCAACATCCGGCGGCGAGAGGTACGATATGGCCGGGCGTGACACAACGGCTTATACGATCGGATTTGCGGCCATTGTGTGCCTGGTGTGCGCGCTGCCGATTGCCGGTGCGGCGGTCATGCTGCGTCCGCTTCAGGAGCAGAATCAGCGCATTGACCGACTGGAAAAGGTGCTGGCGGTAGCCGGTTTGTCAGAAGAAGGCGAGGATCTCTCGGCCGCAGCAGTTGAGGCGCGATTCACAGCCTCCGTCGTGCCGCGAGCCATTGATCTGCTAACCGGCGAGGCGGTGGATACGATCGATGTCGCCACGTACGATCAGCGCCGTGCCGCGCGCGATCCAGCACTCAGTCGAACGACTGCGGAAAATGCCGCGCGGGTGTTCCGCGTGCCGCTCATCGGTGTAGCGTACGAAGTGGTGCAAAACGGGCAATTACAGGCCATCATTCTGCCCATTCAGGGTTACGGTCTCTGGTCCACCATGTACGGATATCTGGCGCTCGAACCCGACGCACGCACCGTGTCGGGAATTACATTCTATGAACACGGTGAAACGGCTGGCTTGGGTGGCGAGATAGAGAATCCGCGCTGGCAGGCTCGCTGGGTTGGAAGACAAGCGGTCGATGAACAGGGCGTCGTGCAACTTGAGGTGATCAAGGGCGCAGCGGGTCCACCGGAAAGCGATCCGTATCGTGTGGACGGACTTTCGGGCGCGACCATTACCGGACGTGGAGTGGCTGCTACGATTGATTTCTGGCTCGGACCGGAAGCCTTTGGCCCGTATCTCGAACGAAGGCGCAACGCGTCGCCTGCGAGGGCACAGTAATGCTTGACAAAAAAACCAGAGCCGTGCTGCTGGACCCGCTCTTTGAAGACAATCCCATCGCGCGACAGGTGCTCGGCATCTGCTCGGCGCTCGCGGTCACCACGCTCGTGGCACCATCGGTGGTGATGTGTTTGGCCGTGACCGCGGTGCTGATCGCCAGCAATGTGAGCATCAGTCTCATTCGCAACTACATCCCGTCGAGCATTCGCATCATCGTGCAGCTGACGATCATTTCGTCGCTGGTGATCATTTGTGATCAGCTCCTGAAAGCGTTTGCGTTTGGATTGTCGCGACAGCTGTCGGTGTTTGTGGGACTGATCATCACCAACTGCATTATCATGGGGCGCGCCGAGGCGTTCGCAATGCAGAACGGCCCGAAGGCGAGTTTTTTTGACGCCGTGGGCAACGGTGTGGGCTACAGTGCGGTGCTGCTGTTCGTGGCGGTCACGCGCGAGCTGTTCGGCTCGGGCTCGATCATGGGGTTTACCATTTTGCCACTCGTGCAAAATGGAGGCTGGTATACGCCCAACGGTTTGATGGTGCTCTCGCCTGCGGCATTTTTTCTTATTGGCGGACTGATCTGGGCACTGCGCGCGTGGAAGCCGGCGCAGATAGAAGAAGAGCTGGTGGTGCACATCGACGGGCCGGCACACGTCGAACCTGCGCAGCGCGCGGCCTGAGGACGCGGGATGCTTAGCCATTATCTCAGCCTGCTGGTGAAAGCCATATTCGTGGAGAACATGGCGCTGGCGTTCTTTCTGGGCATGTGCTCATTTCTGGCCGTGTCCAAGCAGGTGAAGACCGCCGTTGGGCTGGGGTTTGCGGTCACGTTTGTGCTCGGCATTACGGTCCCGCTCAACCAATTGCTGCTTAATCATGTGTTGCGCGAAGGTGCGCTGAGCTGGATCAGTCCGGCGTTCGCAACTGTCGACCTGTCGTTTCTGGTGTTTCTCACCTTTATCGGCACCGTGGCGGCCCTCACGCAAGTCGTAGAAATGGTGATCGAGCGATACGTGCCGGCGCTCTACTCCGCACTCGGCGTCTTTCTGCCGCTCATTGCTGTGAACTGCGCGATCCTGGGTGGCAGCCTGTTCATGGCCGAGCGTGATTACGCGCTGGGGGAGAGTGTGGTGTTTGGTATTGGTTCCGGTATTGGCTGGTTGCTGGCGATTGTGGCGCTGGCGGCAGTGCGTGAGAAGCTGCGCTACTCCAATCCACCGGCCGCACTGCGCGGTCTGGGTCTCACGTTCATGGTCACCGGACTGCTGGCTATTTGTTTCATGGCGTTTGCCGGCATCCAACTATGAGGATTTGATCACGTGCTCACCATCATGAGCGGAGTGTCCGCGTTTTTGTTGCTGGTGTTGGCGTTGGTGGGGTTGCTGATGATGGCTCGCTCGCGCCTGGTCTCCACCGGCGAAGTCACGATTCGCATCAATGACGACGCCGAGCGCTCGCTTCACGTACCGAGTGGGTCTACGTTGCTGTCGACGTTGGCGAACCAGCAGATTTTTATTCCGTCGGCGTGCGGGGGAAAGGGCACGTGTGGTGTCTGCACCGTAGAAGTGCTTGAGGGGGGCGGGGCGCTGCTGCCAACGGAAACGTCACACGTGAGCCCGGGGGAAGCGCGCCGCGGCGTGCGCCTGTCGTGTCAGGTGAAGGTGAAGCACGACATGTCGATTCACATTGATGAGAATATTTTCGGCGTGCGGCGTTGGAAGTGCCGAGTGCGTTCGAACGGGAACGTGGCCACGTTCATCAAGGAGCTCATTCTCGAGCTGCCACCGGGTGAAACGGTGCCGTTCCGGGCCGGTGGCTACGTGCAGATTGAAGCCCCTCCGCACGTGGTGAACTACTCGAATATCGATGTGCCGGCGGAATACCGCGAAGACTGGGAAGCCTTCGGGCTCTTCAAGCTGTCATCCGAGAGCACCGAGATGGTACAGCGTGCCTACTCGATGGCCAACTATCCCGAAGAGCGGGATATCATCATGCTCAACGTGCGAGTGGCCACTCCGCCTCCTCGTACTGCGGGGTTGCCGCCAGGACTCATGTCATCGTACATCTTCAGTCTCAAGCCGGGCGATGAGGTCACCATCTCTGGACCGTTTGGTGAGTTCTTTGCCAAGGATACGAAGGCGGAGATGTGTTTCATTGCCGGCGGCGCGGGGATGGCGCCCATGCGTTCGCACATTTTTGACCAGTTCCGGCGATTGCGCAGCGATCGCAAAATCACGTTCTGGTATGGCGCACGGTCCATGCGTGAAGCGTTCTACGTGGATGACTTCAACGAGATTGCGGCGGAGAATCCGAATTTCGCGTGGACGTTGGCGCTCTCAGAGCCACGACCGGAAGACAACTGGACGGGCGCCAAGGGTTTCATTCACAACGTGTTGTACGAGAACTATCTGTCCAAACATCCAGCGCCCGAAGAGATCGAGTACTATCTGTGCGGACCACCAATGATGTTGCAGGCATGCATGAAGATGCTCGACTCGCTGGGTGTGGACCGGGAGAACGTCGCGTTTGACGATTTCGGTTGAGCTGCGGTGAAGCCGGCGCGGCGCTGGCTGGTACCGTTGGTGGTTGTGGGCGCTGTGGTGATGCTGCTGTTGCGCCCCACGCAAAGCGGTGGCGTGAAGGTGCGAGTGGTGGCCGGCAGCACGATGGGTACCACGTGGCGCGTGGTGTTTGGTGCGGTGAGCGCGTCGTACGATTCGCTCGGCACGCAGCGCGCGGTTGACTCGCTACTGGTGAGCGTGAATGCCGTGATGTCCACGTACGATGGCACGTCCGAGCTGTCGCGTTTCAATGCCTCACGCAGCACCGACTCGATCGCCATATCGCCGTCGCTTGCGCAGGTGCTGAGGCAAGCGCGCACGGTGTCTGTGGCATCGGGCGGGCACTTTGATGTCACGGTGGGGCCGCTGGTGGATGTGTGGGGGTTTGGGTCGGTGAAGCGTGGTGCAACTGTTCCAACTGATGCTGTGCTCGATTCGCTTCGTGCGTTCGTTGGCTTTGAGAAGCTGGTTGCAAGCGCGGCGTATGTTCGCAAGTTGCAGCCTGGGTTGCAGGTAGACCTGTCGGCTATTGCGAAGGGCTACGCGGTGGATCGCGTGTCAGATTTACTGCTCGCGCGCGGTCTGGCCAATCATCTGGTGGAGATTGGCGGGGAGCTGCGAGCGCGTGGCCGCAATCGGCGTAGCGAGCTCTTTCGCGTGGGCATTGAAGAGCCCGATCCGGATGCAATACGCGTCCGTATGGCGGTGTTGCTCACCGATCGGGCGCTGGCGTCATCGGGCAACTATCGTAACTTCTTTGTTCAGGACGGGGTACGATACGTACACACGCTCGACCCGGTCACGGGGCGCCCGGTGCGTCACTCGCTGTTGGCCGTTTCGGTGTTGCACGATGAGTGCGCTCTGGCCGACGCATGGGCCACGGCGCTGATGGCGGCGGGACCAGATAAGGCGTGGGCGATTGTACAGTTGCAGCAGCTCGATGCACTTTTGCTGGTTGACGCAGGTGACGGGCAGATCACTGAACGGATGACGGATGGTTTTGCGCTGGCCGTGCGGCGAGAGCCACGCTAACGCCGCTACACACGCTAACGCCGCTACACACGCATCAGGAGCAACCGATGGTTGTACTCTTCCTCACTCTGCTTATTGTGGCCCTCGTCATGCTGGCGATGGCCATTGGCGTGATGTTCAGCGGTCGGCGGTTGCAGGGTTCCTGCGGTGGAGTGGGTAGCGGTGATTGTGCTTGTGAAGCGTCAGGCAAGCCCGTCTGCGAAGCAAAACGCGCGCTGGCGGATCGGCGCTAATCCACATTGCTCACGAGGGCGAAGCACCGGCACCGCGGAGAAACGGAGTCGCAGCGTGGAACACTGGCGGCGGTTTAGGGGCGGTTTAGGGGCGTTTTACTGTCGCAGTGAAGCGGGCGTGGTACTGGCGGGCGTGATCGGCGGTGTGAGACCCCCAGCCAGACTGTCTGCGCGGCGCGCGGAATCGACGACGCGTCTGGCCTCCGCTGCTTCGCGCTTCCGAATGAGCGTACTCAACCGTTGACGCGACAGTGTAAAGGTGGGCTTGGTCCAACCACCACGCTCGAGTACTGACTTACCTCCGCTGTCCGGACGAAGTGCCTCTTCGAACTCGGCGTACTTCGAACCTGGATTCCAGAGCGCGTAACTTTTGAGTCCCGCGTCATACGTCGCTTCGATTTGTTCTCTCAATGCAGCCGGGCCATAC
>JBBRDJ010000055.1:0-22803 GCA_038203945.1 Gemmatimonadales bacterium
TCCCCCACTCGGTGTGTTCTAAAACGTTTCTGACACGCAGAGCTGCTGTGAGGTGTGGCCGGTCGCTCCCCGCCACACCACCAACCCTCGCCCCCGCCCCGCCAGCCCACACGCGATCCGCGCCGAGCCGAGCGGTGTCCCGGCCACGGGCGGCTTCTGCCGCAACGCGGCAGTGGCAAGCCCGGGGTCGGGATACCGCTCGGCCCCACGCACCGCACACCAGCCTCACCATGCAACAAAGCGGCAAAACATGCCGCCCAAACGTCAATTATGCCTGTTTTCGCACGATCTCCGTCCGCTGACACCGCTACAGGCAAAATGTGCCGAATATCTGTAAGATACGTTATTGCAATAGTTTAGACAACCAGAAGGACGCTCAATTGGACGCGTCGCGTCGTGGCACCACACATGCTTCTAGCAGATATCGGATTCCCTCGTTTCCCGATATCGAACCATGGCCGACAACGACAACGCCACCACTCCGGAGAACACCCCCGCGCCCAGCGGTATCAAGGGCCGACTGCCGCTCATCGCCGCTATTGTCATAGGGCTGGCTGTTGGCGTGGGCACCGGCGCGGTGCTGGTTGGGCCGGCCGCCGCCAAAGCGCTTGGATTTGGCATCGCCGCCAGCGCTGACACCACCGCTCCGGCTGACGACGCCACCGCCACCGCCGATTCGCTGGCCAGCGCCGGTGCGCCGCCCGCCGTGCTCACACTCGAGAACCTGGTGCTCAATCCGGCGGCATCCGGTGGCTCACGCTTCCTGCTGCTCACGGTGGCCATGGAATGTGGCGGGGCCACGGAGCTGGCGTCCCTGCAGAGTCGCGATGCGGAGTTGCGCGATGTCGTGCTGTCCACGCTCAGCCGGAAAACAGTAGACGAACTGGCCGATGTGTCCCAGCGCGAGGGCATTAAGACCGAGCTGCTTACGTCGCTCAACGAGCGCTTTGGCGCCCGGTCAGTCGTGCGCGTCTACTTCCCGCAGTACGTCGTGCAATAGGGATGACGCGTGTCCTCTGAAACGCTTTCCCAACACGATATCGACCGTCTGCTTGGCGGCGGCGCGCAGGCGGCGCCTACCGGAGCGCCGGTTGATCTCCAAGTCTATGATTTCCGTCGCCCGGCGCGCGTGTCCAAGGAACGACTGCGCACGCTTGAGGCGATGTATGAACGTCTGGTCAAGAATCTTGAAGCGTGGGTGATCTCACGGGTGCGGGGGCAAATCGAAGTCCGCCTCCAGAGCGTGGAGCAGTTCAGCTTCGGCGAGTTCACGCTGTCGCTGCCCACGCCCTGTTCGTCGTTTGTCTTCGAGATCGCCGATACGGGACAGAAGGGCGTGATCGACATTGGTCCCGAGTTTGGCTTCTACGTGATCGATCGCGTATTTGGCGGCACCGGCACGGCGGCGCTGCCCAATCGCTCGCTGACGCCGATCGAGCGCATGGCGATTCGCACCGTGGCCGAACGCGTGGCGCAGCTGACCGAAGAAGTCTGGCAGGACCATGTGTCCATGTCACTCAACATCACCGGGTTTGAGTCGTCGCCCGAAATCCTGCAGGTCGCCAACCGGGAAGATCCGGTGCTCGTGGCCAATGTCGAAATCACCGCCGGCAACCAGAGCAGTCTCATGCTCATCTGCCTGCCCTTTTCCGTGCTCGACCGGTTCTTCACCTCCACTGGACAGCAGCGCCTGGCGTTGCTGCATTCAAGTGACGCGGAACGCGAGGCCGCGCGACTCAAGACCGAGAATGCGCTGCGTGAAATGCGCGTGCCGCTGTCGGTGCGCTTGCCGCAGTTCGAGCTCTCCCTGCAGGACCTGATGCGTCTGAACGTCGGCACGGTAATTCCTACCGGTGTGCCGAAAGACGCCAAGCTGCTCATACGCACCGGCACGCAGGAACGGTTTGTGGGCCAGGCCGGACGGGTTGGTGGCATGCTGGCGGTTCGCGTTATCGACAGCATCACACCCAGCTAGCCGTTGCCACCTTCTGTGCGTTCCGCTCCCGACACCCGTATTCGTGTCTGACTTGTTCACCCGACTGCCACCCAACTTCGCGCCATGAATCCCGCAGAAATCGATGCCCTCGTAGCAAGCGTGCAAGCCGCCAAGGCCGGCGGAGCCGCTGCACCGTCGCCTGACGCTGAGGCGACAGGCAACGCCTCTTCTGACTCAGCAGCCTCCACCTCGCCGGCCGACGCGACGTCGCCACGAGCGCCGCAGCTCGCCGAGTTTGAGCGGATCGCCGGCAGCAATCCTGAAGTGCCGCTGAGCATGCTGTTCAGTCTGTCGCTGCCGATTTCGATTGAACTGGGACGCACGTCCATGTCGGTGCAGGAGATTCTGCGCCTCGGGCGCGGCTCGGTAATTCAACTGGAGCGACTGGCCGGTGAGCCGATCGACATTTTTGTTGGCGAGCGTCGGTTTGCAGAAGGAGAAGTGGTGGTGTTGGGCGAACACTTTGGTGTTCGGGTAACGCGGATTTTGACTCGTGGCGGCAACGCCTCAAGCCCCAAGCCAGCGAAGGAAGCGGCGTGATGTCCGCTCCGCTGCGCTTGCCGGGGACGCGTTCCCCCATCACCTGAATCGGTCGAACTCATGCTCTCTGCCGGAGTGGGGATTGCGGCTGCGTTGGCGTTTGTTCTGGGCCTGATCGCCCTGGCCGTCTGGGCGCTCAAGCGTGTGGGCGGAACGACAATGTCCAATCGCGCGCGCTTGCCCGTTGAAGTGGTGCAGCGCGTCTCGCTGGGGCCCAAGTCGGGGCTGGCGATTGTACGCGTGGGCGAGAAGGTCATGGCCGTGTCAATGGGCGACGGCGGCGTGCATACCTTGTTCGAGGTGGACGAAGTCGACCGTCAGCGAATCGTGGCGGGCAGCGACGTTGCCACCCCCATGGTCAGCAGCAGCGCGGCCCGGGACGCCTTCGCCGGCCCGAAACGTGCGATATTGAGGCCGTTTGGATTGGCATTGAAGGATGCACTGAACAGCGCTTCATCAAAACATGAACGCACTATCATTGAGTCATTTGAACGTAATACCGAGCCTTCGCCTACGGTGCGCTCATCGCGGGCGCCGTCTGATCTGGCAGCCGTGCTTTCCATGACGCTCGCCCCGTCTACACGCCTGCTCTCGATTGCCGCCTTTGTCGTGGCCAGTCTGATCGGCTCCTCTCACACCGTGCTCGCGCAGGGCCCTGACACGACCGGCGGCCGAGCCGGAGCGACCGGAGCGACCGGAGCGACCGGAGCGACCGGTTCGGCGACCGCCGGTGCCGCAGCCGCTGCCGTGGCGACACCGGCCGCGACGGTGCAGACGGTCACCGCGCCCATTCCGATTCCCGGCCCCACGCCACCGGCCGCGCTGAATGCTCCAACCGCTCCAACCACTCCAACCGCTCCAACCGCTCCAACTGTCCCAACCGCCGCCAACCTCGCCGGACAGCCAGCCGCTGCACCGGCTCCAGCTACCGCCCGGTCAGTCGAGCAGCAGCAGCGAGCCGCTCCGTCAACCACCCCCCCCGCCGCGACTCGGCCGCGAGCCAATCAGCAAAGCATCCCGGAAAGCGGCGTCGCCACCGTTGACCCCAGCGATGTCGCGAGCCTTGGGGAAGCGGTAGGCGGACTGATCCCGCAGCTCGACCTGCGCCTGGGCAGTGGGCCCGACAGTGAACTGCGCCTGAACGGTACCGTTGGTGTCGTGTTGATGATGGGCTTGATGACGCTGGTGCCGACCTTGCTGCTGATGATGACGGCCTTCACGCGCATCCTCATTGTCCTGCACTTCCTCAAGCAGGCCATGGGAACCCAAAGCGCCCCGCCGGCTCATCTGGTGGCCGGCTTGGCCTTGCTGCTCACCGGGTTTGTCATGGCGCCCACGATCACCGAAGCCAATCGCACCGCCATCACCCCGTGGCTTGAAGGACGCATGGAACAGACGGAGATGCTCAAGACAGGCGTCGTCCCGTTCCGTGACTTCATGCTCCGGCAGACCAACGAGAAGGATCTGCGCACCTTCGTGGAAATGAGCCAGATCGCCCAGCCCGATACACCAGACGATGTGCCGCTTCACGTGTTGATGTCCGCGTTTGTGGCCAGCGAGCTGCGCACCGCCTTTCAAATCGGCTTCGCCATTTATCTGCCGTTCATCATCATCGACGCCGTCGTCGCGTCGGTACTCATGGCCATGGGCATGTTCATGCTGCCGCCGGCCATGATCTCGCTGCCCTTCAAGCTGTTGCTCTTCGTGCTGGTCGACGGCTGGAGTCTCACGATTCAGAGCTTGGTGCAAAGCTTCCGTTAAACGTGCGGCAGCTTCTTCCGGGTGCTGAATCCGGCACCGGACGACAGAACCATATCGGCAAAACTTTCCGTTCCTGAAAGTGGATTCGCACGGCTAGCAATCCGGATTGAGACAGCTAAGCCGTTGCGAGACAACACGTTCCGCTTTCCTGATCGAAAGAGTGACGCGTGGTACGACTCCTGCTCTTACACACTTTCAAGACGGGCATCGCTCGTCACCTACGCCAAACCTTCTGACGACCTCATGTCTCATCAGTTTGTCATTGACCTTTCACGCGAAGCGATTCTTACTGCGCTCATGATCGCCGCGCCGATGTTGATCATCGCGCTCGGCATCGGGCTGCTGGTGAGCGTGATCCAGTCGGTGACGCAAATCCAGGAACAGACACTCTCCTTCGTCCCCAAACTGGTGGGCGTAGGTGCAGCCTTCATTATTGGCCTGCCCTGGCTGCTGCAAATCCTGATCAAATACACCACCGCCCTCATCCAGAGCATTCCGGAGATGGTGGGATGAACGCATTTCCAGACCTCTTCGCGCCCGGTACCGCGTCGGCTCTGGTGCTCGTCGCACTGCGCGTGGGCGGCCTGCTGCTCGTCGCCCCGGTCTGGTCTGCTCGTACGGTACCCATGCGTCTTCGGACGGCGTGTCTCGTGATGTTCGCGGTGCTCCTCCTCCCAACCGCACTCGCGAGCGCGCCGGCCGGTGGCGTGGTCATTACACCCACCGCCTTTTTCGCCGAAACGTTTATTGGCTTTGCCATCGGCTTTGCCGGCGCCATCATCATCGCCGGAGCCGAAGCGGCCGGCGACATGCTCTCCATCTCCATCGGTCTCTCCGGCGCCGCGATCTTCAATCCCATGAACGGCGGCCAGACCATGGTCCTGGGCCAGTTCATGCAGCTCTTCGCGCTCACGCTGCTGCTCACCGCGGGCGGCCACGTGATCATGCTGGAGGCGCTGGCCGACACCTTTCGCGTCGTGCCCATTGGCGGGGCCGTCAACCTGGCCGACGGTGCCCGCGCCTTGGCCGAAACCGGCGCCACGATCTTCTCCTCAGCGCTCAAGTTCGCCGCACCGGTGCTGGGCGCGATCATGATCACCAACGTCTCGCTGGGCGTGCTCAGTCGTGCCGCACCGCAGTTGAACATCTTCACCGTCGCATTCCCGCTGCAGATCGCCGTCGGCTTGCTGGTGCTGGCGATGACGTTGGCCGTTGTGGCCACCGCCATCAATCAGTGGCCCGTGGAGTTCGGCCTCTCGCTCGAGCGCACCATGGGCGCGCTGGCGCTCCGGGGAGTGCGCTGACATGGCGAAAGAGGGACCGGGCGGGGAAAAGACCGAAGACGCCACCGAGAAAAAACTCGCTGACGCGCGACTCGATGGACAGATCGCCAAGAGCCCGGAGCTCATGACGGCGGCCTTCCTGATGGCGATGACGCTCACGCTCACCGTTGCCGGTCCGCCGCTGTGGCGCTTTCTGCTCGACAGCATGGGACAGAGTCTCATGACCGCTGGACAACAGTCATTGGCCGGCACGGCCAGCGTGGCCATGCTGCAGGGCATCGGCTGGAAATCCCTGGCCGCCATGGGCGGTGTGCTCATGGCCAGTGTGGTCATTGCCGTGGTCGTCAACCTGGTGCAGGTCGGGCCACTCGTCACGGCCAAGCCACTCGCGCCCAAGTTCTCCCGCATCAATCCGATCAGCGGATTTCAGCGCATCGCATCACCGCGCTCGTTGGTGGAGGCGCTCAAATCGCTGTTCAAGATGGGCATCGTGGCACTGGTGGTGTGGATGACGGTGCGTCGCGCCATGCCCGAGCTGGAAGCGCTGCCGTTGCTTGAGCCATCGGCGCTGCTATCCGTGACGGGTCAATACACGCTCGCGTTGCTGCGCAATGCCGGTGTGCTCTTTCTCGTGCTGGCCGCCGCCGACTACGGCTATCAGCGCTGGCAGCGACTGGAAGAGCTCAAGATGACCAAGCAGGAAGTGCGCGATGAATACAAGAGCTCCGAGGGCGACGCCAACATCAAGGCGCGTCGCCGTCAGATCGCACGTGATCGTTTGCGCAAGCAGATGTTCACCGACGTGCCCTCAGCCGATGTGGTGATTGTGAACCCCACACACATCGCCATCGCGCTCAAGTACGATCCCGATCTCGCACCGGCGCCGTTTGTCATTGCCATTGGACAGCGCAAGATCGCCGAAAAAATCAAGGCGATTGCGTTCGAAGCGGGCGTGCCGGTTGTGGAGAACAAGCCGCTGGCCCGCGCGCTCATCAAACTGGCGCGCGTTGGCTCCATGATTCCGGTGGACTTCTATCTCGCGGTGGCCGAAGTACTGGCCTTCGTGGTGCGTCAACGTCAGCGCTACGGGAAGTCGTGGCGCGGTAACGCGGCGGCGTAACGATCATGACGAGCGCCGCACTCCCGATCCCGTTGGAAGGCCTCGCCGGCCGTCGTCGCGCCGAAATCGGCTTGGCGCTGGCAGTGGTGTTTATCATTGCACTCATCGTGCTGCCGTTGCCGCCGTTGCTCCTGGACTTGTGTCTGGCGCTGAGCATTGGCTTGTCGCTCACGGTGTTGCTCGTGGCGCTCTACAACACCAATCCGCTCGACTTCAGTTCCTTCCCGTCGCTGATTCTGCTGCTGACGCTGTTCCGGATCGGACTCAATGTCTCCAGCACGCGCCTCATTCTCTCCGAGGGTGAAGCGGGACAGGTGATTGAAGCATTCGGTGCGTTTGTGATCGGCGGCAACTACGCCGTTGGTGTGGTCATCTTCCTGATTCTGGTGGGCATCAACTTCATCGTGATCACGAAGGGTGCCGGACGCATTGCCGAAGTCGCCGCCCGTTTCACACTCGATGCCATGCCCGGCAAACAGATGGCGATTGACGCCGATCTGTCGGCCGGATTGATCGACGAAAAAGAAGCCCGCCGTCGTCGTGACGAGATCTCCCGCACGGCCGACTTCTACGGTGCGATGGACGGCGCATCCAAGTACGTCAAAGGCGACGCGGTGCTCGGCATTCTTGTGGTCATTGTCAACATTCTGGGCGGCATCTTCATTGGCGTGGTGCAGCGTGAGATGGACTTTGCCACCGCGGCGTCCACATACACGATTCTCACCGTTGGTGATGGACTGGTCTCACAGATCCCGGGGCTGATCATTTCCACTGCGGCCGGCATCATGGTCACGGCCGCGACAGGTACCGATCGCATTGGTGTGGTGATCAGCACGCAACTCAGCGCCCATCCACGCGCCCTGTGGGTCACGGCTGGGCTCATGGGTGCCTTTGCACTCGTGCCCGGACTGCCGATGCTGCCGTTTCTGGCATTGGCCGGTGGCACGGCTCTGATCGCGCGTGCCAGTGGCCAACAGGAAGTCCGTCGCGAAGAGCTCGCGCTCATTGGCCCCGCACCGGAACCCGAGGAGCCGCAGGAAGCCGATCCCATGCGTGATCTGCTGCAAATCGATCCCATCGAACTCGAAGTGGGCTACGCGCTCATTCCGCTCATTGATGAAGGCCAGGGCGGTGATCTGCTCGAGCGCATTTCACTGCTGCGCAAACAGGCCGCGATTGAACTCGGCATTCTCGTACCGCCCATTCGCATTCGCGACGACATTCGCCTGCCGGCCAATGAATACCTCATCAAACTGCGCGGCTCCGAAGTCGCGCGTGGTGAAGTCATGCCGCGCTTTCTCATGGCGCTCGATACAGGCGCCATCGCCGGCGACATCGACGGTATGGAAACCGTCGATCCCTCGTTCGGCATGCCGGCTCGCTGGATTGCGTCGCAGCGTCGCACCGAAGCAGAAGCCATGGGCTATGTCGTGGTGGAACCCACCACCGTCGTGGCCACGCATCTCATGGAGACACTCAAGGCCAACGCCGCCGAGTTGCTCGGACGCCAGGAAGTGCAAGGCATGATCGAGACGCTCAAGAAGTCGCATCCGGCACTCGTGGACGAAATCGTGCCCAACAAGGTGTCACTGAGCACGTTGCACCGCGTGTTGCAACGGCTGCTGCGCGAGCGCGTACCGATTCGCGATCTCGTCACCATTCTCGAAGCACTGGGCGATGGTGCAGAGAGCACCAAGGATCCCGAGATCCTCACCGAAGCGGCGCGTCGCGCGCTCACCAATGTGATCGCACGCATGTTTGCCGACAGCACCGGCACGGTGCGCGGCGTGACCATGGGACCGCGTCTTGAGAGTGCGCTCACGGGTCTGTTCTCACCACGTGTGACACAGCAGGGTGTTCCGCTGCTCACGCCCGATTCACTCGCTGGTTTGTTGCGCACGCTGAATCAGCTGGCCACCACGCACGCGGTGGATGGACGTCCACTGCCACTCATTACGCCGCCGTCGCTCCGCGTGGGCGTACGTCGTCTCATTGAACCGGTGCTGCCGTCGTTGCCCGTGGTTTCACTGGGCGAGCTGCCAGCCACCATCACGCTTACGAGCGTTGCTACCTGGGAAATGACACATGCAGCTTGAGTGCTTTCGCGGTGCCGACTTCAGTCAGGTATCTGCACGCGCCCGTCATTCGCTCGGCGAAGACGTCATGATTCTGCACACCCGCACCGTGCGCGACGACGGTGTACCGCGCGTGGAAGTATTGGCGGCTCCGGCGAGCACTCTCGAACATGTGCAAGCGCGACTTACCGCCGCGCCGCTCCCCACACCGTTGCGTCGTCCCAATGGTCGTCCGTATGTCATTGCGCTCGTTGGTCCCACGGGTGCGGGCAAAACCACCACAGCCGCCAAGCTCGCGGTACGTCCCGGCACGTTCGGTATTGGTCGCACGGGGCTGCTCACGATTGATACCTATCGCGTGGGTGGCATGGAACAGTTGGCCACGTACGCCGAACTGGCCAGCGTACCCTTTGATGTGGTGTATGACGCCGCCGAGGTGAACGATGCGTTCGCCCGACTGCGCGATTGCGATGTGATTGTGGTAGACACGCCCGGTCGCTCTCCTGCAGCGGCTGACGTCACCGACCGCTGGCGCTCATTGCTGGACGCGATCAAGCCCGACGAAGTGCATCTGGTGTTGCCGGCCACCATGCGTGGCGACCTGGCACTGGGCGCGGAGCGTGCGTATCGCACGTCTGCCGCTCACGTGGGCGCAACCCACTTGCTGCTCTCCAAGCTCGACGAAGTCCCCGCCAGCCGAGGCGTGACGGATCTGGCCATGTCGATGGCCCGGCCTGCGCGCTGGATTACGGATGGACAGGATGTACCGGCCAACCTCGCGCCCGCTGTTCCGCGTTTGCTGCGCTCGCTCGGACTCGGCGTAGACGCCGACGACTCCTGGACGAACACCTGATGTCGGCGCTGTTGGCCACGCCCAGCCGCAACTCACAGTTGGATAGTCTGCGCAGCGCGTTGGCCATTCGTGATCGTGCGGCGACATCGCACGGCGGCAACGCTGGCGGACCGACTGTTCTGGTGTGCGCCAGCGGTCGCGGTGGCAGCGGCACGTCCATGATCGCCGCGCTGTTGGCACTGTCGGCGGCCGGTGATGGACATCGCACACTGCTCATCGATGGAGATGATCTCATTGGTCCGCACGCACTGCTGCTTGGTGTAACGCCGGCGGTGCGCTGGCCCGCACTGCTCGGCGGTGGCGTGCACGCATCACAGTTGGCGATGGCCGTTGCGCCCACGTTGTCATTGATTGCGGGTGGCCGCTCTGAGTCGGACGCATCACCGCTCACCACGGCCGAACGGCGCGCGTGCTTTGCCCGCCTGCACTCACTCGCCGAGTCGTACACGCTGGTGGTGATTGACGCCGGATCGCGACTCGATGCCATGCTCGCCGCGATCGATACCGATCGTGTGTCGGCGCGTCTGGTGATCGTGACTGCCGGCCATGATCCGATTACGGTGGCGTCTTCGTACGCACTGCTGAAAGCGGCGCACACGCGTCGTCCACATATCGATGCCGATGTGTTGTGCAACCGCCTGCCCGATGCCATGGCCACGCGCCTGGCTGACACCCTCGCGCACGGCGCAGAACAGTTTCTTGCCCGACCGCTCGCCTTTGCGGGTGCGATTCCACATGACACCGCACTCGACGCCGCGCTTCGCGCCGGCATGCCATTTCTCGACGCGGTAACCGGCTCACCGGTCGCCGTTGCCGCCCACGACACCGTGCTTCGCATGATGCCCGTTGTTTCCACTTCCCGTTCCGGTGCCTGAATCGTGCCCGTTATCTCGCCTCGAGGACCCTCGCCCATGAATCACACGCTTTGGGATGAGTTCAAGCAGGGTAGTGAACTCGCCCGCACTCGCCTGCTGAACGAACACCTCGGCCTCGTGCATCACGTAGCGCGTCAGATGTCGCGCACTCTTGCTGTCCGTGCCGATTTCGACGAACTCGTCAGCGCCGGGGCCATGGGCCTCATGACGGCACTCGACGGCTTCGAGCCGAAGCGCGGCCTGGCGTTCAGCACGTTTGCCGCACCGCGCATTCGCGGCGCGATTCTCGACGAGCTGCGCAAACAGGATCACGTGCCGCGTTCCATTCGACGCAAGACGCGTGAGATTGCCGCCGCACGCGAAACACTCATGCGCGTGCTCGGTCGCCTGCCCGACGACGATGAACTCAGCGAACATCTGGGCGTCGATCGTGACACGCTCTGGCGTTGGCAGTCGGATGTTGAAGGCGCCCATCACATTCCGCTCGATCGCGCGCCGGGTGAACGCGAAAATCATGCGCCCGCACCGATTGAAGTGCTGACCAACAGCGAAGAGTCGGAGGTGGAAGACGCCATCAATCATGAGCAGGAAGTGCATCACCTCAAGGACGCCATCATGCGTCTCAAGGAGCAGGAGCGCATCGTGCTCTCGCTGTACTATTTCGAAGAGCTCAAGTTGCACGAAATCGCCAAAGTGCTCGAACTCACGGAGTCACGCGTTTCGCAGATTCGTTCCAAGGCCCTGGGCAAGCTGCGCACCGACCTTTCGCCCATTCGGGAGCGCGTCGCATGATTTCGTGGCGCCGCAGTTCCGCACGTTCCGCGAGCGTTGGACCAGTGGCGGCGAAGAAGGCGGCGGCGCGGACATCGCTGCACGCGACCGGTTCGCGGTCGGCGACCGCTGGCTGGTCGACCGGCAGACTGGTGGCGTTGGCGTCGGCTGTGATGGTGATCGGAACGGTGGGTGGCGCCGCGCTGGCGGCGCCGGACCAGATAGTGCCCTTGGCGCAGTCGGTCGGCCAGACGCTTGTTGAGCGCGGGGGACCGCTGCTGGCGCAGGGCGCGCAGGTGGCCGCTCGAGTATCAGGGAACGTCGCCACGACCCTCGACAGTGCGTCTCCTCGCATGTTGGCGATGATCGCGGTGGGTAGCCTCGCAGTGGTGCTGGCGCTGGCCGCCGTGCTCACGTGGTGGCGAGCTCGCCGACCGGCGGCGGCCCAGACACCAGCATTGACAGGCGTTTCGACTGGCTTGGCTGCGGGCCCTCGCCGTTCAGCCGGCCGTCCGGCGCGTCCGACACCCAAGCAGGTGCATGCCCTGGCCGCCCAAGGTACGTCTCTGGCCGATATTGCGCGCGGCACGGGATTACCCGTTGATGCGATCGCTCTTTTGATCGCAGTCGCCGATCCGGCTCGGCAACTGCCGCATTCAGCGGCATGAATTGCCGGGTTGTGGGTGTAATCAACGACTGGGCAGAATTTTCCTAATGCACCGCAAGCTTAATAAATACATAGACTTATGGAAATAATCAACGGTCGGGTCCTCGTGGCCCGACCGTTGCTTTAGTAAGAGGGAGACGCCACCGCATCGCGCAGCGGCATTGCGTGATGTCCAGGCCCAACCTCTCTGTCTATGCCTCCAGATCCTGTCCGAATCAATGGAATGACCAGCGCCGCTGCTTCGCTCGCCATGCTCGAGCGACGACAGCAGGTACTGGCCAACAACCTGGCCAACGTGAATACCTCCGGCTTCAAGCGCGATATGGTGTTCGCCCAGCTCGTTGGCGACGCCGTCGCGGCCACCAGCACCCGCGTGGACCTGAGCGCCGGCACGGTCAGCGAAAGCAGCAATCCACTGGACCTGGCCATGGAAGGCGACGGCTTCTTTGTCGTGGGCACCGAGCAGGGCGAACGCCACGTGCGCGGCGGAAACTTCCGTCTCGACGCCGATGGCCGGATCGTCGATCACAGCGGCAATGCGCTGCTGGCCGAAAGCGGCGAACTCACCATTCCGCTCAAGAGCGCCGGCGCGATCACCATTGATGGCACCGGCATGGTGTCGACGGACGGCCGAGCACTCGGTCGGTTGCGTGTGGAGCGCGTGGCGGCGGGAGCCAATCCGCAGCATGAGGGCGGCGTGCGCTTTCTCCCCGATGCCTCACGTGAGCCCGTGCCGCCGATGGACCGTCGCGTGAAGCAAGGCTTTATCGAAGAGAGCAACGTCAATCCCATGGAGGCGATGACGTCCATGCTGCAAGTCCTGCACCGGTTTGGTGCGGCACAGAAAACCATCTCCACGCTCGACGCCGTACGCGGCATCGCCGTCAACGATCTCGGCAAGCCTGTCTAAGCCTGTCCAAGCCTGTCCAAGCCTGTCTAAGCCGGCAAAATCGCTTCTAGCCACTCACACGAGACTACCATGGATCCCGCACTCCGCGCTGCCGCCACCGGCATGATGGCACAACAGACTCGCACGCAGGTCATCGCCAACAACCTGGCCAACGTCAACACACCGGGCTTCAAGCGCAGTCGCGCGCAGTTTGAAGACCTGCTCTATCAGACGGTGCAAGGCACGCAGGTGCTGGGCACAACCGACGCGTTCACCAATCCGGCCATTCAGGTTGGACGTGGCACGCGTCTTTCGGCGGTCCAGCGCATGCACATGCAGGGCGCGATCGACCAGACCGGTCGCAACCTCGACGTGGCCATTGAGGGAGAAGGATTCTTTCAGGTGCAGATGAACAACGGTGACGTGGCCTACACGCGCGACGGCAGCTTTGGCATTTCGGATCAGGGGCTGCTCACCACCAGCAACGGCGCCGGCCTCATGCCGTCCATCCGTATCCCCGACGACGTCAGCGAGATCACCATTGGTGCCACCGGCATTGTCAGTGTGCGTCGGGGCAACGAAGTCGAACCCACGGAAGTGGGACGTATTGAACTGGCGCGATTCGTGAATCCCAGTGGTATGCTGTCGCTTGGTCAGAATCTCTACGCTCCCACAGCCGCCAGCGGTATTCCGTCAATCGGATTTCCCAGTGAAGAAGGCATGGGGCGTCTGCAGCAGGGCAGCCTCGAAGCATCGAACGTGGAGATCGTGCAGGAGATGGTGGAAATGATCACCGCCATGCGCGCCTACGAAATCAACTCCAAGGCCATCAAGACCTCCGATGAGATGGGTCAGATTGCCAACAACCTCACGCGGTAGGTGAGTGTGTCGTTGCCGGTCCGTCTGGTCGTCTCGTTTGTGCTCACCATCGTGGTTGGCGTATGCGCGACGCTGCTCTGTCCAGTCATGCTGGCGGCGCAGTCGGTCGAAGGTACGCGTGCGAACACAGTGATGGCATCGTATCCACGCGCCGTCAGCGCGCCGCCAACCGTCTGGACACGCACAGTTGCCACGCGTGCGCTGGTGCGCGGCGACACCCTGCGCAGCGACGACTTCACCGTGGCCGATACGGCGCTTCATGGGCGCGTACCGTTTGGACTCGACACCACCACACCGCAGGCGGGCTGGCTCATTCATCGGGCCGTGGCCGCGGGTGAATGGCTGCGCGCACCGGCCGTGCAACCGCGCGCCGCGGTGAGCGCCGGACAGACGGTGTACGCCGTGTGGTTTGACGGAGACGTCAGTCTTTCGGTGACAGGTATTGCACTCAACAGCGCACCGATTGGCGGCGCTGTCTCGCTTCGGGTGGGTCGCACGCGTCGGTTACGCGGCGTGGCGATGGCCCCGGACTCTGTTCGTCTTCGTTGACCGGATTCTCTGTGATGACACGTCATTCTGCCTCTCACGATCGGTTCGAACCGTCGCTGCTGCCGGCCACACTGCTGGTGCTGATGGCCGCACTCACGCTCGGCGCGCCGGCGTTGCGCGTACCGCTGATCGGTGCATCGGCGATCACCGCCCAGGCCGCGCCACCTCCCACGCCACCGACCACGCCGCCGGCCGACAGCATCAGCGTGGCCGCCGCCCTACCGGTTCGTGCGCCCCGTACGTCGTGGGTTGCCGACCGTCGCGCGTATGCCGTGGGTGATGTCATCACCGTGCTCATTGACGACTACACCATTTCCACGGCCGTCAAGGACAACATCGCCACCGACACGCGTCGTCGGAATCTCGGTGCGGTGATCCGTCTCCCGTTGCAGGGCTCGCGGTCCGGCGGCATTGATGCGCGCAACGATTCGGACACACAACAGCGTGGCTTGCTGCGTCGCGAAAACCGGTTCCAGAATGAAATGAGTGTGCGCGTGGTCGCGACCGGCGACAACGGACTGCTGCAGGTGCGCGGTACCAAGAACATCATGGTAGACAAGGCGCACCAGGATGTTGTGTTTGAAGGCTGGGTGCGCGCACAGGATGTGTCACCACAGAATCTGGTGGAGTCATATCGCGTGGCTGATGCCACGCTCGCGTATACATCACCGGGGCCGTTGGGCAAAACCAAGTCGGGCTTGTTCACCAGAATCCTTGGCCTGTTCCTGCCGTGATCACACACACCATGTCGCTCAATCTTCGTGCGCTGGTCGCAACGTGCCTGCTGGCGCTGGTGTTGCCACATACGGTATCCGCGCAAGCCGAAGCACGCATTCGTGATCTGACCACCGCCGAAGGTGCCATGCCCGTACGCCTCATGGGCTACGGTCTGGTGGTTGGTCTCGATGGCACGGGCGATCGTGCCATTGGCGGGCAGACCGCGGGACAAACGGTGCAGTCGGTGGTCAACTTGCTGCGACGCTTTGACATTGAAGTACCGCCCAACCTGTTGCGCATGCGCAATGTTGCAGCGGTGTTGGTCACAGCCGAAATGTCACCGTATCTGCGCGCCGGTGGACGCTTTGAGATTCAGGTGGCCAGCATGGGTGATGCGCGATCGTTGCGTGGTGGCGTGTTGTACATGACGCCGCTCGTGTCCGATCCGGGTGGACCGGCGCTGGCTACCGCGCAGGGCCCGTTGCTTGTCAGTGAAGGGGGTTCCGCCACACGCTACGCACCTACCATTGAAACATCGGCGCGCATTCCAAGCGGCGGCATTCTCGAAGCAGACTTGCCACGTCCAACGCTCGCTGCAGCCAGCGCGCGACTGTTTCTGCGCGAACCTGACATCGGTACCGCAACGCGCATCGTCACCGCGATCAATGGACAGCTCGGCGGCGAGGTTTCGTCGGTTGAAGACGAAGGTGCGATTCGCCTCAACCTGCCGGCCGGTGCTGAACGCGCCGCGTCGTTGGCCCGGGTGCTGGAGCTTGCGGTGCGTCCGGATATCAAGCCACGCCTGGTGATTGATGGCAAGGACGGCAGTGTGGTGATTGGCGGTGACATCACCGTTGGACCGGCCACGGTGAGTCATGGCGGCGTCACGCTGTCTATTGGTGACATCGCCGCCGACGAAGCCCCCGCCGCAGCCGGCAGTGTGCGCATGGCCATTGGCACACCGGTTCAGAAAATCGCCAGTGCACTGCACGCCGTGCAAACGCCACCGCAGGAAATCGCCGCCATTTTTGCAGCACTGCGCGACGTTGGCGCGATCACCGCTGAAATCATTGTCCGATGATCGGGCGCATTGGAGACCCCGTACACACGGGCGGCGCCCCATCCGCGCCACCACGTGATGCGAAGCTGCAACAGGCCGTTTCCAATCTGGAAGGTGTGTTTGTGCAACAACTGTACAAGGCCATGCGTGAATCCGTTCCGCAGCAGGAAGGAATTGTTTCAGGCGGGGCCGGAGAAGACATGTTTACGGCACTGATGGATCAGCACCTAGCTGCCGAAACTCCCAAGCACTGGGAGCGTGGACTTTCGGAAGCGCTGTACCGACAGCTCAGTCGGCATCTCGACCCTGCACCAACAATCACCGACGCGGCGACCGCCGCTTTGCTTCCCGATCGCGTACGTCAGCCCGACCTGTGATGTCCTCCGCTCTGCTCACCGCCGAAGCCTCACGTAATCTCATGCCAACGCCTGCACCATCCATGCTGGATGCGCTGCACGACGCGCTTTCCACTGAGCGTCGCCTGCTGGACGATCTCGTTCTGCAGATGCGACGTCAGCGCAACGCCGTCGGCTCGGACGATATCGACAGTGTCGATGAAAGCGTCTTTGCCACGCATCGCATTCTGGCCACCCTCGGCCAGGCGCGTCAGCGTCGTCGTCAACTCAACGAGCTGCTCGGCGGCTCAGCCGACATGCCGCTGCGTGATCTGGAGTCGCGCCTGGGCGATCATGTCGATGATCGGCTGCGCGAGGCGCGCCAGCGACTGCAGGCCTCGGCGGAAGTGTTGTCGCGCGAAGTGGGAATGAATCGCAAGCTGCTGCGTGAAGCGCTGGCCAGCAACACACAGCAAGTGCGCGTGCTGTCTGGTGAGCCCGCCACATCCTCCACCTACGCCGCCGAAGGCGCCGCGACCTCATCGTCGCAGCCGCGCGGTCTCGTAGTCAATCGTACGGTCTGACATCATGACCTCCGGACTCTTCAGCATAGCGCGTACGGCGCTGCTGGCGCATCAAACGTCGCTCCAGGTTGTGTCGCACAACGTGGCCAACGCCGAAACGCCAGGCTATTCCCGTCAGCGTCCGATGCTGTCGGCCAACACACCGGTGCGCATGCCCTACGGCAATATCGGGACCGGTGTCACGTTCAACGGTATCGAGCGGCAGCGCGACGTTTTGCTGGATCAATCATTCCGCAGCGCGGCCAGTCTGCTGGGCGAATCCACAACGCGACGCGATCTGCTTTCGCAGGTAGAAGGGATTTTTGGCGAACCAGCGGACGCGGGCATGGCCACGTCACTCGATCAGTTCTGGTCTTCGTTCAGCGATCTCGCCACGTCGCCCGGCAGTTTGTCGGCCAAGGCCGTGGTGCAGCAGCGTGGACGACAGCTTTCGCAGCTCTTCAATGACTACGATACACGCCTCACGCAAACGCGCGAACAGGTCACCAGCCGACTCGATGGGCTGGTTTCACAGATCAATCAGTTTGCCGATCAGGTAGCTGAACTCAACGGTCGCATTATCACGGCCGAGTCAACCGGCACCGTGGCATCTGATTTGCGAGATCAGCGCGATTTACTTATCGATGATCTCTCGCGCGTCGCTGGCGCGCGTGCGGAACCGCAGCGTGACGGCTCCATCACCGTGCTGCTTGGCAACTCGACGCTGGTAGACGGCACGTCGGCGCGTCCGCTGCGACTGCAGCAGGATCCACCGCCGCCAGCGCTGCCGCCGATGCCGCCGCCCGCGATCACCCCGTCCGACATCCCACTCCGGCTCACGCTGGGCAACAGCGTCGATCGATTGGCGCCGCTGGCCGGTGAGCTCAAGGGACTGATGGATGTCATCAACAAAGACGTGCCAACGTTGCGCGGCCGGCTTGATGCGCTGGCGACCAGCATTGTCACAACGGTGAATGCGGCGCACAGCGCTGGCTTTGTCTTTAACGGCAACACCATTCCGGGCGCGGCTGCCGGCCTTTTCTTTGATCCCGGCGTGGCCGCCGATCCGGTACGCGCGGGCACGATGAAGTTGCTCGCGGCGGTTGAACTAAATGCCGCCGCGATCACCGCATCAGGTGATATCAACGCACCACTGGATAACCGGGTCGCCATTGCACTGAGCGGACTACGCAACAACACCTCGGCGGTCACGTTCACCGGTGCCGGGGGCGCAACGGAGTCGGCCGGCTTCGGCACGTTCTTTCGCACCACCGTCACGCGTCTTGGACTCGACGTGCGCGGGGCCACCGATGATGCGTCGGTTCGCACGATCCTCACCGGGCAGGCCGACGCACGACGTCAGTCGGTGAGCGGTGTCAGCACGGATGAAGAACTCATTCAGCTCATGCGCGTGCAACAGTCGTACGTGGCCGCAACCAAGCTGGTCAAGACGGCCGATGAAATGCTGCAGACACTTCTCTCACTCGTCTGACGGAGCGCCAGCAGATGCTCGTTCTCGGTCGCAAGGAAGGAGAGTCCATCCTCATTGAGGGTGGTATTCGGATTGTGGTAGTGTCGTGTGACAAAGGTGGCGTGCGGCTGGGTATCGAGGCGCCGTCCGCACTGCGAATACTGCGCGGTGAAATTGCCGCACAGGTGGCCAGCGAAAATCAGAAAGCCAGCGTACCTGCCAACTCCGACTGGCTGGCGACCATAGGGACCGCTGCGACGGCTGCAACCACTGCAACCGACGCAACCACTGCAACCACTGCAACCACTGCAACCACTGCAACCGACGCAACCACCGCCACCGCGGCAGACAAGTCCGTTGCCTGCAACACGCTGTCATGACACACCGGCTTCCCGATCAGCGGCCCGCCCGACGTGCGGCCGATAGCGTAGGCAGTGTAATCACACAGCCGCCATCGTCACGGGGCGTGGCGGTGCCCTGTGCCGAACGCAGATACATGCTGGCCGCTTCTGCGTCACGCAACGTGTGCGCAGTATCCACGTCGCCCACGACGGGCCCGGGATGCACAACAATGGTGACCGTCTCCGGATCACTGGAGACGTGCACCACGACGTCACCGGCATGCGTAAATGCAACCCGTTTGGCCGAGGTGAACGCCAGTAACAGCGCCTGCATGAATGCATGCGGCTCCACCAAAGCCGGCAGCACGTCGGATGGTGCGGTCACGCGCACAACCACATCGCGCAACTCGCTGTGGTGCTCATGCAGGGCAATGGATTGCTCGATGACATCAATTGGAACCACTGGCTCGAGGCTGCTGCCGTCCTGCGAAGGCAACAGGCGCAGCAGTTGCAGGAGGCCATCCATGCGTTCCGTCTCACTACGCAGCTGCATGGCGCCCTGCTGGCCGGTCATGTCTTCGTGCTCCAGCAGGTACGCTGCCGCTGACACGGTCGCGATGCGATTGCTCAGCGCATGTGTCAGCCCACGCAACAGCGAATCCTGCAGTTCCAGCCACCGCGCGCGGGCCACGGCCAGCGGTGGCACCGCATTTTCCCTGTCGCTCAGCATTGCGCGACACTCCCTTGTTTCCCGCAGTTTCGGCTCAGGTACGACCGTATGATGGTCATAATCGGTTTGGCTATTGTGTTTGGCGCGGTGATTGGCGGCTACCTCATGCATCACGGCCAGATGGCCGTGCTCTGGCAGCCGAGTGAGTTTGTGATCATTGGCGGAGCCGGGATCGGGGCGTTGATTGCGGCCAATCCTCCGGCCGTGATCAAGGCAACAATGGCGCAACTCGTCGCACTCATCAAGCCCACGCCCTTTGGGGCGCAGGCCTACGCGGAACTGTTACAGGTGCTGTACGAGATCTTTCAGAAGGCCCGCAAGGATGGACTCGTGGGACTGGAAGCGCATATTGAAGATCCGAAAGCGTCCGACATTTTCCAGAAGTATCCGTCATTCCTCAACAACCACCACGCCGTGTCGCTGTTGTGCGACACGCTGAAAGTGCTGCTTACGGGCGCCGTGGAAGATCACAACCTCGCGGAGATTCTGGATCTTGACCTGGAGAAACATCACGCCGAAGCCATGAAGATTCCCACGGCCATTTCCGCTGTCAGCGACGCCATGCCTGGTTTTGGTATTGTGGCCGCCGTACTCGGCGTCATCATTACCATGGGCTCGATTGGTGGTGAAGCAGCCGAAATTGGACAGAAAGTTGCCGCCGCACTGGTCGGAACGTTTCTGGGCATTCTGCTTGCTTACGGTTTGCTGAGCCCGATCTCTGCCGCCGTCACGTCGCGTGTCCACGCCGAAAACGACTACATGCTGTGCATTCGCACGGCACTGCTGTCGTTTGCACGTGGTGATGCACCAATGACGGCGGTCGAGTTCGCACGCCGGAACGTGGAACCGCACGAGCGCCCGAGCTTCAGCGAGCTCGAAGAGCTGACGCGCAAAAAGGCTGCCTAACCCATGAGCGCGCGCGGCGGGAAGAAAATTATCATCGTGAAGAAAAAGGTCGCCGGTCATGGCGGCCATCACGGTGGATCGTGGAAGGTGGCCTACGCCGACTTCGTCACCGCCATGATGGCGTTCTTCATGGTGATGTGGATTCTGGGCATGGATGATCAGACCAAATCCGCCATTGAGGGATATTTCTCCAATCCGGTGGGCTATCGCAAAGGGTATGGTGCGGGCTCCAGTCCCATCGCCATTGGATCGTCGCCTACCAACATCCAGCGCACGCCATTGCGGCTGGTGGTGCGCGCAACCGAAGAGAAGGCGTTCGAAAACGCGCGTCAGCGCATCATGACGCAGTTGGAGAGCAACGATTCGCTGGCGAAGTTGAATGCGCAGGTGGAGGTCAATGTCACTCGTGACGGCTTACGCATCGAGCTGATCGAGAGCGGCTCAGGGGATGTGTATTTCCCCATGGGATCGGCGCTCATCAAACCGGCGGTGGCGTTGGTGCTGTCCATCGTTGGTGGTGAGCTGTCCACACTGTCGCACCCGATCGTGCTCGAAGGGCACACGGACGCCGCGCAGTTTGGCGCCAACGCGTCGTATACCAACTGGGAGTTGAGTTCTGATCGGGCCAACGCCGCTCGGCGCGTGCTCGAGACCACCGGTGTGGATCAGACACGCCTGCTCGAGGTGCGCGGCTACGCCGACAGACGTTTGAGACTGCCGAGTGAACCTACTGCGGCCGCAAATCGACGTATTTCGCTGCTGCTACCGTTTACGAATGTGCCCGATGGCATCATTGGTGGTACGCCAGTTGAGCAAACGGAGCAGATGCCGCCGTAGGTGCAAGAATGAGCGCGGCGCCGTCGGGACATCGCGCCACAGTTCAGGAGGGGTGTGGCTCCACCGCACAACTGCCATCGGAGCAATCCGCTGCCTCGTTCCCGCTGCCTACCATCGTGACCGCGGGCGTGCGTTCATCCCACGCCTGTTGCAACGCGGCCGCGAGCACCTCCGGACTTTGCGCGCCTGAAACTCCGTACTTGCGATCGAGCACAAAAAACGGTACGCCCGTCACGCCGATCGCCTGTGCTTCGGCCTCGTCGCGTCGCACCGCATCGGCGAACGCATCAGTGGCCAACGTTTGACGCACTGTGTCTGCACTTAGCCCGGCCTCAGTGGCCAGCGCAACCAGCGTCTCAACATCACCGAGCGAGGCGCCTTCGCCCAGGTACGCGGCAAACAGGCGTTCGCCCAGTGCTTCGCGAATACCGGCCACCGCACCGGGCTGTACGGCGTTTTTCGCATCTTCGCTGGCCGCCAGGTGCAGCAGTCGATGTGCGTCGAACGTGTTTCCGGTTTTCATACCAGCCAAAGAAAACGTGAGTCCTTCCGCCGCAGCCGCTTCTGTCATACGCGCGTTCATGCGTTGCGCTTCTTCAACGGTGGTGCGGTACTTGCGCGCCAGCAACTCCGGCTGCGGCTCGGTGTGCTGACGAGGTGCGTTTGGATCAAGCTCAAAACTGCGCCAAATTATCGTGACTGCGTCCGCATGCGAAAACGCCTTCAGCGCCGTTTCAAAGCGACGCTTGCCCACGTAACACCATGGGCACGCAATGTCCGACCAGATTTCAACCTGCATGTGTACACTCCTTTCATATTGGATCATACCGCCGTGTCTGCAAAGACGTCTTTATGTCGTATGGAGCTCATCTTGCTAATACGCCATGGCCCAAACACCTCACGGCAACGGGCCGATACGCGAGAGCAACGAACGCCTTCGACGAATGGCGCTGACGATCAGGTCGAGCCCGAGCCCTCCAACAATCACTGCGACCGCGATCGCACCACGTCGCGTGGCTGCGGTGGACGTAGCCATGATGAGCACCGCTACAGCAATAAAGAACACGCCGAACAACGTGGTCACTATTCGTCGTGGTTTTGTTGACGTGGTTGAATCATCAGGCTCGCTTGTCACTATGAGATCCCGGCGGAGTTTTGTGTTTTCACCTCTTCACGCACCTGTGCGTACGTCAACGCCGTGAACATACCGGTACCGCCAACGACGTTGCCAATCAGCGCCGGTAGAATTCCTTGCAGCACCGTATGGCTGAGTGACAGCTCGCCATTCAGCATCAGCACGAATAGCTCCGTGGCACCGGCCACCACGTGCGACATGCCGCCCAAGCCAATCATATAGGTCAGAATCACGATGATCAAAACTTCGCCAGCACCTTCCATGCGAGGCATGATCCACACCAGCGATGCAATCAGAAACCCTGCTGGCATACCCCACATCAAGTGCTGCATCGCTGACGCCTCGGCGTAGTGGCGCGACACCGCCAGAATGCCCTCCATTTGCAGGCTGGGAAGAATACCGACTTCAACCAGCACAATCGCCGCCAGCAGACAGCCCGTCAGGTTGGCG
>JBBRDJ010000056.1:0-22520 GCA_038203945.1 Gemmatimonadales bacterium
GCCCACACGCGCACCACGCCATCGGGCGACACGTCCCAACTGCTGACCATGGCTTCGGGGATGAGCGTTGTGATCTGCTGACGCGACACGGTCCACGCAACCACGCTGCGCATGAACGCTTCGCGTCGCAGTGCTTCCCACGGAAGCAGCGGCTCGGCTTTGGGCGAGCCGAGGTGCGTAATGGGACCACGCACGAGCGTGGCAAAGCGTTCCTGCACGCGGGTACGCCACGCCTCGCTGCGCGTTGCGAAGTACAGCTGCGTGCCATCGCCATTCCAGCGCAGCTCACTGTTTTCGGCGACGTACTGCCCCTCGGGAATACGCGCCACGGTGAACCGCTTGGCCGCTCGCTCCCATACCGTGGGGCGGAGCTCACCGTTCACAAGTTCCAGAAACGCGAGGCGTGTACCGTCGCATGACCACGTCGCGCTGCGCACCGACCGCGCGGCGGGAAACACAGCGGTGCGTTCAAGCGTGCGCGTATTCACTGCATGGAGCGTCACTGGTGCGACACGCAGGTAGCTCGGGTCGCCATCGCGCGACGCGTCCACGCCGAGGTTGTCGCGACGTGTGCTTACGGTGAGTGCCATCCAGTTGCCATCGTCGCTGAGGTCGGCCACTGACGCGTTTGCGACGTCGAGCAGATCGCTTGCGGTGAGTGGCGATTGGGCGCGCGCGAACGTGGTGACCGCGCAGGTAGCGAGACCGAGCAGGAACAGTGAGCGGCGGAGCGGCATCGGCGTGGGGGTGGTGGTGCGGAGGAGTGGGCGCGGCGTGCGAATCCAGTGTGACAAGTGTGCAGCGCGGACGCGCACAAAGCCATCTTTCTTTCACCAATGGTCCGCCGCGCCCAAGCCTGTCCGCCACTGCGGTCGTTCGCAAACGCGCGGCGAGCGGCACCCAAACTGTGGCCTACGAGCGTGCGCGCTGGCCACGCCGTACCGACGCCAAGCGCTACCGCCCCACCACAAACTCCCGAACACGCCGCACAATCTCGCTATCCCCACGATACGCACGCACAAACGCGCTCACCGAAACGCCGTGCGTTCCGTCCACCCACAGCGTATCAACACGTGCACCCACCTCGCTCAGACGCGCCGCGAGCGCGTGTGTGTTGCGCGGCTTGACCGTTTCATCATCGCGTCCCATTACAAGCAGCGTACGCGGCGACTCGCGCGCGGCGAAGTTGACGGGGAGCGCATTGTACTCTTGCTCGGGCGTGCCGGAGAAGGTGCGCTGAAGCCGCGGGGTGTCGAAAATAAAATCGTACGGACCAGACAGCCCCACAAAGCCCGACAACACACGGGGCGTGAGACCGTACGCGGCCAGATACCGCGCATCGTACGCCACGAGCGCCGCGATGTGGGCGCCGGCACTGTGTCCCATCAAGACAACGCGCGCGGAATCCCCGCCCCACGCTGGCAGCTGCGCCAACGTGTGCGACACCGCACGTGCCGCGTCGTCCACAAAACCGGGGAAGCGACGATCTGGCATCAGCCCATAGTTGGGGAGCACCGCGATGAATCCCTGCGCTGCGAGTCCCTGCCCCATCCACCGATACGATCCCTTGTCGCCGGTCTCCCAACTGCCACCGTGCACGAAGATCACCACCGGCAGCGGACCGCTGAGCAGCATCCCGTCGTCCCCCACTGGGCGGAAGACATCATACCGTTGACGCGGTCCGTCACCGTAGGCGACTTCGGCGGTGATGGCATCGCCGTTTTCAATGAGATTGGCCGCACCAAGTTGGATCGACGCGCAGCCGTCGAGCGTGAACGACGCAACGAGCGCGACCGCAACGAGGAACGACGTGATGATGCGATATTTCATGCGCGACAAACCCCGGTGTGGTGTGAACGGTTCGCAACGGCCTTGACTATCTTCCTGCATACACGAACGGCATTCTTCGCGCGCAGCAAGTCTCTCCTTACTCCTGGAGCGCAATCTCAATGCAACAACCCAGCACGTTCCCAGTGGTGTGCGTAGGTGGTTCCGCTGGAGGCCTCGATGCCTACATCAGGCTGCTTCAACATTTGCCGCCAGATCTGGGCGTGGCTGTTGTCATCGTGAACCATCTCAGAACAGTCGCGACAACACTGCACGAGATTCTGCCCAAGTACACCGACATGCCGGTTTCGCTTATCACAGAGAAACTGCGCATCGAGCCCAATCAGGTGTTCATCATCCCTTCGCAACGTGACCTGCACGTGCTCGACGGCGAGTTTCGTTTGGTGCCGATCTCCAAGCCCCGCGGGTGGCCCGATGTCATCACCGTGTTTCTCCGGTCGCTCACCGAGCAGTGGGAAGGCAAGGTCATTGCCGTCATCGTTTCGGGATATGATGGCGACGGAGCAGCGGCCTTGTGCGGCATTCGCGAGGTGGGCGGCGTGACCATTGCCCAGAAGCTCGACACTGCCTCGCAGCCCGACATGCCGGAGAGTGCCATCGATACTGGCTGCATCGATTTCATTCTGTCGCCGGAGGACATTGCCCTCGAGCTGGCGCGAATCGCGCGCTCTGAAAAGTAGCGCATCAACCCGATCTGGCCGAAGACTCCGTTTCGAGCGAACGAGGATGGACGAGGCTACCTTGTATACGGCGAAGGACGGTAAAAATCGCCCAGGAAACATTCATCGATTGAGGTGTCGGCTCGTGAATCGTCCGTATTTTTCGTTATTGGTGGTCGCGTTTATGACCGTTGCTGCAGCGCGTGGCGGTGCGGATGCGGCGACCATTGCCACCAGCGGGAGCGACATGTTGGAGCTGGCTTTCCGCTTCGCCATCATGGTGACAGGCGTATTGGCAACGCGCGCCATGTGGCAGCGTCGCGCAACGGCGGCTCGGCTGACAGCGTTGTGGGCGGGGTTCGTGCTGAGCCTGCTGGTAGCCCAGGATGTGGCGGTGGGCTTTTTCCGTGAGGGGCTGTCGGAGCGCCTCATGGCAACCGGACTGATGGCCTTGGTGGTGGGCACGGTGGCGTGGCGCGCGCGACCATCAACTGCCTCTTCTCGCTGATCGCGTGGTCCGGCCGAAGTCGTGCAACTCAGCGACACAGTTTGGCCGCAACAGCGCGACAGCAAGGTGCGTCGGCTGAGGAGCTCGCAAGCTTTGAGCAGCCCCCCCGAACGGAACTCAGGGCGAGTCTCGTGCCTATCACCGGGAATGCCTAAACAAATTCTCCGCTCATTCCGTCACGTCCTCGTCCTCGCCGCCGTCACGCTGCTGCCGCAACACATCTCGGCGCAAGGCGCGCGGACCCCTCGCCCCGGAGTCGCTGCGCGCGCGGGTTTTGCGCCCGTACCGTTCGCCGTGGGCGAGCAGTTGAACTTCCGGTTGGAAGTGAAGTGGTTTTTCATCAGTGGCTCTGGCACCGCTTCGATGGCCGTAGCAGCGCTCGACACGGTGCGCGGCAACCCGGCGTACCGCTTGGATTTTCGCACACGTGGTAGCATCGCGGTGTTCAAGATCAACGACCGTCAGCGCTCGTGGCTCGACGCGCGCGAGCTGTTTGCCCATCGCTTTGAGCAAAAGCTTGATCAGACGGGGTACTCGCGGGACAAGACCTACGAGTTCCTGCCCGACGAGATGCGATTCGTGAACCTGGCGAATCCGGTCGACAGCGGCGCTCTGGCGTCAGCGCTCCCGCTTGATGATGTGTCGTTTATCTACTTTATTCGCACGCTGCCGCTCAAGGTGGGCGACGTGTACACCGAGGCGCGCTATTTTAAGGCCGATGGCAACCCGGTGACCGTGCGCGTGCTGCGCACCGAACGCATCACGGTGCCCGCCGGTACGTTTGACGCAGTGGTGGTCCAACCGATTATTCGCACCCAAGGCCTGTTCAGCGAGGGTGGCGAAGCCGAGGTGTGGTTTTCGAATGATGCCAGGCACATCCCGCTCAAAGTGCGCGCCAAGGTGAGCATCGCCACGCTCACCATGGAGTTGCAATCATTCTCTCCGTCTCCCACGCGGCGGTAAACCCGTACCGTCAACCACCTTCCTGCATCGCTTCCAGAATAGCTGCCACGGCTCGCTCTGGGGCTTCCTCTGGCAGTAAGTGCCCCACGCCGGCCACCGTCACCATTCTCCCCCCCGCGACCCGCTCCACCTGCGTCGCCAGCTCCCCCACCGGCACCCACGCGTCCCGCTCCCCTGCGTAAGCCGTAAACCCCACCCTTAGCCCCGCCGTATCGCGCGCCAGCGCCGGCAAGTTCCACCGGTTCATCATGCCCAGCGCCGCCGCGCAGTGCGCCGGATTGGTGAACAGCTGCCGGTACCACTCCACCTGCGCGTCCGTGACGCTCGCCCCACTCGACTCCAGCAGCGACCGCACCGTGCTGCCCCGTCCGGCGATCCAGGCGGCCGATCGTGAGAGCCACGACGATTCCACCAGTAATCCGGCCAGCGGCGCCAGCATGTCTACCCAGACGTCCGGAGGCGGAATCAGAGCCGGATTGAACCCAACCACCGCCCGTGGCTCGGCGAGCCCGTCCAGCGTCATCCTGAGCGCCACGGCCGCGCCCGCTGAATGACCCGCGATCACATCAGGCGCACGACCGAGCGCTCGCATCAGCTGGGCCACCGCGCCCGCCATCCCGGATAGTGAAAGCACGTCGGCATCGCTCCGCCTGCCATTAACGGCTCGTATAGATGAAAACCCATGTCCCGGCAGATCGGGCGCGATCACGCGCGCTCGGGAGCGCAAAGCCGGCAGCACATCGGCCCACTCATGCGCACTGCCGCCGGTGCCATGCAGCAGCAGCACCGTGGGTGTGCAATCCGTCACATAATCCGGCTCAGCGATCTGTACATGCCATCGAACACCAGGCTGATCCAGAAACGTGCTGAAGCCCAAGTTTGGCCAACTCGGCGGTAGCTGCGGTGTCATAATCTATGAAAAAAGAGCGAAACAGGTCAAAACACCCGATAAACTGTAAAGTTTTCAAAAAAAGTTGCGAAAAAGCGTAAATAAAACTTGACGGTTCGAGGTGTAACACACAGTTTACAGCGTGTTGGAGAAGGATCCTGGGTCGGTTCAACTAGTGGGCTGGCCTTCCCACGCCGCGAGGGATGTCGCGGCAATCTCGTCCCATTTGGGGGGAACGATGGAAAACAGGGGAATGGTAGACAACCGAGTTGGCGGCATGGATGATGAGACTGCCCGTGCATTTCACGGCTACTTCATCGCCGGTACGGCAGCGTTCGTTTTAGCCGCAGTTGGTGCACATCTTCTCGCGTGGATGTGGCGTCCCTGGTTCTAAGCCAGCAGCCCATTCGCCGTATTCACACGAATTTTACGAGGAGATAACAATGCATCGAATTTGGGTTGGGTTGGACGCCAGAATCATCATGTCTGTGGTTGGCTCGTTCGTCGCCGGCACCGTGCTTGTGATTCACATGTTTGCATTTAGCCAGCTGAACTGGCCGGCCAGTCTTAAGGCTACCTACACCAACGCGCCTGGCGCCACACGGTAAGGAGCCACAATGTACAGAATTTGGTTCATGTATGATCCGCGCCGAATCATGATAGCCTTGGGTGGCTTTCTTGGGTTTCTCGCGCTGACGATCCACTTCATCTTGCTGAGTTCTCAGCGGTATTCGTGGATTGAGAACGGTACGTTGGCAGCGGTCGAGGCCCCGGTTGGTGGCTCAGGCATGGATGCGGCGGCCGAAATGTCTCCGCTTCCCCCAGGCCGCTAGGCCTGCCGCGGTTGCGGCCGCGGGGCGGGACCGGGAATCGGCGATGTCAGGCCGATCCCGGTTCCCGCGCCCACCGGCACTCAGCAGTTGTCTTTAGATCCTTTTTGGCGATTCACCTTATGCCGTACGCGCGTCAGTTGCACGCCTCGGAGAGATAGTCCATGGCGACCCTTAGTTTTGAACGAAAGTATCGAGTCCGCGGTGGTACGCTGATCGGCGGAGATCTGTTTGATTTCTGGTTCGGTCCGTTCTATGTGGGCTTTTTTGGTGTGACCACGATTTTCTTCGCCGTGCTGGGCACGATGCTGCTGGTTTGGGGCGCGGCGATCGGGCCGACATGGAATTTATGGCAAATCAACGTTGCCCCGCCCGACATTTCCTACGGTCTCGGATTTGCGCCACTCGCTGAAGGCGGGCTCTGGCAACTCGTGACCGTCTGTGCTACTGGCGCCTTCGTCAGCTGGGCGCTCCGCCAGGCGGAGATCAGCCGAAAGCTGGGTATGGGTATGCACATTCCCTGGGCGTACGGTGCGGCCATCCTGGCCTACGTCACCCTCGTGATCTTCCGCCCGATGTTGCTCGGCGCTTGGGGCCATGGCTTCCCGTACGGCATTTTTTCACACCTCGATTGGGTGTCGAATGTGGGGTACCAGTATCTCCACTTCCATTACAATCCGGCGCACATGATCGCCATCACCTTCTTCTTTACCAACTGCCTCGCCCTCGCGATGCACGGATCACTGATCCTGTCGGTGACGAACCCGAAGAAAGGTGAGCCGGTCAAGACAAGCGAGCACGAGAACGTCTTCTTCCGCGACCTGGTCGGCTACTCGATTGGCGCCATCGGCATTCATCGGCTCGGCTTGTTTCTGGCGGTCAGCGCCGCAATCTGGAGCGCGATCTGCATCATTATCTCCGGCCCGTTCTGGACGAAAGGGTGGCCTGAGTGGTGGGGCTGGTGGCTCAATCTTCCCATTTGGCCTGCCTGAGGCACTAGCGCATGCTCGAGTATCAAAATCTCTTCACGCGTGTGCAGGTCCGGCACGCGCCGGATGCCGGACTACCCATCGATATGGGTTCCTCCGGAGCTCGCTACGGCACAGGCTTCTTCAGCTCGCTCGCGGGCCGCATCGGTGATTCGCAGGTTGGTCCGATTTACCTCGGCTGGGCCGGTATCTTTTCCCTGATCTTCGGCGTCGCCGCTTTCGAGATCATCGGCCTGAGCATGTGGCAGTCGGTGGACTGGGATATCGTCCAGTTCGTCCGACAGCTTCCCTGGCTCGCCCTCGAACCGCCCCCACCACAATATGGCCTGAGCATCCCGCCGCTCGCGCAGGGTGGTTGGTATCTCATGGCGGGCTTCTTCCTGACGATCAGCATTCTGCTGTGGTGGGTGCGCACCTATCAGCGCGCACGCGCCCTCGGCATGGGCACGCATCTCCCGTGGGCGTTTGCGTCGGCGATCTTCCTGTATCTCACGTTCTTCTTCCAGCCGTTGCTCGTGGGCAGCTGGAGCGAGATGGTGCCCTTCGGCCTCTTCCCGCACCTCGACTGGACGGCCGCGTTTTCCATTCGGTACGGCAATCTGTACTACAACCCGTTCCACGCACTGTCCATTGTATTCCTGTACGGCAGCGCGGTGCTCTTCGCCATGCATGGCGCCACCATCCTGGCAGTGTCCAGAATGGGCGGTGAGCGGGAAATCGAACAGATCACCGATCGCGGAACTGCCGCCGAACGCACGATGTTATTCTGGCGGTGGACGATGGGCTTCAACGCCTCGATGGAATCGATTCATCGTTGGGCGTGGTGGTTCGCCGTGCTGACAACGTTCACCGGTGGTATTGGCATTCTGCTTACGGGAACGGTCGTGGACAACTGGTATCTCTGGGGTCAGAAGCATGGCATCGTGGCCACCTACCCCGCGCAGTACGAAGTGCCTGCAGATCAGCAGGAGTTTCTGCGTGGACGCTACCAGGGCACATCGCCCGACAGCTTCCCGAGCTACCTCGCACCGTCGGCCGGCGTGGTGCCCTTCATGATGGACAGCACCATGTCGCAGACAGACAGCACTGCCGCTGACAGCATCGCCGCTGACAGTGTCGCTGTGTCGGCCACCGTGCCACCGGAGACGTCGCCACTCGGCGACGACTCCGGAGAGGCGCCGCTTCAAACGGCGCAATCGGTCATGTTTCGCACACCGGGATTGAGGACGACCAGATGAGTGCCACGCGCACACACAGTCTTACTGTCGGCGTACTTGCCGCCACCCTGATGCTCTCAGCCTGTGACCTCGGACCAAAAACCGTGGTCCAGGTAGGGTATCGCGGTACTGGTATGGAACAGCCGTACGACATGGATCGGGTGGAGGGAAAGTTTGCCGCCACGGTGGTTCCGGAACCGTTACCTCCAGCTCCGCCCGACACTCGTGGCGGCCCGCTGCCGTGGCAAAATGTGCAGGTACTCAATGACATTTCGGTGGCGGAGTTCAACCGCACCATGATCGCCATGAGTACCTGGGTGGCCGGCACCGGCAACTGCGCCTACTGCCACAATCTGGCCAACCTGGCGGCGGATACCCTGCCCTCCGGTGAGCCCATCTACACCAAGATCGTGGCGCGCCGTATGATTCAAATGACGCGGCACATCAATGCTCAGTATCCGGAACACGTAGCCAACACCGGCGTCACCTGCTACACCTGTCACGTTGGCAAGCCATTACCCAACGGTCTGTGGTTCTACGCCAGTCAGAACGACTACCTTCGTCATTACCTCGATCGCGACGGTGCGCGCGTCATCACGCGCGTGATCGAACCATCCGATGACAACCGCTCGTCGGTGAAACAGACGGAATGGCTCTACGCCCTCATGATTTCGCAGTCTACGGCGCTGGGCGTCAACTGTACCTACTGCCACAACTCGCGCGCCTTCTCAAGCTGGGAGCAGGCGCCGCCGCAGCGTGTCACCGCCATGCATGGCATTTACATGACGCGTGACATAAACACAAACTTCCTCGCGCCACTCGAACCGGTCTATCCGGCCGTTCGCCTCGGCGCCATGGGCGATGCGCCCAAGGCGCAGTGCATCACCTGTCACAACGGTGCGTACAAGCCGCTTTACGGTGCCCAAATGACCAAAGATTATCCGGCCATGTGGGGACGCAGCGATTGGAACGGCGTACCGTTCCCGGGATTGTACGTAGCACCAGTTCCCTCTGATTCGGCCATCACCGTTCCAATCGGTACTGCCACAGAAGCTGCAGAGGAGACGGCGTCGGCCGGCAGCGCCGCGAAAGTGACGGCGTCTGCACCGAGCACGCGGAGTGGTTCGCAACACTGACCATTTGTCGCGGAGCGGCTCTGCAACGCCCCGCAGCGCTTCGGCGCTGCGGGGCTTCCTGCGTCTTCCGGGGTATGCAAGGGGTCGGTTGACCTCCGGCCCTTTTGGCGCCCGTTTTTAGCGCGCCTACTGCATCTCCAACCGGTCAAAACCGTTCCGTGAGAAACCCTCGTACGCCGATAGGGCGTTCACTTTCCAGACCAGTGCGCTGCTCTATCCGCCCGCGCGATGTCGCGCGATTTCCTGACTTCCCGCTTTTCCCCGGAGCCGTCCTGTGACGACCCGTCGCTTACCTGTCTTCATTCTCGCTGATGTCTCCGGCTCGATGCAGGGGACCCCCATCGAGTCGGTCAAGGCCGGCATTCGCCAACTCCACCGTGACCTGCTCGGCGATCCGCAGGCCATTGAGAGCGCCTACCTCTCCATCCTCACCTTCGGCAACCAGGCGCAGCAAGTCGTGCCGCTCACCGAAGTGGCGCAGTTCAACCCGCCCGAGCTTTCGGCCAGCGGCGTGACCAACTTTGGCGATGGCCTGCGCTTGCTGCTCGAGAGCTTTGATCGCGAACTCGTCCGCACCACCGCCGACGTTAAAGGCGATTGGCGTCCGCTCGTGTTCATTCTCTCCGATGGTGCACCCACCGATGTGGACTGGCCCATGTACGCCCAGCAGCTGCGCGAACGGCGTCCGGCCAATATCATCGCGGTCGCTTGCGGCGATCAGGCCGACGTCAGTGTGCTCAAGCAGGTCACGGAGAACGTGATCCTCATGCAGGAGATGTCGCCGGACGCGTTCCGCGCGTTCTTCAGCTTTGTGTCGGCGTCGGTCAAGCAGACATCGCAAAAGGTTGGTGCCGTGGCCGACGGCAGTGCGATCACGTTGCCGCCTCCGCCACCTGGCATCACGATCGTTCCGTGAGTGATGACTCGTTGCCGTCCGCGCTGCGTGACGGTACAGCAAATGACAGCAGCAACCTGACCGCAGCGCAGCCTGACAATCATGTTGTTGATCAGGCTGACAACGCACTCACGGTTGAAGCGCCGCTTCCCGTAGCGCCACCGCCGGTGGCTGTGTGGACGATTAAAGAGCCAGCCGAGCCGTGGTGCCCCGACGCGTTTCTCGAGCCCCTGCGCCTAGCGCTCGGCGACGACACCGTGGCCCGGCTGCTCGCGAATAAGCCGCACCAGCGTGGTGAACATTACCGAACGGGCGACTGGCAGGTTACCGGAGCGCTCAGGCGTGGGCGGCGGCACGCGCACGTGGCGGCCTTTAACGAGGACGCGCTTTTCGTGCATCTCGGTCCTTCCCGTGGAGTGTTGGTGGTCGCCGACGGCGCCGGATCGTCGGCGTTCAGTCGCCTTGGGAGTGCAGTGGTGGTTGAGCTCATCGGAATGGCCCTGCGCGACACGACGGTGCTCAACGAGCAGGCTGC
This sequence comes from Gemmatimonadales bacterium, assembly GCA_038203945.1. Classification (GTDB taxonomy): domain Bacteria; phylum Gemmatimonadota; class Gemmatimonadetes; order Gemmatimonadales; family Gemmatimonadaceae; genus JAABRT01. The sequence continues at coordinate 10,470 of JBBRDJ010000056.1, forward strand.
CCACAAGGCCGTAGAACGCGCCCTGAGCGCGCTGCAGGCCATTGCGACCGCGGCGAAGGTAGACGCCAAGGCCTTGCGAACAACCGTGCTCATGGCGGCCTGGGAGCCTTCCGCTACCGGCACACGTGTGCTCACCACGCAAGTTGGCGACGGCGCACTCGTGCTGGCCCATCAGGACGGGCGTATCACGCGACTCACCGCCGGTGACGCTGGCGATTGGTCCGGCGAAGTCCACTGCTTTGTCCCCGACAGCGAAACGATGACCTACGCCCGCAAGGCCACGGTCTTGTCCGACGTGCCCGATCTCGCGGCCGTGTTGCTGGTTACCGATGGCGTTGATGACGCGCTCTATCCCTTCCCCAAGTTTGCGCCACTCATTCTCGGTCAACTGGTGCACGGCGCCAGTGAGCCGCTCACCGGACTGTCCGCGCAGCCCGTAACTCCGTCGCTACTCACATCCAACTCACCAGGTGATACGTTGCTCACCTGGCTGGGCTTTGAGAAACGTGGCGAGAATGACGACCGCACCTTGGCCGTGGCCCTGCACCGCTCTGCTTCCCAGGCAATCGCACCATGGGCACCGTAAGCGTACGACTCACTGACGGCCGCACGCTGCACCTCGACGACCAGCCAGTTGGCACGGGCGCCGAGAAACGCGTGTTCCTCACGCGCGACCGTCAGTTTGCGGTGGGATTTTATTTCGGACACTTGTCCGATCGCCGAGAGCGCGTGGATCGGTTGACGCGCATCATTGCCACGTACAATCCGGCGCTCGGCAACCAGGGCGACTTCTGGACGCCGTATTTTTCGTGGCCCGTGGCAATGGTGGACGGACCGCAAGCCGTGCCTGTGGAGTTTGCCCGTCGCCAACAGTTGGTGTGGCCACCACTGGGCGTGGTGACACCCATTTATCGCAATGTGTTTTATTTTCGCGATCGCTTTGGCACACAGCAGGAAAAAGAGGTGAAGTGGTTCACGGGCGGCAAAGCATCACGCTTTGTGCCGCCTGAGGAGCAGGGATCGCTGCTTACGCGCATGCAGGTGGCGGTGCGCCTGTCGCGTGCGATCCGTCGCATGCACTTTGCCGGACTGGCGCACAGCGATCTGTCAAACAAGAACGTGCTCATCGATCCCAAGGGCGGCGATGCCTGCGTGATCGACATTGATTCGCTCGTGGTACCGGGCATCGCGCCGCCATCGGTGTTGGGTACGCCTGGCTACATCGCGCCCGAAGTACTGGCTGGTAAGACGGTGCCAAGCATCGCCACCGATCGGCACGCGCTGGCCGTGCTGCTCTACCAGCTGTTGCTGCAACGGCATCCGTTGCAAGGCACGCGTGTAAACAGTGCGCGTTCGGCCGAAGAAGATGAAACACTGAGCATGGGCGCGCGCGCACTGTTCGTAGAGCATCCTACTGACCGAAGCAATCCGCCATCACAGCCCATTCGTGTGCCCTACACCCGACTCGGCCCGTATCTCGCGCCGCTGTTTGAAAAAAGTTTTGTGCACGGCTTGCACGCACCCAACAAACGACCCGACGCCGCCGAGTGGGAAAGTGCGTTGTACCACACGCTGCAAATGCTGGCGCCCACGAACTCGGGTAAACACTGGACGATTGCCGGTCCGGGGCAGCCCAATATCTGCCCGTGGTCTGGCGAACGCATTCGCGGACCGCTGCCGTTTGCGCGCATTCTGCGTGACACGGGAAGTGGCGTGATCGACGAAGGGCACACGTTCACACTGTTCCATCATCTTGTGCTGCAAACATGGCATTTGCGTGCGGGGATCTCACCCAACGAGTTTGCCGATCGCACACCGCAGGGCTACGTCGCGCAGGATGGTGGCAAGTGGTGGATGGTGAACACATCGCACGCGCCGATGAGCATTGTGGATGGTCCCAGAGTTGGACACAACGAATCCGTTGAGTTGAAACCCGGTCTGGCACTGCGTGGCAGCGACGATGTGCCCGGACGTATTTTGCAGGTGGATTTCCTGCACTGACGGAGCGGTTTGTGAGTACGCCAGCACCCAGCCCAATCGTTGCCGCACCGCCAACGCGCAGCGCTCGAGAGAACGTTGCCGAAGCGCTGCGCTCCTGGTTGTCCAGCGACGAGACGTGGCCGCCGGCCGATGCGACACGCGTGCGCAACCTGTTGCTTGATGCGTGCGGAAGTGATCACCGACCACTGGTCGAGTTGCTACTGCGCGTGGGTCGGCATGGCGTCGCCGATACTCTCTCGTCGTTGGGCGCGTGCACACCTAACGAGTGGACATCGCGTCGCGCGGCGTTGGTAGCCCGCACCACCGGAGCCCTGTTCATTGACAGTGATCTCGCCGCGTGGGCGGTGGACACGTGGGCTGTGGCGTTGCAAGTCATCACACCGCGCGCATTGGCGCAGCAGCGCGCGGTGCAGGCATCGTCCATGGTGCGCGATGCGCCGAGCGCGCACGTGCGGTCGGGTGCAAGCGGAATACTCGGCACGGCAACATATGTTGCGCCGCGTGCCCAACGCAACGCATCGCTGGCCGGTGCGCCGAGTTGGCCGGGCGGTTCGCCGTCCGCTCAATTGGGTGCGACGCGATCGAGCACTGGCATGCGAGCGGCAGCCGGCAGGCAGCGATCGAATGCACCGGTTCATGTACCAAATGTGCGTTGGCCGCTCGCGTTTCTGACGGTGGTGGTGATGGGCATTGCGTTGTTCGTGATAGTCAACGAGCCGCGTGCGGCCGACAGAGCCGTACGACCAGTTGCCTCGCGTGCGGCTGGCGACCTTGCGGGGGAGAGCGCGGTGATAGATACCGCAGCGGTGAGTGCGGCGGCGGATACCGCAGCCATGAGCGCAGCCGTTGACACCGCAGCGGTACGCGCAGCCATGGACACCGCAGCGGTAGGCGCAGGTATGAATTCCGCAGCGGTAGGCGCAGACATCAATTCCGCAGCGGTAGGCGCAGGCATGAATTCCGCAGCGGTACGCGCAGCATTGGTCAAGGCACCCTCGGACACCGCAGCCGCAACTTCGCCGACGAACAGTGCGCGTGTCATCACATCGCGCGACAGCACGCGCGATATGACGCGCGATATGACGCCCGATAGGACGCGCGAGGTCGCGCTGCTCCCCGACACCGGGGACCCCAGCGCACTCGACACCATTCGTCTCACCGACGGTCGTGTGTTTGTGGGCTCGATTCGACTGGTTGCGCCCAGCGCGCTGTTTGTACACGATGTACGGACCGGTCTCGAGTACACGATGCCATTTGCGCAGGTCGCATCGGCAACCACGCGCACGGGCGCGAAGCTCGCGCTGCCGAGCACGCGGCCGGAGAATGCCGTGACCACCGCGACGGCGCTGTTGTCACGGGGCGTGGGAGGCAGCTATCGCGTTGAACAGCGCGTGCAATCCATTGACGGCAACGCGCTCTGCGCACCCGTGGCTTCGGCTCTCGGACGCGAAGTCATCCGTTCAGTGGAAGAGTTCGCGCATGTTCCGGGCTCACGGGAGTTTGCGCTGACGTCGAGGCCCGGCGTTGGCGGAGTGATCGATGAAAGCGCACGTTTTACCAGCGTGCCTTTTCGCTCCGAGCGAAATGGCGTGCGATTTGTGTTCCGGATGTCCGGTTACTTTACTCCCGGGGGCTTCGCCGCGCGCACCGTCACTGAAACCGAGATGATCATTCGTTACCGTCGCACACAAACCTGCCGCATTGTGGCCGACTTGCTGGGCACGCGAACCGTTCCATCGGGGCGCGAACCAGCGCCAACCTCACCGCGTTAGTCGTTATGCCCATACTGCACTCCACCCGGTTGTGAGCGGTTGTCCGTGAGTACCGCCACGATCATCAACGCGCGACGCGCTCTGCGTGACGCGCTACATCGGCGGGTGCGCGGGGTGGACGATTGGTCGAAACCGTCCATGGCGGTGTTCTGCAACTGCCTGCTTGACGATGTTGGCAGCGATGCACGCCCGCTCGTCAATCTGCTGCTCGAGGCGGTAGATCGCGGTGCGCTAACCAGCTTGACGCACGATCGGATGGCACCGGCGCTCTGGACCGCACGCTGCACCTCGTTGGTCATGCGATGGGTTGGCGAACGATTCGTGCAGCCCGAAGCCGCCCGCTGGGCGGTCGAGAGCTGGGCCTATGCGTTGGGCACCATTGAATCGTCGCAACTCACGGTGCTGCCCGATGCACCCCACGGCAGCGCGGCCAGCCAATCGCGCGGAGCGCAAAGCGGTGACAGCGCGGCCAACAGCTACGCCGCCGCTGGCTCCGACTCTGCGTCGGCCAGCGCACTGCCGCCCATCGCCCGTACCGCGTCACCGCGCCCGGCTGGTCGTGCCACGACACCATCCGCGACGGCGCAGTCCGCGTGGCGGGCACCCGCGCCGTCCGGATTCCTGGGCGCCAATACCGGTCGCACGGCTCCCTATCCCCGCGCCGTCGCCGCGCGCAGGCCGAGCGCGCCGCGCACCACGTCTGGCTTTTGGCCGCAGCCGCTCGACAACGTCGTGAGCCGGACAGTGCTGCTGGGGCTGACTGGTATTGTGGCCACTCTGGCGATAATCGTCGCACGCGGACCGGACTCGGCGCTCGACCGGCAGCTGTCGTCGTCGCCGGTGGCCAGCTCGGGCGCGGAGGGACCGGCGGAGGCACGAGGCGGGATCGCAGGTGCTGCGGGAGGCGCGGGCGCATCGGGGGTAGCGCCCGGAGGCAATACACCGCCCGATCGCGCCGCGTTCGCCGCCGACAGCGCACAGATCGCTGAGGGATTGAGCTCCAACGAGTACGGCAGTGGGTACAGCAACGAGCAAGCAGCCGGCTGGTCAGTCGTCGGCCGCGCGAGCGGAAACGCCACCAACCGTCCCAACGACGGTATCGGTCTGGGGGGCCAGGCCACCCGCGTGCCACTCGCGCCCGGGTCCGGCTTCGCGCCCTCGTTGGCCATGACTCGGTTGCCTGTGCAGGGCGCCACACCGAGCGCATACCTGGAGCTGACGGAGCGATCGAACATGCGGGGGCTACGTGAGGGGGCAAGCAAGCCGACCTCGAATGCAGGCCTCAGTCCGAACGCGGCAGGTGTTCCCGGCATCACGCAAAATGCGCTGCCGTTGAATGACCGTGATGCTAGCCGTGTGCGTCGTGTCGCACCGGCGACCCGTCCATCGCAGCGATCGCCGCAGCCATCGGGCAGCATTACTACGCGAGCGCGCGCGAGTGAACGCAGCGCTGCGCCCGGGCTCGATGAAATCCGCCTCGAAAGTGGACGTCGTTTGCAGGGACGTGTCGAAGTCATCCGTGCATCGAGCGTGGTGTTTCGCGATGCGACCACCGGACTGCGCTACGAGTTTCCGAAAGACGACATTGACGAAATCATTACCGAGTTTGGCAATCCGGTGCGCTTTCGCGAACGTGGTGGTGCCAAACCCGGCAGCGCAGGCGACCGACGAGCAAGCAGTGTTGCCGGCCGCTATGAGGTGCGCTATGACGCCGCTCGAGTGAATGGCTCGCCGACCTGCAAGGACTTGTGGCGAGGGCCATCCGGTTCCGACGTAGCCACAATCCGACATCGGGCAGGTGACGACACGCTGAGCGTGGTGTTTGAAGGCGGAGACACGTTTCCGTCGGCACTCGATGCCGACGGATTCTTCAACAGCACGTTTCGCATCATGCCCGGTCAGGCGGAGTTGGCCACCGCCCTCACGACACGACTCAGCGGATGGATCGCACCAGATGGCTCATTGGCACTGCAGGTCAACGTGATTGGCTATCGACGCGTGCAGGGTACGTCGGGCGTCTCGTGCCACATTATTGTAGACGCTACCGGCACGCGGACGCCCTAGCCAATCACGCAGCGCGTGATGCTCTACCAGGAGGTAGTCGCGCCGCCTTTCGCTGACACTGGTGCATCGGCTGGCACAGTGCGGTCAGAGCTGGTTTTCGGCGGCATACGGCCTACGGTGAGCAACGTGTCGAAGGTGGCGATCTGCGTTGGACCAAAGCTGGAGATCGAGACCGACGCGTCCGTTGCGGGATCGTGCAGCACCAACTGGCCGTCTTCATAGCGCGTAAGCGTAAACGGCGTTTGAGGGCCGATGCTCGCGAGGCGCCGTTTGCGGGTCAACGCGCGCAATGAACCACGAACGAACCCGCCGGTATTGGGCTCGAGCTTGGTCGCGAGGGTGTTGGTTTCCGCATCGTGCACCAGAATGCCACCGTCTTTCGCATCGGTAAACGTGAGTGTACGCGAAATGATCGGTGTGCCGGTTTTTTCGGCAAATGCACCAAAGCCGAAGACTCGCGCCGAGATGGCGAGGGCAAACACCATCGCTATCAGCGCTGCCGCCATGATGAGAGCCGGTTTGGGAACGCCAATGCCGTGCATTGCCGATCGACTACCAGGCTCCGGCTCAAAGTGAATATTGGGACTCATACGTGATCCAAAAAAGTATCAGGAAGTAGCAGTCAACGGCTAAGCGCTGATGCGAGCGGTGCGCACAGGCGCCATTGTAGTTTCCGATGCAGCATCTGCGTCAGCTACGATCGCGTCGCGCAACAACGCCCCCACGTGATCGGGGTCAGGCAAACCACGAAGCATCGGACTGGGCTGATCGAGCTTGAACGGCTTGCAGTGCGGCCAGAGCGCGATATACGCCAGGCGGTCGGCTTCCGGAAGCAGCGTGAGCGCAATCTGTCCGCTGCCGTCACGGAAACGTGCGATACCGGCATCCTGCAGCAAACGCAGCGGCACGTTTATGGTCATGGGCAATACAACCCCAATCTTGAATACCAGGCGCCGGCTGGTGATTGCATAGATCGTGGTGCGCGCAACGGCACGCGCCAGGAACTCTACCACGCCGAGCACGACGCCCACAAGCAAGAGCCGTACGCCGAACTGCACCAAAAACTCGTTGATTGGCACGTCACCCAGCTTGCTGACAACCCACCAACCCGTCATGACGGCGAAATATCCCATGACCCACACACGATGGAACACGTGTTTGGCCACGAGCGACCCGGACGGTGACGCTTCCCACAGGAGATGCTCACCGTCCGGCAGCGCATGCGGAACCCCGCGGATGTACACCGGAGCAGCCGCCGCAGCGGCCGCGCGCGATGAGTCTGCGGGCGAAGCAATGGACATCAGAGTACCGGCTCCGCACGACCTTCGAGTGCGTACAACTGACCACCTGCGTAATACGCCATGATGCGATCCTCTTCGAGCAACGTGATGATTTCAGCGTGACGTGTGGTGGGCACCTGGTGGAACTGGGCCGCCGTGATCGATCTCACCAGCAGGCGATCATTGCCCCACAAACCAAAGTTCGGCCACTGCACGTAACCTGCGGGCAAGAGGCGACGGTCTTCGGTGCCCGCCAGCTGCACCTCGTAATAACGCACCTGCGGTTCCGAACGATCCACCCAGATATCCACTACCGTACCGGCCACCTGCTTGTCGGCCGCGATCACGGGCAAACCACGCGGATCCGGATCGTTGCTGGCAATGGTGTACGCAGGATGAGAGCGCATGGGCACGATCTTGTCCTCGCCATACGCCGTTTTATCGGTCACGTCGGCGCGGTTAGCCCACGCCGCTGGCCCGATGCCATCAACCATTGGATTGCCCGTGGGAAGAATCGGGGATCCGTTGTAGTTGTCAGCTGGTACGGCCTTGAGTTCATAGTCGGCCATTAGCGCTTCTCCTCACGCTGAATGGGGGCTCCGTGAATGAATTCCTTCTTCTCCGGCATAGGCGGCCAGCCTTCACGTGGACCTTGTGGTGAATCGAGTGGATATCCTTCGCGCTTGTCTTGCCGACGCAGGTAAATGATCAAGCCAGCGAAAAACAGCCAGAACGCGTACAGCGCAATCATTGCGCCGTCGATGTACTGCCCCATGGTCAGCTCCGGAGGTGGAGTGGTGAAACCGCGTGCATTACGCGGGAATGTCGGCGAGGCCGAACGGCCGGGCGACCATCTCTTCCCGCGCCTGCGATACACGGCGCCGCACCAGCGGACCGAGCGCCACAAGCGTCGTGAAGAGGACCAGAATTTCCAGATGATACACTACGGAATACGGCACCGAGGGCACACTGAGCGCGGTTCCCAACACGCCCCGCTCCACCAGGTGCGCAAAGTAGTCCTTCATGATGCCACTCACTGCAAACGACAATCCTTCGGCGGTGGCAAACACTGCACCCCAGGCACCCAGCGCAATGCCGTGCTGCGAGGGATCTCGCAAACTCATGGCGAATGACAGTGTCCCGACACCAAACAGTCCTTCACCAAAACCAATCGCCATCGCACCAGACTGAAACATGCCGGTGGATTCGAAGGGACTGGCAAAGATTACGGCCGCGAATCCAATCACTCCGACCAGCACACCGGTGGCCGCGAGGCGAATGGGATCGGTAGAGCGTTTGAGCGAGTAGGCCGCGAGCCCGAACGCGAATACGGCGCCCAGTGCCATGATAGCCGTCAGACCCGTAGTGGCTGAAACCGACAAGCCGAGAATCTCGCCACCGTAGGGCTCAAGCAGAATGTCCTGCAGATTGAACGCAAAGAAACCAAGCCCTGACGCCACAAGCAGCCGAATGGCGCGTCCACCCGCCACAAACGTCCGCCACGCTTCGCGGAACTTCGGCTTGCGCTCCTGTTTGGCATACGGCACCACACCGGCTACGCGCGCCTCCTGTCTCCAAAGCGACACCATGTTGCAGACCACGGTGAACACCGCCGTGCCCTGTACCACCTGAATCAACTTGTATGGTGTAAAGTCCCGGAGCAGCTGTTCGAGCACCAGCGCCGAAACCAGAGTACCGAGCAGCATCATGAGATACATCAGTGCTACCACCCGCGGGCGCTTGTCCTCGGCCACCACATCGGTGGCCAGCGCGAGGCCGGCGGTTTGCGTGGTGTGTGCACCGGCTCCCACCAGCAGGAATGCGAGCCCGGTCATCACCCATGCGGCCCATACCGGTGCGCGCTGTCCGGCTTCGGAAAGCACGAGCAGCGCAAACGGCATGATTGACAACCCGCCAAACTGCATCAGCGTGCCGGCCCACAAATACGGCACACGCTTCCAACCCAACACGCTGCGGTGCGTATCGGATTTGAAACCTACCAATGCGCGGAACGGTGCCACCAACAGCGGAATGGCCAGCATGATGGCCACGACGGATGCCGGTACCGCCAACTCCACGATCATTACGCGGTTGAGCGTACCGACAAACAACGTCTGGACCATGCCAACCGACAGCTGAAACAGCGCCAGTCGCAGCAATCGGGACAACGGCACTTCCGCCGTAGCCACATCGGCAAACGGCATGAACCTGGTCCCGAGGCGGGACCAGGTGCGAACAAATGCTTCGTTGACTCCACCGGCCATCAGGAACCCCTCACCACACAGGTTCAAGCCGCACGTCGGCCGGCAGCGACTGCCGGTGCGGCGTGGTCAGAAACAACTTGAGAAACACGATCGCATTGGCGGCCTTGAGCGAAGTAATCCGAACAAACGACAAGAAGCCACCCGCCTTCTCGATCTGATTCATGCGATCCGTGTTGCGCCACATTTCATCCATCAGCTCCCACACGCGTGGATTGTCGGTGTCGACCGTTTCCGGAAACACCTGCCGACTGATCAGGTTGGTGAGCGTAATGACTTCCCGGTCAAACACATCGGGATCCAGCCCCATGGCCTCAAAGAACGGACGGCGTGCGTGATCGCGCACATACATTGTGCAGAAGACGGCCAGCAGAAAGAACCGGATCCACAGCTTGTTGCGCCCCTCGAGCAACTCGGGGTTGGAGCGCATCAGCACGGCAAACGCTTCCCCATGTCGGAACTCGTCCAGACACCAGTTTTCAAACCACTTGAAAATCGGGTGAAAGCGCTTGTCGGGCTTCTTCTCGAAGTTGCGATAAATGGTGACGTACCGCGCATAGCCGATTTTTTCCGACAGATACGTGGCATAGTAAATGAACTTGGGCTGGAAAAACGTATACTTCTTGGCCTTGGTCAGAAACGACAGATCCACAGCCACGTTGAAATCATTCAACGTGTGGTTGATGAAACCGGCGTGTCGGCCTTCGTCTCGGCTCATGAAGCCAAAGAGCTCGCGCACATCGGGATTCTTGACGCGTTTCTTGATTTCCGCGTATAGAATACAGCCCGAAAACTCGGCCGTGACCGAGCTGACGAGAAAATCCATGAACTGCTCACGCAGCGCCGGATCCATGTCATCGAAGTTGGCGTCAAACTCGGCGTTGCGTTTGAAATGCGTCTTGTTTGGATCGTCGCGAAACTCCTTGAGAATCGCGTCCCACATGGGGCGATTCTCAGGCGTGACCTTGAGCGCGTTGAGCTGCGCGAAATCGGTGGTGTAAAAGCGAGGCGTGAGCATCGCATTTTGCTGCGCGGCCTGAGTGCTCTCATTGGGAGCGACCCGGGCCCGCAACGGCGCTTGTGTTGTGGCTTCGTACATAGTCTGTGTGCCCCCTTAGCCTTCGAATCCGACTTCGTACAGCGCCGAAATTTCGGTGCTGCCGAACAGGCGGACCATCTGTCGCTTGAACCAGCTGGCGCGGTACACTGTGGCCGTACTCTCAAAACTCTCCACGGTACCGAACGGAATCCGGCTGGGCGTGTTGTGCACCAGTACGGAGTCGCCCGGATCCACGTTCACGCCATCGAGATCAACGTGCGCGTGAAAGTGATCATGCGTGGATTCCAGATCCACCGTGCACCGGACCTCGGACCGTCGCGTGGCGAAATACCACACCGCGGCCGACACTACCAGCACTCCAACCACCATCCATCCGATCATGCCTGCACTCCTGAAGTTGCAGCCGACGACGCACCACTCATGCGCCCACCGACGGCAGGTAACAGTTCATACGCTTGCGAGCGATAAAACCCGCGCTCCACACGCTTTGTGCGGCCGCTTTGCCACATCGTCAACGCTGGTGATGCAGCAATCGCCCCCCGCAGGCGACGCTCCGACATGGGCACAATACGCGGCGACCGATCACGACTCGGAAACATACGTCCAAGCGCGAGCAGTGTGCCGAGCACCGGTGTCCATGGCGCCACTGTATAAACGATGGGGCCGTGCGTGCGAATCGCAAGAGCGGTGAGCGCTTCGAGCATGTGCGGCAGGTCGTAATGAATCACCGAATCCATGGCCACCACTGCGTCCATCTCACCGCCAAACGCCGGATCGAGCATGTCACCAGCGTGAAACGAGATCCGATCGGCCACCCCGGCTTCCTTCGCGCGCGTGACCCCGTAGCCCACCAGCGTGGGAGAGAGGTCTACCGCCGTCACATGCGCGCCACGCTGCGCCAAATCCACCGCCAGCATACCCGTTCCACAGCCGGCATCCAGCACGCGCCAGCCTTTGAGATCGTCGGGCAAAAACGAGAGTAAGGTGTGCCGCATGGTATCGCGACCCGCGCGAACCGTGGCCCGCACGCGCGACACCTTCTCGTCACTCGTGAGCGCCTTCCAACCATCGACTGCGGTGCGGTCAAAATATTCACCGATCCAGGCGCGCCGCTCGAGGTACTTGTCGGATGCAGCGTGCGAACCCCCTGTCAGCGTTCCCCCGAACGACAAACCCGGAGTCGGTGATGATGCGTGCGACGCATCGCCCCCAGCGGGAGCGCGCACGTCATCAGGCACAGAACTTGACATCAATCAAATCCCAGCAGGTCAAAGATCTCGCGATCCTTGAGCGACGTGGCGTACAGCGGCTCAACTTCGTTGAGCATCTTGCCGGCCAACTTCAGATATTCGTTCTGCACTTCCACCATCTCCGGTGTCGCTTCCATTTCGAACACGGTCATTTTCTTGAGACGGCTCTTGCGAATTGCGTCTACATCTTTGAAGTGTGCCATCAGCTTGAGACCCACACGTGCGTTGAACTTGTCAATCTCGTCTGTCTCGCGGGCACGGTTGGCCACCACACCACCCAAACGCACCTTGTAGTTCTTGGCCTTGGCCTGAATCGCCGCGATGATGCGATTCATGGCAAAGATGCTGTCAAAATCGTTGGCG
>JBBRDJ010000057.1:0-21074 GCA_038203945.1 Gemmatimonadales bacterium
CGCCCGCGTTGCCCGGCGCCGTCCACACATTGATCAGAATGCGCTGACAGATCACTGCACCAACAAACATCGCGGCGCCAATAAACAACACGCCGCTTGTCCCCACGCGCTGTACGCTGAGATCGGTGATGAGCGGACCCACGAGTGCGCCAAACGTACCGCCGGCGGCGATGATACCAAAGAGACGTTTGGTTTGCTGACTGTTGAAGAGCTCCAGCAGGAAGCTCCAGAACACCGAGACCAGCATGAGGTTGAGTACACTGATGCCCACGTAGAAGGTGGCACCCAGCGTGGGATCTTCCGGCGTGCGCGCAAACAACACGCCAAACACGGCGAATGCCGAGGCCACAAAGACGTAAATCGCCGGCAACAAAATCGACCGTCTGATCTGGCCAACCAACCATCCGTACAACGGCACGATGGCAATGGCGCCGAGTGAAGTCAGGATCCACAAATCAGCCACGCGTTCCGACCCCAGTACGCTGCCAATCGTTTCGCGCACCGGTCGCACGGCGAAGTAGCCGCCGAGCACGAAGAAAAAGAGTCCAAACGCCGCCATCACGGCGGGCGCTTCACTGGGTTCGACTTTGGCGTATTTGCCGAGCAGACGAGCGAACAGCGATGGCGATGTTGGCACGGAGTCGTGGCGGGAGGAGCGCGTGTAGGGGCGGACGTGGTGAAGGCTGTGCGTAAAACTGTGCGGCGCACGTGTGTAAACGCGCCGCTTGCCACGAACGCTCACAAACGCCCACGAACGCTCACGAACGCTCACGAACGCCCACGAACGCCCACGAACGCTCACGAACGTACCCAATACGCACCAACGCTACGTTTGCTCAGCCAGCGGCGGCGGGGTGCCGGCTCGGCGCGTGCCCCATGGTCGGCGTGACTGTTTGGCCGCGCCGCGTCGATCCGCGCCAACGCCGATATTGGGCAGCCGTACCGTGATTCCCACCACGCGCGGCATCAGCGCCCGGGCCGGCGCGGCACCCTTGTCCACCACGACGGTGCGCGTATTCATGGACGGAGGAGAATGGCGCGACGGACGGCGTATGCTGGCGCCCGTGTCCGGTGCAACGAGACGCAGTCGGATACCGGCCCCACCCGATGTGGCCGCGTGCCCGGTGCCCACCACCAACAACGCCGCATCGCGGTCGCGCGCCAGCTGACTGAGGCGAAAGGTGAGCGGACGAGGCAGCACTGGCGCCCCGTCGAGCACCACGAGGCCAAAGACGCCGCTCCTGAGCAACCGATCCGCGCACCAGGTGGCCCGATCGGGATGCCGCGGACGAATCACTACCAATCGCGACCCCAGCGCCGCCCAGGCCTGCGGTGCCAGCGTCCGGGTGGCGTCTACAATGGCCACCCACCCGCCCGATTGCAGTACCTGCGCCACCACTCGGCGGGCCAGCGTTGTCCGCCCGCTGGCGCGCTCCCCCACGAGCTCCGTGAGGCGCCCGCGAGGGATACCGCCACCCAGCGCGGCGTCGAGTGTGGGAATGCCGGTGGACCAGGCAGGGCCAGCCGGTGGTGGCGTAGGAACCAGAGCTTCGAGACTGGCCCGAATGGCGGCGACCGTGGAGTTCATGTACCGAATATACGCCGAACCCTGACAGCCGGGTTCCTTCCGTGGGTGTGAGGGCCGTGCGCCATCCGGTGCCCTGCGGATATCGCCGACTGGCGCCAGCCGCTCGGGGAGGCTAGCCTAGGATCATGCACTCCCTCTCTGATATTGAAATCCAGCGCTCGCTGGGCAGCGTTCCGAAGTGGACGCGTAAGGGCAACACCATCACGCGGACCTACCAGTTTTCGGCCTTCCCCGACGGGATAGACTTTCTGCGCCAGGTGGCCGACATCGCGGAGTCGCAGGCGCACCATCCCGATGTGGACATACGCTACACCAAGCTCACCTTCAATCTGAGCACGCACGACGCGGGCGGCATTACTGAAAAAGACTTCAAACTCGCGCGCGCCGTGGATGCGCTGTACGAAACAGACGTCAGCCCGCACGCTTAAGCGTCACGCTGCCGTTTACTGTACTGGCCTTGAGTTCCGGGCCGCCTGATCCAATGGTGCCACGCAACCGCTTGCGACTGATCGATCCCTGTATGGTGACAGGGAAATCGGTATTCACGCTGCCGTTCACTGTTGAGATGTCGAGATCGGCATTGCTGTTAAACGGCAACTCGAGCGTAATCGCTCCGTTGACGGTGGAATAGCGGAGGTCTTCGCTGCCGAGTGCACTCATCGATGCTTCGATGGAGCCATTGACGGTCTGGGCATGCACCGGACCACCAGTGCTACGCGCGTCAATGCTGCCGTTGACAGTCTGTGCTTCCACCATACCGGAGACGCCGCCAATGTCCACGTCGCCGTTGACGGTCTGCATGTTCACGTGTACGCCATCAGGTACGCGCACCGTGAAATGCACTGACACATCGTTGTTGCGCCCCCAACGATTGGATGAATGACCGCGAATGCCGTCCTTCGTGCATTCAGCATCGTTCCAGAGCGCACACACCATGATGCTGCCATCGCGTCCGGCCACCTGCACAATGCGCACGTTGTCCGGATCACCACGCCGCCACCGCTTCTCAGCGCTCACTTCTACCTGACCCGACGCGCTGCGCTCCACGGCAATTGCACCGTTGATATTGCGCACGTTGACTGTCAGGCCAGCGCCGAGCTGTCCGCGGTATGAAAACGCGTTCGGCTCCCGCTCCTGCGCGTGGGCGGAACCGGGTGCCAGAACAAGCGGTGCGGCTACGGCAAGAACAGCGGCCGCAACAACGACTTGGCGCCAATGACGGGACATGTGAGCGGTGTGCAACATGAGCGGTTTGGTTGGAGGAATGAAGACGTGAAATCAGCGACGGCCGCGGCCGTCCATGGTACCTACCACCACGTTGCCGCTGAACGTGGAGACACTCACCAGCGGACCCCCATCAGCGCCCAGTTGAAAGCGACTGACGCGTGAGCTGGTGGCGTCGGAAAATGCCAGCGACAGCGACGACAAGTTTGTCGCCAGTCCGGTAAGCACCGACTCTACAAGTTGCGAGATACTCAGTTCCAGATTGCGTTCCCATGAAGCGCTGTCACGATTGGTTTGCGGCGCGCTGTTGCGGCGCATGGAGTCTGCAACGGCGCGGCGTACGGAGTCACGCGTGCGCTGTATGCGATCGCGCTCGCGTTCCCTGGACGTGGACATTGAGGACGATGGCGCTGGAGGGGATGAAGGATTAGCGGCACGCTCACGCGCGGCGTCGCGCGGCGCGGCACCGGGCGAGGGAAGCAGTGTGAGTGGCAAGTCGGTGGTGCTCACCTCGCCGCTGAACGTTTGCACGTCGAGCAATGCGCGTGCATTGGCTGGTACCTGCAGACGCACGTCGCCGGAATGCGCATTGAACTCATAGCGACCGCCATCATCGAAGGCTCCGGCCCACTGCACCCCGCCGCTGACCACCTGTACCTGGACGCGGCGCGATGTGATCTCACGCAGGCTGACATCCGACGACGTGCCTGCAACTTCCACATCGCCCGTCACATGGTTGAGCGTGATGTCGCCACTGGTCGTTGCAATACGGACGCCATCAGTGATGTCGCGCGCGGTGATGTCGCCAGCGACCGTCGCAATGCGGAGCTGCCTCGCTTCGCTGACGGCAATGTCACCGGACGTACTGCGTATTTCCACATCAGCGCCGGTGCCGCTCACTGAGATATCGCCGTTGAGTGTGCGCAGTAAGACCACCGTGCCGCGTGGCAGCTCAACGGACAGATCCAGAAGGCCGCGCGGGCGCTGGCCGGTCGCATCAATTCGGAGCGCACGACCGCTGCCGGAAACGAGCGTGCGCGCATCACCGCCATCGCTGCGCACCACCACCCGACGATCTGCACCGGTGCGGACGCGGATACTTCCTTCCTGTGAGATGATTTCCACGGTAGCCGACGCGTCGATGGCGACGGTCGTGTCACTGCGCATTTGCGCCGGCAACGTCCACGGCACGGACATGGACACGGACACGGCCGCAGACACGGCCAAGACCAACCGGGAGCGATTTATCAAGCGATTCATGGACGATATTCCTGGAGGTGGTCGCAGGTTGCGAGCGGTTACGGGCGGTTACGCAAGCAGGCTACGCCGAGTTACAGCGAGTTACAGCGAGTTACAGCGAGTTACAGCGAGTTACAGCGAGTTACAGCGAGTTACAGCGGGTTACAGCGGGTTACAGCGGGTTACAGCGGGCTACAGCGAGTTACAGCGAGTTACAGCGGGTTACAGCGGGTTACAGCGGGTTACAACGGGTTACAACAACGCCAAGCGGCGCAGCAGATCAACCTTGCGTTCGTACGCACGATCGAGCTGTTCAATCAGGAAGCCGCTGTTGGGATCGTTCGCCAACGCGGCTCGACTTTCGAGAATGGCGTGGTCAATGATGTCGAGATTGCGCCGAACGATGTTGACGGTGGAGCTGTCGAGCATGCCAAGCTGTGATTCGGCGACGGTGCGCAGCTTGGCAATTTCGCGACCATAGAGTGTGTCGAGTGCCATCATGCGCTCCGTGTTGGCCACCGTCACGAGCTGTGGCGCGGCAGCGTTCGTGGGCGATGATGCGTTTGCCACTGGAGCGCGCGTGACAGATCCGCGCGTGGCAGATCCGCGCGTGGATGCATCGATGCTGGCCACCACCCGTTCGTCACGCAGCTTGATTTGAGCGGCTTGAGGCCCATCCGCGCGAATGGACTGTGCGTCGCGTGGCGAGTCGTTTACTGGGTCATGTCGTGAGTCACGGATTGCCACTGCTCCAGTCGCACCAGCTCCGTCAGCTACACCAGCTACACCAGCTACACCAGCTACACCAGCGCTGCCAGATGCGGCGAGTGCCGGCACTTCCACCGTGTTCGGTGCGCGACGCGCGAGCGTCCAGGTGGCGCCAGCGCTGATCGTCATGAGGAGCGCGGCAGCCGCGGCGAGCGCGCGCCATGACACGCTGCGTGACTGCTGTGGCGACAACGAACGCGTGGCCAAGGCCACTACAACCGGATCCAGCTGTTGTTCGATCTCCGGCCACAGGTCGCGCGTCGGTGCAATCGGTGGGAGTGCACCCGACGCCTTCACGATGTGATCGAGCTCGGCCACGAGCGCGTTGCACTTTGCGCAACCGACCAGATGTCGTTCGGCGAGTTGGCGCGCACTGTCCGCGAGCTCGCCTTCGAGAAAATCGCCGAGCGTAGCGTGGAACGCGTCACAGCTCAGGCGTGGTGCTTCACCCAACTCGCTCATTTCGAAAGTGCCTCGCGGAGCAGCATGCGTGCACGATGAAGCTGCGCTTTGCTGCCGCCTGATGTGATGCCAAGGAACGAACCAATCTCGTCGTGCGTGTAGCCTTCCACGTCATGCAGAACAAAAATGCGTCGGGCGCCCTCGGGCAGTGCGGCAATCGCTGCTTCCAGATCGACCCGTTCCGCTACGGTTACGGACCGTGCCGGTGCGCTGTCGAGTGCGTGTTCATCGTCCACCGTGCGGTTTTTGTGTACGCCACTCTTCTGGCGATGCGACAACACGATGTTGACAGCCACCCGGTGCAACCAGGTCCCGAACGCGGCCTCACCGCGAAACAGCGTCAGCTTTTGCCAGGCCCGCACAAACACGTCCTGTACCAACTCTTCAGCCACGGTACGCTCGCCCGTCATGCGCAGACACAGCGCGTAAATACGCTGACAGTACTTGCGATACAACCGCTCGAACGCGCGCCTGTCACCAGCCAGTGAGGCGGTAATGTCGGTGGCGTCAGTGTCCGGAGCGTCCGAGTGGGCTGCAATCGCCAGAGCATCGGCGGGATGCGCCGTCTTTCCGTAAGATCGCAGGTTTTCTGGGATTGATCCGGTCACTGTCAGCGTGTGCATGGCCCCGTGTTGGTGTCACCCGGTTGGACGGCGTGACGGCGGAAAGGGTTTGAAGGCGGGAGCGATGCTCTCACCTCCCCGAAACAGACCGCGGTCGCACCGAGTCGTACGGACAGATAGCGCTCGAGGATTCTGCGAGCTGTGCAGTAGGTCAGATTGGGGACATGGACAACATGACACATGGCTTGGCAGGGATGCTCATGGCCGATATGGCGATCCGCGCGTACGAGTCGCGCCAAGGCGGTCCGGCTCCCACCGGTCTGCGTCGGAGCGCCGTTGTTCTCGGCGTCATAGCGGCGGAATTCCCCGATGCCGACCTCCTCTACTCCGGTGACCTGCTCGGCATTGGCAAGCTTGGGTATCTGCTGCATCACCGCGGTCATACGCACACGCTGTTATTTGCCGTGCTCAGTGCCCTGTTGCTTTGGGCGGTGGTGCTCCTGGTGCGTAGGAATGCACGCACACCGGCGGAGCGCGGATTGCTGCTGGCGCTGGCGTTGGGTGGCACACTGTCGCACATAATGCTGGACTTCACCAACAGCTACGGTGTGCATCCGTTTTGGCCGTTGGACAGCCGATGGTTTTATGGAGACGCGATCTTCATTGTGGAGCCGTGGCTCTGGATTGCGGCCATTCCGCCGCTCTTGTTCGGGAAGCGGAGCGGGTTTGGTCGCGTCGTGTTGTCGATCGCGTTGGTAAGCATTCTGACCGCAGCGTGGTATGTGGACCAAGTGGGCACGGACGTAGCGCTGGTGCTCACAATGAGTGCTGCGATGTGGACGGCCGTCATGTGGCGTCTGCAAACAACACAGCGTTTATCACTGGCGGTTGGCGCATGGTTGCTGGTGGAGACGGTTGGGTTTGTGGCGTCTTCCTCTACGCGATCGCACATTGTCCACGCCACGGGCGATATGCAGCTGCTCGACGCGGTGATCACCTCCGCGGCGGGCAATCCCCTCTGTCAGAATGTGCTGGTAATTGAGCTGGACGGAGGCAGCTACGACGTGACGTCGGCCGTGGTGGCGCCGTGGCCCGCGGTGCGATCGGCGATGTCGTGCGCGGGGGGTGAACGCGCGATCGCGG
The DNA here is from genome assembly GCA_038203945.1 of Gemmatimonadales bacterium. Classification (GTDB taxonomy): domain Bacteria; phylum Gemmatimonadota; class Gemmatimonadetes; order Gemmatimonadales; family Gemmatimonadaceae; genus JAABRT01. The sequence continues at coordinate 6,988 of JBBRDJ010000057.1, forward strand.
CCGCACGGGTGGCGCAACCTGGACTCGGCGATGGATTGCAACCGTCGCCGCGAGTGCCCGACAACACCATTGTGTGGTTGCGACGCTGGCGCGGTGAGCGCGCGGAACTCATGCAGCTGGCGACCATGCACTGCGAGGTGGCCGCCGCGCTGGAGTTCATGCGAGCGCCGGTGTGGGAGCAATCCGCGGACGGACGCGTGCGCATTTCTGACCTTCGCTATGGGTACGGTGGAAACGGTTTTGCTGATTTGTCATTTGGCACACCGCCGGACGAGTGCCCGAGGTACGTGCCGGGGTGGACGGAGCCGCGGCGGGATGTGATTGACGGAGCCCATTGACTGACGGTTCAATGCCCGTTCAATGCCCATTCGATGGCCGGTCGATTGCCGGTCAAGAGCCAATGCCTGGTGGGAGCAGCAGCACGATGACCTTCGGCCAGGACGACGGCACTGCGATGCTCTCAGGCACCACCAGCAATCGTCCGCCCGCCGAGTCCTGCTGGAGTTCGGCTACTGCCCGAAGCCACGGTTCGGCCTGACCGTGCGCGGGCGCGTTCCGAAGCAGCGCCTCGAGCGCGCGTTCGTCACCCGCTCCACGTAGCGCCCGCACTGATCGTGATGCCGCGGCGGCCAGTAACCGTAATCGCAGCCGTTCGGGCAGTGTGGCGCCGGCGAGCAGACCGCGAATTATCCGTTGAGCACGATGAATGGGTGATTGCAGCGTGTTCACCAGCGCGTCACGATGCGTGAGAAGCGCTTCCCGCTGCAGGGCGCGACAGATTGCGCAGAGGTGTGTCTCAACCCACCTGTCAACGTCTGAGCTTGATGGTGCGCGTGACGGAGCACTCGATTGGCCATTCGCGGGAAGATCTACATGAAAGTGTACACGTATGTGTTTCTCGCGCGCGGCCTCACGCTCCACTGTTTGCACAAGCACCGATAGCGTACGCCGCACCCGCGACACACGCGTGCGCTTTCCGGCAAACCATCCACCCACCAGGGAGGACGGTAGCGCCGCGAGCCAGCCGGCACGCGCGTGCCGCAGCACAATAACCGTGGTCGTTGGCATTGCTGACGGGTCTTCGCCTGCTCCTGGTACAGTAGCATCAGGGCTTGGATTGGGCACGCATATCGTTGTCCACCGCTGCAGCGTCCGCTCCATGGGTGACGACGCAGACGGCAGCGCCATGAGTCGACGCGTGGCCAACGGGGTGGCATCCGATGCGAGCACTACCGACGCGCTGCGTGCTTTGCGTCGAAGACGCTCGGCGAGTCTCAACACCGCCGTCCCTCCACCCGGTGGCGCGATTGCGTAAGCGTGTACCGTGAGAAAAGCCGAGCCCAGACGCGCGATGCGTCCTTCACGTTGCGCAATGGCGGCCGGTGTCCACGGCCAGTCGAGATGGACCACCACACCTGCGTCTTGCAGATTGACACCTTCTGCCAGCAGATCGGTGGTTAACAGTAAATACACGCGCTCATGCGCGGGCGGCGCGCTCACACCATGTGCACGTGGCGCCACTCGTTGCAACAGCTCTCGGCGGGACAACGGCCCGCTCGCAATGCGGCCACCGCGTGACGTGAGCGTTGCCACGCCTGCATCCCATCGCAGCACCTGGCCGATCGCGCGCACCGTATCGGCGTACTGCGTGAACGCAATAATGGTTATCCCGGCATGCGCGCGCCGCACACGGCGCAGTGCCTCCCCTCGCGCCCGGTCAAGCGATGACACCGTGTCACGAACCAGCTGCTCAAGTGCCTCAAGCGCCGACCGGTGACGCTGCAGCTGCGCCTGCGCCTCAGCCAGTGATCCATAGTGTGCGTGACGCGACGTGTCTGCGACCAACAAGGCCGTGAACCCAAGCTGGACCGTGTCCTCGGTCACGGTCCAGGCGCGCAGCTCCTGCTGACTGGGCCACCGTCCCTCGCTCAGAATACTGTCGAGTGCCAGCGCGCGAGATCGCCGACGTTGCACTGCTGCCAGGCAGGCGGCAGCGCTGGAACACCAGGCACGTATGAGGCCCAATGTGATCAGCGCACCAGCCGCCACACCATCGCGCGTGGGCACGGGTGGGGGCAGATTTGTGAGCGCGCGTGTGACCTCCGCATTATCGCCTATATGGAACGAAGGATGCGCAATGACGTCCGGTTTTTGCGTTGCGGTCTGCTCATCTCGGCGTACTACGCACACCTGCAGCTGCTCCAACGGCAGCGAAAGCGCGCCTCGACCAAGGAACAGTGCCAGCATGTGCGCGAGGTCGGATGCTTTGTTATGCACCGGTGTCGCCGACAACAGAAGAACCGGTGCTCCTCGGCAGACATCGGCGACACCGGCGTATCGTTGCGTGTGCGGATTGCGCAGGTGGTGAGCTTCATCAATGATAACGAGACGTGTACCTGACGCAGACGTTTTTCGAGGCCCCGCTGCGGCACCAGATACTCCAGAAAACCGGTGTAACGAATACACGTTCACCTGCACCCCGGCGCGCTTCGCTGTCTCGCGCCACATGGGTACAAGCACCGCGGGAGCAATGACACTGACGCTCCCATAGTCACGTGCGAGCGCGAGGGCCACAATGGTTTTACCCAACCCCACGGCGTCGGCGAGCAGCGCGCCACCGTGTGTGGCGAGCAGCGGGCGCAGTCGGTGCACGGCTTCGATCTGATGTGGCAGCAGGGTGAACTGGCCGAGCTTCGTTGAGCCCGGTGGCATGGCATCAGCTGGCAATCCCAGTCCAGCGCGACCGAGCGCTGCGAGCGCTTCTGCGACGGCGTGTGCGTTCACGCGAACTGCCACGCCAACAGCGGTGCGAGCTGTGCCTCGTTTACGCGGTACGCAGAGGCAACGACGGCGAGGTGTTCATCGGGGGACGGCACATCGCCACTGGCTCGTCGTCGGCCAAGCGGTGCCAACAGGACGCGCGCGCGCAACCAGTCCTCGGGCACGGGGAGTGAGCAGACGGTCCAGCCGAGGTAGCGTCGCCAGCCACCGCGTGCGGGTTCGGCGATTGCATCGAGCCACGCACCAGCGAGCGGCGACGACAGCAGTGCGTCGAGTGCGTACGCGTCATCGAGATTGACGGTACGCAGCACGTAGCATGTGTTGAGCGGTACGGTGGGGTCGCCGCTATTGAGCACAAGAGTTCGGAGCGACCGGCCGAAGTCGGCCCACACGAGTCGTGGTGTTTCCGCGCGTGCGGCGTCTGTGCGAAAGAGCGTCCACCACGGCATGCGATGGTTGGAGTCGCGGCGCTTTTCGAGTCGCGGACGCCAGCGTTGCATCCATCGGGCAGCGCGTGGAGGCAGAGCCGCGAGCGGGCGACCGTCACGGTCGTGTGTCCATACAATGCGCAGCGCATCGTGCGTAGCGCGGACAGCCTCGGTGTGCTGGGGATTGCCCAGTGCCTGACCGGTGAGTGCGGGTCGAAGCAGTGAGCGTTCAATCGTGCCGGTGCGTTCACCGGCGGCCACGGTGGCCAGATGATCGTCGTGTTCAAACGCGGCCACCAGAAACGCGTCGTTGCAGCCGCATTTCACACCAAGTGTGGGGCGTCCGAGTCCTGCATCGCCCAGCGCTGGTCCGGCGCGGCGGATTAGCTCGAAGACGTCTCGAACGTCGGGTGGGAGCAGTAACCAAGGTGCGCTGGGTTCCCCGCCCAGTGGCAGGGAGCTGGCGGGCAGCGAAAAAGAATGATCGCGCGTACCGCGCACCACGTGAATGCGCACCTGTTCGGCCGGGAGCGCGACGTGTGCATGCACAAAGGATGGTGCGTTGGCGTGCGGGTGGGAGTGTTGACGGCTGCAGCGCTGCGCCACCACGAGTGATGGATACGTGGCCGCATCAAACAGCGCGGGCGCGTCGCTCCAGTCTACCACCACGTGGAGACGTGTATCGCTGGCGAGCAGTCTGCGTACGCCGCCACCAGCGAGAGCGCGCCAGAGTTTGGCGGGTACGAGCAGTGCTGCGACGCCATTGTCGCGGAGCAATCCAACGCTGCGTTCCACAAACGCGGCGGCAAGATCGGCCTGAGCAGCGAATCCGGTATTGGCACCGGCGCGTGCGGCGCCAACGCGCCACGAAGCATCGCGCATGCTGCGAAAATCCCGCCGCAGTGCAATGCGTTCGGCGATGGTGAGTTGATGCGGGCGGACCCACGGCGGATTGCCGACGACGAGATCAAATCCGCCTTGGGCACCGACGTCAGCCAGATGCGACGCAAATCGGAATGGCAGGGCAGCACCGAGTGAGAGTTTGCGTTCCCGGGCGCGCAGCTCGCGCAGGCGTGCGCGCAGCGCTTCGAGGCGGGCCCGGTCAGCGCGAGTGGGTTTGGTTCGTTCCCCGAACAGATCGCGCGTACGCAGCTGGCCGAGCAAGGCCGCGCGCGCATCCTGCAGGTGCAGGATGGTGGACGCGAGTTCGGCGCGAGCCCGGGCTCGCTCTTCGCGGTCGAGCGCGTCGGCGAGGGTGCGTTTGCGTACGCCGACCGCTTGGACGTAGCGCGTGCGCAGCTGTTCGAGCCGGCGTCCTGTGGCCGGAGTAAAGGTAAAGTCACCGCCACTGAGTGAATCACCAACGCGCACGTGGTGATCGAGGTTGGGCAGCGGCGGAACGAGTAGCGGATCGGTTTCCTCGCAGTCAATGACTACGGCCAGCCAGAGTCGCAGCTCACACAGCCACACGGCCACCGGATTGCGATCAACTCCAAAGATCGATGCCGAAAGCACAGCTCGCCGCACATCATACGCTGAGCGTGTGTCGCCGGCTTCGAGTCGCAGGCGCGTGAGTCGCTCGAGCATGTGCACGAGAAACGCTCCGGACCCGCACGCCGGATCAAGTACGCGCAGCTCCGCCAGTTGCTGTAGCCGTTGGGGTGATGACGCCGAGGCGGTGAGTGCGACCAGCAGTGCCTCGTTTACGACGCGCTGAACCAGCGCCGGCGGCGTGTAAAACGTGCCGCTGCCGCGCCGTTCGGCTGGAATCATGAGTGATTCGAAGGAGCGCCCCAGCATTTCCGGATCGACGGCCGCCTCCGACCACGACGCTGAATCTTCGCGGGCGGTGAAGCGGTACTTGTCGAGCAATTCACTGACCAGAGCCACAATGGAGTAATCGGCGAATCGCACCGAAGCGCGCTGCCGTTCGAGCGGTGTGCGCGAGAACAGTCCACCGTTGAGGAACGGAATGCGTCCGAACGCCTGTGCAACCGGTGCACGCTGACGAACGGGTGTATTGAGCGTGCCGAAGAACAACGGTCGCAGCCATTTGTCGTGCAACGAACCGCCGAGTTCGAGAGCTCGCGTGCACTCGCGCATGAGGAAGCCCCGATCGCCATCGAGCCAGCCTTTGGCTTCGAGAAAGGCCAGGAACAGCAGACGTGATGCGGTCAGCAGCGCGAGCGTGTGTTTGTCGGCGGGTGATGCCTTGCCAACTGCATCGCGCGCCATGTTGCGCACAAGTTGATCGAGCGAACGATAGAAGCGGGCCGACAGCGCGTCGCGTCCGAGGATGTCGCACCAGCGTGCGTAGGCCAGCACCGGGTCGGTGCGTGGTACGGCGGCCAGCGCGCGGAATGTATCGGCGTCGCTGTCGGAGATGTGCGCGCGGTCAACGCGCAGCACGCCCAGTTTGGTAGAGTCAACTGATCCACTGGAAACAGAAATCGTGATGCTGTTGGTGGGATCGTGCAGGAGTACGAGCAACCACGCCGAACCGGGCGAGTGCCGATCGAGGGCGCTGGCGACTCGACGAACGCTTTCGCGCACGTCGGCGCCATCGGGCAGCGTGGCCAGCACCGCGCGCAACGAGCCCTCACCGGCCAGCAGTCGGGCACGTGCGATGGCACCGCCAAGGCCCAAGGCCGTTTTGAGCGCACTGTCAATGACGTGCGCGTGTGCGGTAAAGCCCAGTACTCGCAGCAGCGGACGTGCGCTGTCGAGTGAATCAGACCGGGCGAGCAGGGCGGAGGCGGCGCGTATGGTGAGCACGGATGTATCATGTGCGCGCTCCGCTCAAACTACATCACCAAAATACTGCGCGCGGTATCAGGATCGCGCGCGGTCGATGGCGTCCTTTGCGACCACCGAGAAATCCAGGCTGCCGTGTCCACTCGCAATGAGCGTGTCCATGCGTTGCATGAGTGAGGGCAACAGCGTGAGCGGAAGGTCGCCGGCGGTTTCCGTCATGAGTCGAACATCTTTTCGGGCCATGGTCAACTCAAAGCTTGCCTCAAAATCGCCTTGCGCCATTTTCTTTCCTCGCCCGTCAATAATGCTGGACGCATTGAAAGTGCTGAGCAGTGCCAGCGCGTCATCGGGGGAAACGTTTGCGCCAACGCCAACGGTCATCACGTCGGAGACAATGGCGGCCAGCCCCAATATGTAGCAGTTGCCCATGAGCTTGTGTGCGGCGGCGAGATCGGCGCGTTCGCCAACATAGCGCACATATTCCGCCATACGTGACAGTGCGTCGTGCACTTCGTCAAACAGAACGCGTGGGCCTGCCGCGAGGATGGTGCCCTTACCGGTTCGCGCCGCAGCGGGCCCGATGAACACCGGGCAGTGCAGGTACTTCACCCCGTCATCGGCGAGTGCGCGCGCACGTTCAGCGGTGAGTGCGGGCTGGGTCGTGGTGTGATCAATGATCACGGCGTCAGGCTGCAGCGCCGGTCTCAGCGCGGCAACGATCTCGTTTACGACGGCGTCGTCCCGGAGCACCAGATGCACGCGCTCCACATCGCGTACCGCATCGGCGGGTGACGAGGCAACGCGCACGCCAAGTGATTCGAGTGCACGCGCCTTTTCTTCTGATCGGTTCCAGACGGTGACCTTGTCGCCGCGGCCAACCGCCGCTTCCACGAAGGCCGCGCCGAGCAGTCCGGTGCCGAGAAATGCAATAGCAGACATGATATTTACGGTGGGATGGTGAAGATCAGGCGCTGCGGTAGGCGCGTCCTTTCCATTCTACCGATTGTCCGCGAAAAATGGCGGACGTACAGATGGCGGCGAACGCCAGCGCGCCAATGGGTGCCAGCAACGACCGCCACAGCGGCACCCGCCCAAAGCGCGCGGCGGCGGAAAATGCGAGCAACATGCTTGCCGCGGCAATCGACGACCACCAGATGAGCACGTCATGTTGCCCGATCGTCGCGACTGGCAGCAGAACGAACGGTAACGCAATGGCGAGCGGAAAGCCTGTCAGCGCCAACGGAAACAGCACTCGTCCCAGCCACCCACCTTTCATGGCCATGCGTCCGCCCGCGTACACGTTTTTGCGCCACCCTTTGATCAGGGCGCCGAGTCCATCGTACATCCGCGTTGAAAGCTGGTCTTGCCCGAGCACCAGCGAAACGCGTCGGCCAACCAGTACCGTGCGCTGCGCCATCATTAGGTCTTCGGCCACCGTGTCGCGTACTGCTTCGTGACCGCCTACGGCATCGTACGCTTCGCGCGTCATCATGAAACACTGACCGTTGGCGACGACATCGGCAGGTGTGCGGGCTGACTCAATCGCGCGCGCGCCGCCAAAGCGTGTGAGGATGAGTGCAAACACAACCGGTTGCACCGCGCGCTCCCAGAAGGTCACCATTTCCTGTTCGCCGGACACCGAAATCAAGTCGGCGTTTCGCAGTGCACGCATTTGCACCAGTCGAGTGACAAGATCGGGTTTGTGCCGCGTGTCGGCATCGGTGAACAGCAACAGCGCGCCTGTCGCTTGCTGCATACCCACGTGGCACGCCCACTGTTTGCCAAACCAGCCGTCGGCGAGTGGTGGCGCATCGATCACCGTGACGCGCGCGTCTCCGGCACACGCTTGTCGCGCCAAATCGCCGGTATTGTCGGTTGACCCATCGTTAATGACCACCAACTCCCAATCGGGCCACGTCGTGGCGCGCAGCGACGTCACACATGCCGTAATATGTGCGGCTTCGTTACGCGCCGGCAAAATCACCGACACGCGCGGAGCGTCGGCCGGCGCCGTCCCGGCGGCGTCGTTGAGCGACGGCGTGCCACGCAGTCGCCAGGCCACCAACAACGGCAGCGATATCCAGGGTAGCGCGAGCAACAATGCGAGTAGCACGTAAGAAAAATCAAAAGAAAAAAGGAAACGCCGACCCGGATTGCTCGGCTGCGTCACGCGCCGTACGTTGATCACATGTCCGCATCAACGGCGTCGTCGCATCTTCCAATTGAACCACCGCGGCTTGCCGCCGGTGCCCGCGTCGCACTGATCGCACCCGCCGGCCCGCTCGCCGATGTGAGTGAACTGGAGCTCGCGCAACACAATGCGCGCTCACTCGGTTGGGATCCTGTGGTTGGTCACCACGCATTGGCGCGCGAGGCCTATTTTGCCGGGAGAGATCATGACCGCGCGCACGATCTCAATTGGGCGATCACGGATCAGTCCATCGACGGCATCTGGTGCTTGCGCGGCGGATACGGGGCAACGCGATTGCTGTCGGCCATCGACGTGAACATGTTGCGTGCGCGACCCAAGGTGCTACTCGGCTATTCCGACATCACCTCGCTGCATGCTGTGTGGCAGCGCGCCGGTGTTGTATCTTACCACGGGCCCACGGCGCGTGCCGAGCTGTCGGCTTTCAGTCGGACGTCGCTTGTGCGGGCGATTCAGGAGCAGACGGACAGCGCGGGTGATGCACCAGATGCCACATGCGTGTTCTCAGGACGAGCTACGGCTCGGCTCGCCGGCGGGAATCTGGCGTTGCTTGCAGCGCTTGTCGGCACACCGTGGGCCGTTTCGTTTGGCGGAGCCATTGCGGTACTCGAAGACGTGCACGAGGCCATGTACCGCGTGGATCGCATGATCGTACAACTGCGCCAGGCGGGCGCGTTTGACGGCTGCGCGGGCATCATGTTCGGCCACTGCACCGACTGCCCCGAATCGGGTGACGATGGGCGCCGCACGCTGCACGATTTGGTGCGCGAACTCGCCGAGACGTTACGCATTCCCACACTGATGGGCGTGCCAGTAGGTCATATTCCAGATCAGTGGACATTGCCGTTGGGTGCGTTGGCCACACTCGACGCCGACGCGCGCTCCCTGATTATTCACCGATAGCTTTGAGACATCATGACACATAAAACCGCGCAGCAACTGATCGCCGAAGCCAAGCAGAGTGTACCGGAAGTGACGGTGCATGAACTGAAGGAAATGCAGGGACAGGACGCTGAGATTGTGCTCATTGACGTACGCGAGCTCAACGAGTGGAATCTCGGCCACATTCCAGGCGCGACATACATCGGCCGTGGCGTGCTGGAGAGTCAGATCGAACAACGTGTGCCGCGTGAGGCGCATGTTGTATTGTATTGCCAATCCGGCAATCGTTCGGCGCTCGCAGGGTACACGCTGCAGCAACTCGGCTACACCAACGTCTCGTCGCTGGCGGGCGGATGGCGTGACTGGGTCGGTACCGGTGGTGAGGTCGCTGACTGACGATGTCTGAACAGGCGAGCGATCCGCTCGCAGCAGCACTCGGCCATCCGGCGATAGCGCGGCTTTCATCGCAACTCGCATCGCGGCGGCCAGTTGAAGCGCTGTCAGACGACGAGACACGTCTGGCGGCGGTGGCGGCAGTGCTGCGTGTGACTGACCAACCGGAGCTGTTGTTCATCAAACGAGCCGAGGCGGCGGGTGATCCGTGGAGCGGGCACATGGCGTTTCCCGGTGGACGCCATGAACGTGTGGACTCCACGCTGCGGGATACGGCAATCCGTGAAACGCGCGAAGAGACCGCGATTGATCTGTTGCTGCATGGACAGCTCCTCGGGGTGCTCGACGATCTCGCACCACGCAGTCCCAGTTTGCCCCGCATCAACATTCGTCCGTATGTCGCGCTTGTGCATCCCGATGTAGTGATCGTGCCCAGTGTCGAGGTGGCCATGCATTTCTGGGTGCCAATCGGGTCGCTTGGAGCACCGGAAACGCAAACAGAGCACGAGATGGAGTTCGACGGATCACGATTGCGCTTTCCCGGTTATCGCGTGGGCCCACACGTGGCGTGGGGCTTGACTGAGCGCATCGTACGGCAACTGCTGGGCTTGCTGTCGTACTGATACGGCCTGTGATTGCGCGTGATGTCGTGGTGCATTCGGGGTAGGTTACAATCATCGCCCTTCACCCATTCGTTAGTCGCCATGCTACTGTCCACGCGTATTTTCGTTGTTCTTGCCGCTACGATGTTGCACACCGCGTGCAGTCGACCTGCTCCCATGTCGTCGGCTTCGTCGCCACTCGCGGGCAAACGTGCTGAGGGTCGTAGTGGTATGGTCAGCACCTCGCAGCAGCAGGCCACCATGGCCGGCGTCGAGATACTGCGCGCTGGTGGCAATGCTGTAGACGCTGCAGTGGCTGCTGCATTCGCGCTGTCGGTGGTCGATCCATCGCAGACAGGGCTGGGCGGTGGTGGTGCGGCCACCATGTACATGGCGTCATCACGAACGGTGGATCATCTGTCGTTTTATGGACGCGCGGGTGAACGTGAGGAGTGGGCCAAGCCGGATACCGGTGAGCGCACGTCGGATCGTGCTGGTCGGGGCGCGGCCACGCCGGGTATGGTGAGCGGGCTGCTCACCATGCATGTGAAATACGGAAAGCTGTCACGCGAGCGTGTGCTGGCACCGGCAATCAAGTTGGCACGCGAAGGCTTTAGTGTGTCGCCGCTTCTCTCGCGCACGATTGCTTCGGCCAGTGCGCGAGTGGCCGATGAGCCACATGCGGCGGCGCGTTTCATGCCCAACGGGGAGCCGCTGCGTCCAGGGCAACTGTTGGTGCAGCCTGAGCTCGCCGCGCTCCTGGAACTCATTGTCTTTGGCGGTGAGGACGCATTCTACCGTAGTGCTTTCGCCGAACGGCTGGCGTATCACGTGCAAGAGCGTGGTGGGCTGATCACCACGACAGACATGGCCACGTACGAGAGCACATGGACCCGTCCGCTGTGCACCACGTGGCGTGGCTACACGGTGCTCGGCGCGCCACCTCCAATGGGCGGCGCAGCGGTGCTGGCGATGTTGCATCTGGCGGACCGTTCCGGCCTCACGAACGGAAACGACTACACGCAAACTCCGTCGGCGGCGACCTCGTTCGCGCAGCTCATACGCATTGCCCAGATCGACGCACAGCGTTGGCGCGGTGATCCAGCGGTGATGTCCGTTCCAGCGCGTGGCGTGTCGAGTGCGCAATACGCGACGGATCGTTCACCGCAAATTTTCGGACCACTGCGCGACACGATGGTGGCCGGCAATCCGTGGCCGGCCGATGCGGCGCCGGTAACGGCCGAGTGCGCTGTGTTCGACCCGTTTCCTGTGGCGGTACCGCCCCGCACCGCGCCGGGTGATCTGAATGGTGGTCCTTTGGCGCAGATCACGCCGAGTGAGGCGGCTGTGGCGCGCGTGCGGAGTACGTCAGATACGGCGACAGACGCACTGTCCGAAGACAGCAGTTTCACTTCGCATCTGAGCATCGTCGATGCAGATGGAAACGCTGTGGCGATGACAACCACCGTTGGTGTGTTGTTTGGTTCAGGCGTGTGGAGTGACGGTGTGTGGCTGAACTCCGTTGGGCGCAACTTCGATGCGCGCACGCGCGGTACGGATCGTTACAGCAACTCCACCATGGCTCCGACGATTTTTCTGGAGGGCGGCAAGGTGCGGCTGGTCGTTGGTGCGGCTGGCTCGCAGTACATCCAGCCCGCCACGACACAGGTCAGTGTTCGCATGCTCATTTTCGGTGAAGACCCGGCTATGGCGCTGGCTGCGCCAAGGTTGCATCCCACTTGGACGTCGCGCGAGGTGGAGGTGGAGCCCGGCTTTACTCCGGCTGTGTACAGCGCGTTAGTGGCGCGCGGCTTCAACCCGTTGTCACGCGTAGGCGACATTCTCTTTGGAGGCGTGCACGCAGTCTACGTCACGTCCGACGGGCGTCGCATTGGCGCCGCCGACCATCGGCGAGACGGCTTCGCGGCTGGGCAGTAGTGGAGAACGGGGTAGTGGTGGAGCACGGGGCAGTAGTGGATCGCCAGGCAGCAGTGGATTTCAGGGCAGTGAAAAGTCAGCAATGGTGCAGCCGTCATACCACGCCCATTTGTTTCCAGTCGCTACTCTAATGGCATGTGACTAACGAGCAACGTCCCCCCGGGGAGTCGGGACCCGATTCCGGTTCGGCTGCCCGCGATGTCGGCCAGTCGATGCGGCCGCCGGCACCGCCTCCGGGCACACCCGCACCGCCAACGCTTTCTGCACTGCCGGACGGCGCGGCCCCCGACGTCGGTTGGCGACGAGCCCGCAGTGCGCCCTCGCTGTCCGAAGCGTATCGGTCGGTGCGCGTGGACAAGGCAACCACGCTGCGCAAACTGCTCGCCTTCGCTGGTCCAGGCTATCTGGTGGCGGTCGGCTACATGGATCCCGGCAACTGGGCCACCGGTATCGCCGGCGGTTCGCGCTTTGGTTACGCACTGCTGAGCGTGATTCTGTTGTCCAATCTCATGGCGGTATTGTTGCAGGGACTGGCCGCAAAGTTGGGCATTGCGACCGGACGCGATTTGGCCCAGGCGTGTCGTGATCACTACTCCAAGCCGGTGGCCATGCTGCTTTGGGGACTGTGCGAAATCGCCATTGCCGCCTGCGATCTGGCGGAAGTGATCGGTTCGGCAATCGCCCTCAACCTGCTCTTCGGCATTCCGCTGCCGTGGGGCATCGCGATTACGGCGCTCGATGTGCTGCTTGTGTTGTTTCTGCAGAACCGTGGCTTCCGGTATCTCGAAGCGCTGGTGATCTCATTGGTCGCCGTCATTGGTGGCTGTTTTGCCTTTGAGCTATTGATTTCACGCCCGGATATCGGCGCGATTGCAAATGGCTTTGTGCCAAGCAGCGACATCGTCAGCGATCCCACGATGTTGTATCTGGCGATGGGCATTCTTGGGGCTACGGTCATGCCACATAATCTCTATTTGCATTCGTCCATTGTGCAGACGCGCAAGTATGAGCTCAATGCGGCGGGCAAGCGCGAGGCTGTGCGCTTTGCCTTTCTCGACTCGACCATTGCATTGACGGTGGCGCTGTTCATCAACGCGTCCATTCTCATTGTGGCGGCGGCCACGTTTCACACTACCGGCAACACCGAAGTCGCCGAGATTCAGGACGCGTACAAGCTGCTCACGCCGCTGTTGGGTGTGACGGCGGCCAGCACGGTCTTCGCCCTCGCGCTTCTGGCGTCGGGGCAGAGTTCCACCCTCACTGGCACGCTGGCGGGACAGATCGTGATGGAGGGCTTTCTTGAGCTGCGCATCCGCCCATGGCTGCGTCGCCTGATCACTCGCATGATCGCCATCGTGCCGGCCGCCATCGTGGCCATCTTGTACGGTGAGAGTGGAACGGCGAAGTTGCTGGTGTTCAGTCAGGTGATTCTGAGTTTGCAACTCTCTTTTGCGGTCTTCCCGCTGGTACGCTTCACCTCCGATCGTCAGAAGATGGGTGAGTTTGTGAACTCGCCGATCCTGAAGGTCATGGCCTACACGGTCGCGTCGTTGATCGCCGCGCTCAATGTGTGGTTACTCGTGCAGACGCTGACTGGCCTTGGCGACTGACCACTCTCAACCGGCGCCTTCCGATGTATCAGCGCATCCTGGTCCCGCTCGAACATTCGGTATACGATACGGCCATTCTCGACCACGTGCGACGTCTGGCCACGTTGTGCGATGCGTCCATTGTGCTCATGCACGTAGCCGATGGCTGGGCGGCGCGCAACATGAAGGCGCTGGCGTTGCAGGAATCCGAAGAAATTGCGCGCGATCGTCATTATCTTGAACAGACGTGCGCAGGGTTGCGGGCCGAGGGGCTGGTTGCGGAGGCGGTACTCGCCGCTGGAGACCCGGCCAGCGAGATCTGCGCGGCCGCCCACCGTGAAGGCTGTGATCTGATTGCCATGGCAACGCACGGACATCGCGGGTTGCAGGATCTGATTTACGGCGCAACCGCCGACAGTGTGCGTCATCATACAATGGTGCCGGTACTGATGGTTCGTGGCCCGACGCCTGGTGCGGCGTCGTCAACGGAAAGTTGAATGCACGCTGCCCC
>JBBRDJ010000058.1:0-20778 GCA_038203945.1 Gemmatimonadales bacterium
GCCACGACACGCCAGCCACTGCGAAGTGCAGCCAGGCAAAACTGTAGACCGCGTCCACATCGGCTCCACCTTCCACCGTGCGATAACCCACGTTCACGCGCCACGGGCCACCCGGATCGTAGGCAAGCTTAAGCGCCGCATCGATCGCGCGTCCCGGTCCGCCGGCCAACGCATCAACGTCGGCGACCACATGGGTACGGGGGGCTACGCGCCAGTCGCCGGCCAAGTGGAGCAACGGCACAAAACCGAGGTCGTCTTTGCGTTTGAAAATCGCACCCTGTTCGAGCGCCACTGTGGCGTCGCGTACCTTGGCAGTGAACCCCACCCAGGCGGTGCTCGTCTCGGTGCGACGGAACCGGTAGCGATAAGTGAGACGATACGAGTTGAACGTGTACGTGGCCTGAAGCGGCGTTCCCGCCGCGTATTCCTCGCCGAGAAAACGCACCGGAGCATCGAGCTGGCCGCGCTCGGTGATCGAGAGCGGCGCGAGCAGCACACGGAGTCCGTGCCGTTCGTTGATGTTCCACGTTACGTACGCTCGGCCCGCTGGCCAAGGACCTTGGCCGGTAACGGTGTTGAGGGAAAAGCGCGTCGCGGACCCATCATTCGGGATCTCGGCGTTATTCCGGCTCACCCACACAGCACCGCCCTCGAGCTCAAGTTCGATGCGAGGCGTCTGTGCGTCTATCGGCGCCGGAATCGCGCTGCCGGCGAGCAGTGCCACAGCGGTCACAACGAGGACGGTCGACAGCGGCGGGCGGGGTGGAATCAGGTGCGTCATGGCGCGTCACTCCTGTGCGTTGGGCCGGCTGGCGGCATCGGGCAAGCGTCATCGCGGTCAGCGAGCCGGCGCGTGGCAATCAGTAATCGTGCTCGGGCCAACAGCACGCGTCTGATTGCACGATAACTGTTGTGTCAGATGGCAACGGAAAACAACAGTGTGAGAACAGTCACATTGTCGGTGCACCACGATTCGCGTTGCAGGCGTGCGGTTGATCAGTTGCGCTTCACTTACCGGGCATCTATGGTTGCGGCATGCACTCACATGCTGCCGGTGGTCCAGCGCATATCTTCCCCCCGTACCGGTGTGATGCATGACAAGTGCGGCGCTGATCATTGGTAGCGCGCTGCTGATCGGACTGATTGCGGCGCGGGTGTTGTTCCGTAAGCGCAAGCGGGATTTGCTTGCATCGATCCGTGCCGAATGGGGACAGGTCCGACCAGTGCAGGCGCTGGATGATAGTTGGACATCTCAGGCATGGCGCACCACACACGCAGACCTACAAACAGTGCAGGCCAACGCATTGTCCGCCTACGCGCTCGATGAACGCACGTGGGCCGATCTGGACTGTGACCGCGTAGTGGCCACGCTCGATCGCACGCACACCGGGCTGGGTCGACAGCGTCTGTATCAACGGTTGCGCGACGGTGCACCGTGGTATCAAACGCATTGGCTGGAAATACTCGCACAACACACCGCCAGCGATGCGCCGCTGCGTGAATCGCTGGCTCTGATTCTGGCTCGCGCCGGACGCGCACTGGGTCCGGGTTTGTGGACGCTGACTGTACCCGGTGCGATCGTGGTCCGGCGATGGTACTGGTGCTTTCCACTGCTCACCGTCGCGATGGTCACAAGCATTGTGGCCGTCGCCTTCGACCCGCGCGCGATTCTGGCGGTGGCCGTGCTCGCGCTGATCAACATGACACTGCGTTCGGTCGCCGGCTGGCAGGTGCCCGGTTTGCTTGAGCCGCTGCGACAACTCACTCCGCTGCTCACCACAACACGATCACTTGAAGCAGTTCCCGGTCTGCCCTCCGACGTACGTGATGGCGTGCGTGCAAACATTGATTCGTTGCGCGCACTTGAACGCATCGGCCAGTGGGTCTCGAGAGACCCGCACTCGTCGGGCGAGCTGGTGGCCAGTCTGTGGGAGTACCTCAATGTGCTCCTGTTGCTGGACGCCAACGCGCTGCTGATTACCGGACGCGTGCTCGACCGATCTTCAGCGACGCTCCGCGCACTCGCCCATTGGGTGGGCGATGTGGAGTGCGCTCTGACCGTCGCGTCGTTGCGCGCCGAATCACGCCCATGGACCCGTGTCACTGAGCCGAACGCGTCGAATACTCGTATGCTGCACATGTGGCATCCGCTGGTTGACCAACCAGTGGCCAACGACGTGGAGCTCGATGCTGGTCGAGGGCTGGTGCTCACCGGCGCCAACATGACGGGCAAGAGCACGTACTTGCGTGCGGTGGGCATCGCGGCGGTGCTCGCTCATGTGCTCGACACTTGTCCCGCGAGCGCGTATAGCGGACGAGTGTGGCGCGTTCGCAGCCTGATCGGTCGGAGCGACGATCTGGCGAGTGGCACGAGCTACTATTACGCCGAAGCCAAGCGGATTGTGGAGCTGTTACACGATGTGGACGCCCAACCACCAACGGTGTTCCTGCTCGATGAACTGCTGCGTGGTACCAATACCGTAGAAAGATTGGCCGCAGGAGAAGCGGTCTTGCGCGCACTCCTCGCGTTACCGGCATCACGTACGAACGCTGCGGCAGCGCACGCGGTGCTTGTGGCAACGCACGATGGCGAACTGGTTGCACGGCTCTCTGACTGCTACAGCGCGTGGCACTTTCGCGAAGCGACAACAGGCGGTACGCTTTCGTTTGACTTCCAGCGGCGCAGCGGGCCGTCCACCACACGCACGGCGATTGCACTGCTGGCCATGTCGGGTGCGCCGGATGCGGTCGTGTCGCTGGCACATTCGCTGGCTGAATCGCAGGACCGGAAAGTGGCTGGGCCGGGAGATCGTAGCTCGACTGAAACGAATGACCGTAAAGCGCACCCTCCCGGCGCGCGCGCATAATTCTCAGTAACTATTCCACAATGAACCTCGCTCCCATCGCCGATCTTGCCGTAGCCGCCTTGGCCGGTCTCGCGGTAGGTGTGGAGCGCGAATGGTCGGGCCACACGCGTGGACCGGACGCACGGTTTGCCGGCGTGCGCACGTTCTTCTTGCTCGGTGGACTGGGTGGCATCGCTGGACAGTTTCTCGCCAGCGGTGACACCGGCGTGGCCGTCGCCCTCATATCGGGTGCCGCAGCGTTGATTGTCGCAGCTTACGTGTTGGCTGTACGCCGACCCGGCGCGACGCCCGATGGCACCACGGAAACAGCGGCTTTGGTCGTGCTGGCACTCGGCCTGCTCGCCGGACTGGGCAACCGTGCGCTCGTGAGTGGCATTACCGCATTGGTGGTATTGGCACTGGCAGAAAAATCACGCGTGCAACGCTGGCTCACACGAGTAGACGAAGGCGAGATGCGTGCGGCGCTACTCTTTGCCGTGCTGGCACTCGTGGTGCTGCCCCTGTTGCCGGACGGTCAATACGGTCCGTACAACAGTGTGCGACCGCGCGAGTTGTGGATTGTGGTGCTGCTCTTTTCCGGGCTCAACTTCGCCGGATACGTGGCGCGCCAGGTAGTTGGCACTGAACGCGGTTACGGCGTCACCGGCTTGCTCGGCGGACTGGTCTCCAGCACGGCCGTTACACTGCATTTCAGTCGCCAGAGCAAAACAGAACCGCAGGTTGCCGAGTCGTTGGGACTGGGCGTCGTTGCCGCGTGTACGGTGCTGGTGCCCCGCGTGATCATTGTGTCATCGCTGCTGGAACCGAATGTCGGCGGGCGGGTGGTTCTGTTTCTCGCGCCGCCGTTTGTGGTTGGAGCAGGCTTTGTGGCGCTGGTGCTTTGGCGTGCACATCGTCAGCGATCTGGTATAGTCACAACCGGCCAACACGAAACGCCGGCCATCGACACCGGAAAGAATCCTCTCGGTCTCGGACAGGCCATACAAATGGCGCTGGCGTTTCAGGTGGTGCTGCTGGCCATCGCCTGGGTGCAGAACACAGTTGGCACCCCCGGCGTGCTCGTGACCGCGGCGGTGTTGGGGCTGACCGACGTCGATGCACTCACGCTCTCGATGAGCCGTTTGGGTGCGGACGTTGCGCTGCGACATCTGGCCGCAACGGCCATCGCGGTGGGCGTGCTGGCCAATACGATGCTCAAACTCACGCTCACGCTGGTGCTTGGATCCCGTGCCTTTCAACGCCGTGCGAGCACAGGGCTGGCCGCGCTGGCACTGGCCAGTGGCGTGGGATTGGCGCTGGGTGCATGGCTTGTCGGGCGCTAGCACACCATCTTCTGCGTATGACTACACATGCGCGCCTGCGCTCCTCTTATTGCCGTGCTGCATGACCGCGCCAGCGAAGGTGTCGCTGTTGGCACGACTGGGTGGCTGGGTGCGTGCCGGGTTCGAGGGCATTGGGCGTGGCGCACGGTTTGTGCGCGAGACGCTGCGCGCAGTACCCGACACCGCCACATGGTGGCCGCATGCCTCCATGCACGCACGCGTACTAGGCGTCGACTCCATTCCCATCGGCATTTTCATTGCCCTGTTCACCGGGATCGTGCTGGCCATGCTCGCGGATTATTCCGTGGGTGATCTGGTCCCGCCGTACTTTGTTGGGACACTCGTACAGAAGACGATCACCATGGAACTGGCGCCGGTGCTCACCGGGCTGGCGCTGGCCGGACGGGTGGGGGCGAACATTGCGGCGGAAATCGGGACCATGAAAGTCACCGAGCAAGTCGACGCACTGGAGACGCTGGCGTACGATCCGTACGCCTATCTCGTCGTGCCACGCGTGCTCGCCGTGACGCTCATGTTTCCGGTGGTGGTGGGCGCGGCGATGGTGGTGGGCGTGATCTCCGGCTGGTTGGCGGCCCTGTGGCTGGTGGACGTGAGCACGGTCCAGTTTTTCAAGGGCGTTCGTCTGTTCTTCACGGAGTTTGATGTCCGATACGGACTGGTGAAGTCAGCAAGTTTTGGGACAGCGGTATCACTGATTGGTTGTTATGCAGGTCTCGATGCACGCGGCGGTGCGCAGGGCGTCGGCGGAGCAGCTACACGCGCGGTCGTGCTATCGGCGGTAATGATTCTCGTACTCGACGCTTTCTGGGCGTTGGTCTGGCTGACCGGGAGAACACTCCAGTGAGTGGCAAACAACGCGTCAACGATGCCGTGGTCGGACTGGCGGTGCTCACGGTCACCGTTGTGGTGATCGCGGCGGTGCTCTGGCTCAATCAGACTTCCATTGGCGACACCTCGGATAAACTCTACGCGCGTTTGCGCGACGTGGGCGGTGTAGGTGTTGGAAACGAGGTGGTTATCCGAGGTGTAAAGAGCGGTCGTGTTGATCAGATCGCGTTGGGTGATTCCGGGTGGGTGGTGGTCCGACTGGCACTCAATGACAACGCGCCCATTCCGAGTGATCCGGTGGTGCTCTTTGCTTCGTCGAGTCTGTTTGGCGAATGGCAGGTGACGGTGCTGTCGGCCGACGGTTTACCCAAAGATCGCGAACTGCGTGATGCGGTAGACGCTGCGCGCGGTGCGGGCGACACGCTGCCGGGTGCGTTGCTACCGGATATTGCGCAGCTCACGGCGGTGGCCGGCCGCATTGCCGGTGACGTGGCCGAAGTGGCTGATCGTGTACGCATCGCATTTGACGACGATGCGGCGCGGGAGATGCGCAGCACGATTCGTAGCCTCGCCGATCTTTCGGACGAGTTGCAGACAACGGTTCGCAAACAGTCCCAGAATCTCGACGTGGTAGGCGCCGATGTGCAGCGCGGCGTCAAGGATCTGTCGCAGGCCGCCGCGCTCATTGATTCCGTGGCGCGTCGTGTTGACGCCAGCACCAATCGAGGCGAGATCGCCTTGATTGTCTCCACGGTACAGGCGGCGTCGCAGGAACTGTTGGCGGCGGCCGGACAGCTGCGCACGCTGTCGGTTGATGTGGGACGCACGCAGGTGCAGCTGGAGCGTGCCGTGGCCAACGCCGATTCGGTATTCACCAAGATGAATCGTGGCGACGGTACGTTCGGTCTGCTGGTCAACGACGCGTCGCTGTACCGGAACAGCGACTCGGCGGTTGTGGAGTTACGAACCTTGCTGGCCGACATTCGCGCCAACCCGCGGCGCTATTTCAATCTTCGCGTGTTCTGAGAGGCACCGAGCGTCAGACAGAATTGACTACGGTTGATGGACGGCAGGTCGCGTTGGGCAGGCCACGTTCGGCAGGCCACGTTCGGCAGGCCACGTTCGGCAAGCCACGTTCGGCAGGCCACGTTCGGCAAGCCAGGTTCGGCAGGTCGCGTTGGGCAGGGCGCGTTCCGCAGGCCATACTTTGGCCGCTGCCAGGCGTGAAACAATCGCGCGCGGTCGCCTTTCCCGATAGATTCGCCAACGGACAAATGCCCTGCACACGCCAGCCAAAGAACTCATGACACCCCGATGAATATCATTGGTCGTTTGATTGCCAACGCCGCCGCGCTGTGGGTGGCCTCGTATCTCATTGTCGGAATCGACTACACCGGCAGATGGCCCGGCATTGTAGGCGTGGCCCTGGTGTTCGGTGTGGTCAATGCGTTTATCAAACCCGTGCTCACGGTGCTTTCACTACCGATTCAGGTGCTGACGCTGGGCTTGTTCACGTTTGTGATCAATGCCCTGCTGCTCATGCTCACGGGATGGCTGGCCATTTCTCTGGGCATCAACTTTACCGTCACCGGATTCTGGCCGGCGCTGGTGGGCGCACTGGTGGTGAGCATTGTGAGCGGGTTGCTGAGCGTGTTTCTGACGGACGATTGACGGACGGCACGCACCACGCACGCACCACGCACGCACCACGCACGCACCACGCACGCACCACGCTCGCACCACGCACGAACGATGCACGACCCAGTGATCGGCAATTCACCAATGATCGGCCGGCCAATCGCACCCGAATCGCCAGCTCGCACGAGTGATCAGGCCCAGCGTCGCATGAGATCCACTTTCTCGATGCTCCCCGCACCGCGCCCATTCCCATACACCGCCAACCGCAGCCACTCCTGCTCCTCGGCGAGCTGCGCTTCCGCGATTTCCTTGCACCACGTTTTGGACGGCACACCGTCGTTTCCACTCCAGCGGTAGCCTCGCTCGCGTAGCACGTCTTTGGTATCAAACGGACTGTTCACCGCACATACCCGCACGCGCGGCGTCCGACACGATTCGAGCAAACGCATCAACGGAATGACACCCTCCAACGTGGGCCGGGCCAGCAACGCGAGCGTGGCCTGACAATCGTCGGCAGCGCGATGTCCGTCAAAAAACGCGCCCAGATGTTTGTATACGAGGAACTCGAGGGAATGCGAGCCGATGCCGAGTGCGCGCCAATCGATATCGCGTTGCGTGCAGCCCCAGTGTACTTCGCCAAACGCAGGAAAACGCCGTTCAATAAAGGGCCGGTCAAAGCCGGCGTTGTGCGCGAGGACAATGCCCACGCCGGCCAGCAACTGTTGCACCCGTGCGTCGTCAATGCGCTGGCCGCGCACCATATCATCGGTGATGCCGGTAAGCTGCACGATTTCTTCGGGAATTGTCCGACCCGGATCTTCGAGCAGCGACTCGGCGGCCAGCACCTCAATCGGCTGGCCTGTGAGCGCGTCGTAGGAAAAGCGAACAACGCCGAGTTCAATGATGGCATCAGTGGCGCGATCGATGCCGGTGGTTTCCACATCTACCACCAGTGCGTGTCGCACCTGATGCTCGCTCGATGACGCCACAAATCGCTGCGCCGGACGCAATCGCCGCAGTACGCGGAAATCCGGATGCGTCTCGAGTTGTGCGGCCTGGACGTCTGGGTTGGTCATGGCAACAAGATACCAAACGGATCATCATCTGCAGTCAGCACAATGCGCGGCACGCCCAGCATCGTCGCTTCTCCGTCACGTAGCGCCCGCTCCCAACTGTTCACGTCTTCAAGCAGGGCGCGTGCCATCTCCGTCATACCGATGTCACGGAAGAACGAGACCTCGATCGCCAGTCGCACACTCGACCATGCATCAGACAGCGCGCGGTAGAGTGGCGATTCCTGACGCATCGACTCGTAGTTGGCGGAGGTGTCCGCGAGGCCCTCCCACTGCAGTGCTTCCTGCTCCATGCGCCGTTCCAGTTCTTCACAACAGTCACCGAGAACCGGATCGTCAGCCATTTCGGCGGCAATGGAGAGCAGCAGCCAGCGTTCGTCACGCGAGAATCCCCGCCCCGTCGTTTTGCTGTGGCCGGCGGTGGCCGTAGGGCCGGCGGTATCCGTGCCGGCGGTGGCCGTAGGGCCGGCGGTATCCCTGCCGGCGGTGGCCGTAGGGCCGGCGGTATTTGTGCCAGAGGTATCGCTGGTGGCGGTATCCGTGGTGGCGGTATCCGTGGTGGCGGTATCCGTGGTGGCGGTATCCGTGGTGGCGGTATCCGTGGTGGCGGTATCCCTGGCGGCGGCACCCGACGTGGCGAGAAACCCGGTGGATGCCCGGAACACTTCAGGTGATTCCACCAGCGCGTCGACCCATCGGTCGAGCGCAGCTTCTGCCTCATCGGTGCCACGCGCGGCCAGCAGGTGTGTGAGATGCTGCAACGGCTTATCACCGCCAGCCGCAGCGCGGGGGCGCGCTCGATTGCCGGACGGCCGTGATGCACGACGTGACATGCGATTACTCCTTTGGGATTGGCCTCATTGCAGCGCAACGGTTTGCGAAGTCTGAACAAAAATGGCGATCCCCGGCCTCAGGTGCGACTGCGGCCCCGGCCAAGCGCGCTATTCGGCGGGACGGGACAGCCGCTGACGAAGGCCGGTAGCCCGACGAACGCGCGTAGCGTGCGCTTCCGCCACTGCAGCGGCAGGCCCCACGACCGTTACTCGGCGACGCGCCCGGGATACGGCCGTGTAAAGCAACTCGCGCGTGAGAATCGGCGACGGCGGGGCGGGCAACAGCACCATCACTTCGTCGAACTCCGATCCCTGCGCCTTATGCACTGTCATGGCAAACGCGGGCTCTCGCGCAGGCAGTCGACGCAGCGGGATGGCACGCGGACCGTCGGCGCCGGCAAAGAGCGCCACCCGCTCACCACTTTCCGGCTGCCAGACCACTCCCAGGTCACCGTTGGCGAGACCATCGTCCGGCGCATTTTCCACGATCAGCACCGGCGCGCCCGCTGCCAGCGCACCGCCCAGTTCGCGGACGAAGAAGTCGTTTATCGCGGTCGCGCCGATCGGGCTGCGCCGAAGCGCCGTGAGCAGCCGAAACCGACCGAGTTCCTCAAGCGCGGCCTCCGGCGTGGCTGTCGCACGCAGTCGCTGTGTGTGCTCACGCACGGCGCGCAACACTTCGTAGGGCACAGTTTCAAAGTTCGGCATCGGCAACTGCTGCACCGACGCATCCGATGATTGCAGGGCGTGCTGTACCGCACTCCAGCTGTCACCACGCAGCGCAATCACCAACGCACCCAGCGCACTGTCGTCGGAGAATCGTCGGCTGTGGGTGAGCATGGCACACGAGGTGCTGAGCGCCGGCGCTTCAACGAGATCGCGCAGCACGGCACCGGCGTCTACCGATGCGAGTTGATCGGAATCGCCGAGCAGTACGAGGCGTGCATCTGATCGCACGGCGTCAAAGAGACGCGCCATGAGCGGCAAGTCCACCATCGACGTTTCGTCGACCACTACAATGTCAGCCGCCAACTGGTTGCCGGCGTGATGACGCGGTCGGTGCGGACGATCGGGATGCACACCGAGCGCGCGATGAATGGTTTGCGCGCGTACCGGAATGGCTGTCCGGCGCACGTCGTCGAGCACGCCGTGCGGCAAACGCTCCAGTCCCTGCACAATGCTCTCCGTTAGTCGCGAGGCCGCCTTGCCGGTGGGCGCCAGCAACAAGATCTCCGGCAACTGATCGTGCGGCGCGCGCGCCAGCAACGCCACGAGCATGCGCAGCACCGTGGTAGTTTTTCCGGTACCGGGACCACCGGTGATGACCGCCAGGGGAGCAGACAGCGCCATGCTGGCCGCATCACGCTGACCGGCGTCGCCACCGTGTTGCGCATCGGGGAAGAGCACTGACAGTCTGTTTTGATCTTCCGCACTGAGTGATGTGCGTGCTCCTTGCACACGCGCGCGCACCGAACGTGCGAGCAGCGTCTCGAGCATATCGAATCGCTGCAGGTACAGCTGATCATCGCGCAATACCAGCGGCGCGACACCGCGCCCTTCGTCGGGTTGCAAGAGCGCAGACCGTGTGAGTGCGGCTCGCAGCGCATCGGGTGTTGGCCACGTCAGATTGACAAGCAACAGCGCGCGCTGTTCGTCGGTGACAAATCGCGCTTGCTCGCTGTCATCAATTGTAAGACAGGTGTGTCCGTCCCTCGGCGCGCGACACACGAGCGCGATTGCCAATCGCAGATCAGCGTCTGTGCTGTTGACCAAGTGCGTGAGCGCGAGGGCGAGCTCCACATCCACATCCTCGAGCACACCGGCACTACGCAGCTGCTCCAAGCGCATATCGTGCGCCGAAAACCCGGTGACGAGCAGATTGTCTGACCCGTTGGTCGCTGCCATTTCTGACACACTGGTTCGCTGCTGCTCCGCTTGTGTGTTCACTGCTGTTCTCCGAATCGTAGCAGCGCATCAAGCGCCTCGATGCGTATGCGTGGTGGCCGGTCGACATACACACCAGCACCGGAATCACGGGCGTCCATGCCGCGAACGAACAGGTACGCGGCGCCCAGCACATGCGTATCGTAGTCATACGCCGGCTGTCGCATTCGCAGGTATCGATGCAGCGCCACCAGATACAGGTGGTACTGCAGGATGTAGTGATGCGACTGCATTGCGTGCACGAGTTGCGGTGCGCGGTAGTCATGCAGGGCGTCACCCAGATAGTTGGACTTGTAGTCAACAATTATCCACTGCGCGTTCACTCGCGCCACGAGGTCAATGGCACCGGTGAGCAGTCCACGCAGCGGTACAAAGTCGAGCGCGGCAATACGTTGGGCGTAGTCGGCCTGAACCAAACCACCCGGATGATCTGCGAATACGCGCGCCAGCGCTCGCGACGACACACTTGCAGACGTTAACGCTGAGCCGCGATGCGCCTCTGGTATGACCGCCGCGCTGGCAACGCGACTGTTCAATGCCCTGGCATCACTTCGGGTATTGACGTCTGACGCCACCGCAAAATCGAACGACAGCTCGGTGAATGTTTGCGACGACGCCAATGTGCGAAGCGAAAGAGCACTGTCTGCCACACCTACCAGTGGCACGTCTACTGCGTGCGTCAACGCCTCGCTCAGCGTGCTGCCCCAGCGCGTGGCATCGAGTCCGTGTCGTGCGAGTGCGTCCGGTACGGCAGCCGCAATGCATTCAGCCGACGCACCTGCTTGCATCGCGCGCTCCAACACGTCATGCAGCGCGTTACCCGCCGCCCGACCGCGGGGAAACGAGGCCAGCAGGCTGCGCAGCGGCGCCGCGCTCGCCGATGCTGACACGAACTCGCCAGCAGGTACGGTAGAAGGGCGCAGCATCAGAATGTCGTTGTCGCGCTCGTCGCCCTCGTCGGCCGCCGGATCACGCGTGCCTTCGGCAATACGCAGTTCCTCAGCGGCCGCGTGCAACGCATCTTGCCTTACCACGTCCAGCGCTTCGTCACTGTCCCACTCGGCGCGCTGCGCTGTTGCACCAATAGCGCCAGGAACACCAACAGCACCAACAGCACCAACAGCACCAACAGCACCAACAGCTCCACTGACAGAGGCACCAGCCGTGATATCGACCGTGCCGGCATGCGTTCGCACGCGGTCTCGCGTGAGCGATGTGAAGCTGCCTCGTCGCCACAGGTTGTCGAGCGCTCCGGTGCGCGTCCACAGTGCCGCCACAAGAGCAATGTCTTGTGCGCCGCCCTCGCGCTGTGCGGCAAGAACAGATGCGTCAGCGTTCAATACCTCGGCACGAATACCATTGGCCGGATTACTGGCGAGCCGTTCAACAACACTCCACGCCGATTTTATATCATCGCCGAGCAGCCGGATGAGAGGCGAACCTCCAGCTCTGGCATGCTCTCCCACGTACACTGTGCACCCGTTGCGCGCGCGGGTAAGGGCCACGTACAACAAACGCTGCTGCTCGAGTCGCAGCGCATTCTGCTCCGCGATCACCACTGGATTGTTGGAGCGTTTCCCGTCGCCAATCGGAACCACGCCTTCAATGTCTCCCTGCTCTGCGTTGTAGCGACGCACGAGTGGCTGGTGCACCGTGGGAGGTTTGGGCGCGCGTGATACCCACGCAAATGGAACCCACACCAATGGAAACTCCAGACCCTTGCTGGCATGCGTGGTCAGCACGCGCACCGCCTCTTCATCCGACTCCAATCGCTCTTCGAGCTCGTCGGCCATTGTCTGATCGGGCCGCTGTTCCTGCATCCGTTCATTCAACCACGCCAGAACTTCTGGTGGCGCGGAGTGCGTGCGCGATTCGTACGTCGCCAGTAACTCGAGCAAGTGGCGAACATCGGTGAGGCGTCGCTCAGCATCGTGGGTTCTGGCTATGGATCGCGACAGGCCAAGCTCGCGATCTATACCAATCCAAGCGTCCATCACCCCACGCCGGTGCCAACGCGGGTTGGCACGCCGCAACGCGTCGTCGAGCTTTCGACCCGGTTCGCCATCCAGCGCCTGAAGCATCGCCCGTGGCGGGGACGACGGCGTCAGTCCGAGTGCCGGACGCACGAGTGCAGACAGCGCCGCAGCACGAAGCAGTGCGCGATCGTCTGGTGATTCCATCGCACGCAAGAGTGTGCGCACATCATGCGCAGCGGCAGACTGGGTAACGGGATCACGCGTAGCCGCGACCGCGTGCACGCCGGTCGCGCGCAGCGCCGAGACAATCTGTCGGGCCTGCTGGTTTGACGCCACGAGTACGGCGCAGTCACGCGCCTGCACACGCTCTCGTGTCCGGTCGTGACGCGCGAGATAGAAAGCTTCTGAATCGGGAGCACGAAGAATGGTCGATATACGACGTGCGACATCACGCGCCACTTCGTCGCGCAACAGCTGAATACCGGCGTCGCCCACGATGTCGGCAGGCACTCGCACGAAACAAAAGGGGGCAGCCACATCGCTCACGGTACTCGCATGCGACAACAGCGTACCGCGCTCCATCTCCGGCCGTGTGCGGTGCGCGAGTACGGGGGTGAACTCCACATCGGCACCAAACACATCGGGGGCCGATGCGTACACAGCATTGACCGCCGCAATCAGGGCCGGATCACTGCGATAGTTGGTATCGAGCGCGTGTGGCTCACCCGATGCCGCCGCACGCGCTGCCAGATACACGGCCACCTCAGCGTTTCGGAATCGGTAGATGGACTGTTTGGGATCACCAACCAGCACCAGTCGCTTCCCGTAGGCAGCGCCATGGAACAGTGTTGAAAAAATGCGCCATTGCATGGGGTCGGTGTCCTGTGATTCATCAATCAGCACCAGATCAGCGCTGCGACGTACACGTTCCGCAACAAGCGGATCACGCAGCAAACCGCTCGCCACCAGTCGCAGCAAATCGTCGAAATCGTTGGCCTGATTGGGCAGTGCCTCCGTGACGGCATTGACGAAGTGACGCAACGGCACCGACAGCGTGGCGCAAAACTCGGGCAGCAGCGCTACAAGCTCATCGATCTGGTCGCTGAACGAACCTAGCGAGACTGGTGACTGGCCTTTGGCTGCGGAAGCAGCCAGAGCGTTGGTGCCAAATCGCGTCAGCCAGTCGAGCGATTTATCGTTGGCGCCGAGCAACTCCAAAAAACTCGATAACAGCGTGTTCACTGTGCTTGCGCGCGCATCCAGATAAGAAAGTCGCCATGCGTTGCCACCGAGGTGCTTTGTTTGTATGGCAGAGCGCAACAGCTCATAATAGCTATCCCCGTTCTCCGCCCAATCGTCGCTCACGCCATTGAACAGCTCCATCACACGGGTGCTCACCGCTTCAAAGCGCGCCGCGAGCGAGGCCTCATCGAGGACAGTGCCGTCTGCTGCTACTACGCGTACTCGCGACACGCCCGCCAGCACTGCCGCTGCCACCTGATGCAGTCCCGCCGCAGATGCCGACCGCGTAGAGAAACCTTGCCACAGCGCATCATTCACTTTCATGGATGCAATCAACGCGCCGCGCTCAGTGAGCTCGGCCAACGGTGGCGACGACGTCGTTCGATCGTCGTCTGGTGTATCGAGGCCAAGCAGATCGCCGTACTGTCCCAGCAAGGTGGCGCACCAGCCATGCATGGTGTCAACACCGATCGCGTCTGATTCCGCCAGCGCCTGAATCAATCGATTGTGCAGCGTGGCCCGCACGCTTGGTCCGCCGGCGCGTTGAACCAAAGCCAACGTAAACGGATCGCGCGTGTGTTCATCAGCCAGCAGTACGGCGAGCTCGGCGATCCGCTCTCGCACACGAACCCGCAGCTCGGCGGTGGCAGCACGCGTAAAGGTCACGGTGAGAATGCGCGACGGCGCCACGCTGCCGAGCGCCAGCGCCGCCGCTACCAGACTGGTGATGGTCCAGGTTTTACCTGTACCGGCACTGGCTTCAATAACGTGTGTTCCGGGATCGAGTGTATCGAGCAAGCGATGCAACGCGTGGTCGGTCACAGTCCCACCTTTGCGGCAAGCATCGGTTCGTACACAGCGCGTGCGATGGTTGAGAATGCCGGACGCGTGGTGGGTGACACGTGATGCAACAGCGCGTTGCCATCGTCCTCGCATTCACCGCGCGCGTCCGGGCTCGCCGGATTCCACACCCCTTCGGCCTTGTGCAGTGCTTCGGACTCGTCCCCTGACAGCACGGAGGCATACGCCAACGACGTGCGCGGCGCGTACGGCGGTACGTCGCGATCTGCATCACTGTACAGGTCGACATACGTGCGCAACACTTCAAGCGGATTGGGTGGTGCCTCAAGTATTGTGCTTCCCTCAGCGTCCACGAGTACTGCCCGTCGCACCGCGGCTCCACCGGCCACTGCAAACGTCAGTGTGACGAACGGCTTGAGCAAGTGTGCGTCATTATTTTTCCCGTCGCGCAAAAAAAGCAGCGTGTCACCGTGTCGCATGGTGATCGCGCCGGTGAGTATGGTGTCGCCAATCCGTACTCGCAGTACTTCGGGAGGCGCGAGCGAGATGTCGCCTACAGCGTCGCGCGCCCCATCCACGAGGAATGTGGCGCGACGTTGGGCCTGCTGCAGCCACACGTCTCCCAGCCGTGCCGGCGGCATGATATCACGATGCCGCAGCGCCAAACGTGTGTGCTCCGCGTTTCGCGCGTGCAGCTGTGCTTCAGCCAGCTCAAGCACCGCGCGCGATTCACTGCGTCGGTCGAGCGTGATGGGGAGTACGTCTTCAGCCGCAACTTCTTCGTGTACGCTCCACACGCCCAGTCGCGACAAGATCTCCGCTGCCGGTGCGCGCAAGAAACGCAGCAGCGTCGCCAGCGGCAGAATGCGCACGCTACCATGAACCGCAGACTCGAGCGCTTCGTCATGTTGCGACATCGACGCGAACGCGACACGATGCGGCGTGCGCAGCGCTTCGGCCGTCTGGGCTGAGATCACGTCGTACGACCGCTGTCGATGATTGCTCGCATCGGAAAAGGCGCGTGCGCTGAACGGTTGCAGTGGCATATCCCGTTGTACGAGCTCCACCCAGGCAGCGTCCGGATCAGCGCACTGCACCGTGGAACACAGCAAATCTTCGAGTGCACCAACCGGTACGCTGGGTGGCAGCCTCATGGTGCCGGCGCGATTCCAACCGGTATACGTGATGATCAACTGATCGGACGCGTTGAGCAACGCATCAAACACCGTTTGCAACTGCTCACCACGCTCGTCGGGATCACCGACCGCCGGATGTTCGGCGAGCCGATCAAACCAGGGCGTGCCACCGCGTCGCGGGAAACGATCATCGTCCATGCCGAGCAGCACGATCACCCGTGCAGGATGCACCCAACCCGTGGCCAACGGAGCGACGGTTATAGCCCCGAGTTGGCCCGGCGTTGCCACCGGTTCGTCCATGCGATGGGCCAGGAGTTGCGCCACCGCCGGTGCGCTGAGTGGACGCAACGTACCCGAAGCAGACGCATCGCGCGATAACGTGGCCATGAGATCACGCAGTCGTGTTGCGCTGGCGGCTGAGTCTCCGCTGTCATTGACCAGACGCACAAGCGCCAGCTGCACGTACGTTTCCCACTCGGCGATAAGCCGCGGCGTGCCTGCCGCTCGGACCAGCTCCAGCACCGTTCGCAAGGCGCGTGTCGCGCGACCGGCCAGCAGTGCGCGTTCGCCCTCCAGTCCGTGCACTGGCGCGTGTTCGCAGAAGTGTACGTTGCTGTCTGTACCATTGCCACCAGTCACGTGGTCGAGCATGGAGACGCCGAGCAGAATGCGATTGATGCCTCGACGCCAAGTGCCTTCGTCGGTCAAGCCCAGTCCGGCGCGTTGCGTATCGCTTTCGTCAAGGCCCCAACGCACTCCGGCCTCGCGCACCAGTGCGCGGATTGTTGGCGCATCGGCGGCTGAGAGTGCGAAGTGTTCGGCGATCGGGCCGCGTTCAATGAGCGACAGCACGCTACTCGCGGAAACGCGTTGTTCCGCCAGCGTCAGCAATCGCAGCATCACATCGGCTACCGGATTGGTGGTGCGCGGCGTACGCCCCTGCACGTAGAGCGGCAGACCAGGTGCGCTGTCGGATGCATGTTCCGCGCTCGCGGGCTGACCAGCGCGTGCGAGGTGCGCCGCACTCACAAGCGGAAACACCGCCTGCAGCAGCGGCACGTAGCGTGCGGGGTCTGGAGTGAGAATGAGCACATCTCGCGGCTGCAATGACGCATCACGATTGAGTGCATCGAGCAGCGCGTCTTTTACTGCTTCCACTTGTCGCAGTGCGCCGTGGCAGGAGTACACGCGCCAGGACTGGTCGGGCTGGCTTTCGTTTTGGGTTGGCGTATGCAGGGGCGGAGGTTCCGCAAGCGACGCGCGGGCCTGCTGTTGAACCGCTTGCAATAGCGAAGCAGGTAAGCACTCCGAGCTTTCTGAATAGGGGTGAACCACCACGTCAAGCGTGGGCCGCTGTGCTTCACCCGTCAACGAATGTGCGGTGTTGTGCACCGCGCGCTGCAGCAACATCACACCATCGGTGCGCACCCGGTCCAGGCGGTTGGTCACCTCGTGCTGATCAGCCACGATGCGCTGTCGCAGCGCGACATCGTTGTCGATAGCAACGACGTCAACCGCGCCCAAACCCAGCAACGGCCTCGTCGCCGCGTGCACGAGCACGTGCACGTCATGGTGCACAGCCAATGCGGTGAGCAACGACAGATGCGCGGGCGACAACCGACCCTGATGCAACACCGTCCAGCGCGGAGGCAGCCCGGACGCTTGGGCGGTACGTAGTCGCTCAATCGTGCCCGCCAGCACTTTAGCCGATGGGTACGAATGCTCCGTTACCGCACGCCACAACCGGGCCTGCCAATCGGCCGCACTCGAGCCGTAGTCACTCGACGCTTCCCACGCCGTCAGCCATTCTGCGCGATAGAGTCCGTACTGCTCATAGGTGCGCGCCATACGCGAGGCCCACGTGATCAACAGCGGGCCGGCCGGCTGTTCGCAACCCGCCACCTGCACGTTCAGGTGCTGCAACTCGGTGGGCAATAGCGACGGATCACGCGAAACGGCCGACAGAATGCCCAGCGTGAGACGCGCCGGACTACCACCCGCGTTCGGTACCGCCCAACGCTCCAGATCGCTCACCAAACGCGACGGCGACCAGATCTGTACATTGGTCAACACGTCCAGCCGCTCCACTAGCGCGCGGCGCAGCCACTGCTCCACGCCGCGTCCACCCACCACCAGCACGTCTGGCGCAAACGGATCCCCGCCGGGGGCCGGTGTGCGCAGGATTGCGGCGGCCTCGTGGGCTGCAGCGCGGAGGTCGGGCAACCAGTGTGTGTGAAGTGTCATGGCAGACTGCAATATCGCGACGGGGTGTGACAGCCGCACCAACCGATGGGAGAGTAGGAAACGCGTTGTCCCTCCCTTACCGTTCGCCAGCCATGTTCACACTCTTCATTATCGTCTTTCTCGACCTGATCGGCTTCGGGATGATCATTCCGGTGTTCCCGTTTTATGCGGAACGCACCGGTGTGGACCCGGCCTCGGTCATCTTCTTTCTCGGGCTCTACTCACTGGGCCAACTAGTCGGTTCACCGATTTGGGGTTCGCTCTCCGATCGCATCGGCCGCCGACCAGTGTTGCTGATCACGTTGCTGGGCAACGCGGCCGCCTCGATCCTGCTCGCGTTTGCCGACTCCGGTTTCACACTCGCCCTCTCGCGCATTGCTGCGGGTCTGGCCGCTGGTAACGTGGCCACGGCCTATGCCTACGCCACCGACATCACCACCGATGCAACGCGGCCCAAGGCACTGGGGCTGCTCGGCTCAGCGTTTGGTCTTGGGTTCATCGCCGGTCCGGCATTGGGTGGGCTGCTCGCGGGCAATGACGCCGGCGGTGGCGGTTTGGTGCGCGTGGCTTGGGGCGCCGCGGTCATGTCGCTCATTGCGTTTTTCCTGACGCTGGTGCGACTACCCGAATCGCTCTCCCCCGAAACACGTGGTCAGACACGCGAGCGACCGCGTGCCAAAATGACTGAATACTTTACGCGCGACGGTCTGCGTCAGGTGTTGCTCACCACCATCGTGGTGGTGGCCGCAGTGGCAATGCTACAGAGCACCCTCGCCCTCTGGGCGGCCGAAGACCTCGGCATGGGACCACGCACGCTTGGTTGGGTCTACATGTTTGTGGGCGTGGTGAGCGTGATCGTGCAGGTGTGGTTGACCGGACCACTCAACAAACGCTTTGGCGCGTACACACTGGCACAAGCAGGCATCGTGTTGGCCGGCATCGGTATGTTTGCCGTCCCCTTCACATCGCAAATCGCGCCGCTGCTCATTGCGCTGGGCGTCTTTGGCATTGGTTCGGCCATTATCAACCCGACGTTCGGCAATCTCGTCGCGGGACTGGCCGGCCCACACGAACGTGGTGCGGCGCTCGGCGCGTATCAGAGTGCGGCGTCGCTCGGGCGTGTGATCGGACCGTTCACCGCCAGCGGCATTGCCCTCGTGTCCAATCTGTCGTGGCCGTTCTGGGTGGGCGCGGGCGTCTCGCTCGGCGGAATCGGACTCGTGCGCAGTGCGGGACGACAGGCGGAGCGGACGCGCGCTCGTCGGGAGTAGTGCGGCTCGCTACTTCATGCCGCCCCGTGCGTGCGCCGCTTTGCCACCCGCCCACGCGGCGGGAATCGGAATGAGCACGCTGACCAGCATAAACCAGATTTGATGGGGGAACTGGATTAAATTAACGATGACAAACACCAAGCTGATCTGACCGATCACGAGCGCCGGCATCAAGCCGCGTCGCGGAGCCAGCTTTGAAGCCACAAATCCGCCACCGAAGGCGCCCGCAGCATACGCCAGCAGCACCATCAGCAGCGAAGTGATCGGCACAGCGCCAGACTCGATGTAGGTGCGTACTTGCTGCACGTTTTGCGGATTGAGTCCGGCGGGCAGTGGGTGAACGAGAGTGTTCAGTAATTCCACACCAAACACCAACAGACCATTCACCACAACACCAACAAAGATCGCCAGTAGCAATCGGCCCATACGCACTCCTGCAAAGCGTAAACACACCCGGCGGCTCGCGATGAGCCATCCGATTCAACAAGCTAAAATCCGATTTGCGATGTAGCATCACGAATGATGCCTGCACTTTGTGCCATCTGCTCCAGCTCTGAGGCATTCATGTCTGGCTCGAGCGTATGCGTGACGCCCGCCCGACCCACCACACGCTGAAGCGACAACGCGACGTCATTGTACTGCCCGACTTTGGGCGTGCGCGCGCTCACAGTGAGCACCACACGTTCATCGTCACGGATCGCATCGATAATACGCGCGATGCCCGCCGCCACACCAAACGAAGTGAACCCCTTGCCCTCAAGAATGCGATAGCCGGCCCGTCGCACGTCCTGGTCAATTCGTTCCCGAACTTCGTTGGTGAGCGGGCGCGACAGCTGCTTTGACACGTCACTCAGCGGCAAGCCACCGATACGCGCGCTCGACCAGGCCAGCACTTCGCTGTCGCCGTGCTCACCCAGCACGTAGGCCTGCACCGATGCCGCTGCGATTCCCAGATGCGCGCTGAGTTGCGCGCGAAATCGCAACGTATCAAGCAAGGTACCCGAACCGATCACTCGTTCCGCTGGCAGCCCGGACACAACCGTGGTCACGTGCGTCATCACATCAACCGGGTTGCTGGCCACAATGAGAATCGCGTTGGGCGACACGTCCATCACCTGCGGCACCACGACCTTGAAAATATCGGTGCTCTTTTGCAGAATCGACAAGCGGTTCTGCCCTTTTTCTATACTTGGCCCGCAGGCGAGCACAACGATATCAAAGTTGCGCATGTCGGAGATTTCACCACCAGTGACGCGTACTGGAAACGCAACGGGCACCGCGTGCGCCACATCTTCTGCCTGAGCGGCCGCACGCGCGGCGTTTACATCGGAGAGCACAATCTCCGTCGCACTGCCACGCATGGTGAGTGCGTACGCCGTGGTGCTGCCCACATGTCCTGCTCCGACTATGCCAACTTTCATGGTAATACACCTGCCTGAGAAACCATCACGCGTCACACCTCGATACGATCAAACTAAGGCGTCGCGGTGTAGTTGAAGCTCACATCGATATCCGTGTCAAATGTGCACGACGTCGCGGCAGCCGGCTTGGGATTCTCACCGTAATGGCACAGCACGACACG
>JBBRDJ010000059.1:0-18519 GCA_038203945.1 Gemmatimonadales bacterium
CCGGTTGGACCTCTCGTTGCGCAATCGCGTTCCCACGCGCAACGGGCAGTACGCTGAGCTTTCATTTGATTTCTTCAACGTACTCAATGGCTTGAACAAGAGCTGGGGACGCTACCAGTCGGTGTCCACCAACCGTCGCAACCTGATGGTGCCAGTGTCCTACGACGCTGAGAACGAAACCATTCGCTACAACCTTACCGATTTTTTTGGTGACAACCGTCCCATTGGCGGCGCGAACTTGCTGCTGCAGTTCAGCATGCAGGCGGGTATTCGCTACGTGTTCTAGTACTGAAGTACACGGCACGTGAAAACGCCCTCGCACCGAGAGATCGGTGCGGGGGCATTTTCGTTCGGCGGCTGGTCGACGTGCACGTGCAGGGCGACGGCGCGACAGCGCGACCACACGGCAGCGGAACCACACGGCAGCTCTGAACAAGTCATGGTAGTGTACGAGCCGCCAAACCCGCGACTCGCGTCAGTTGATCGGGAATCCCTGGATCAACTCAAGCAACTCCGGCCAGTCGATATACGGATTCCGATTGCCTTGGGCGCGAAAGATCCCCTCGTTGCGCGCCCGCTCCCACGCGTCGGGCGGATCCTCCCGCGCCCAGGCCACGAGTAAATCACGCTCAAACGCGAAGTTGCCAAGATTGTACCCACCCGGTCGCTGTGCGTTGTAGCGCGTGTAGAAGTAAAGCAACGCGCGTGCAATGTCACCGCGCACGCTGCGTCGAGGCTCAAACACGATCACCCCGCTGTTGCCGTTGGCATAGCCGCGTCGGCTCACATCACCGGGAGTTGGTGGGTTGCTGCTCGTCCAGAGCACCGTGCCCCGCACTATACCAAACGGAAAGTTGGAGCGCTGCGAGTTGGCCGTCTCGTCACTTGAGAACAGATGATGCAGGTCGCTCAGCGACGGATCGTTTTCGGCGCCAAAACTCCGCGGCCACGTATGCTCGGTGTTGATACGGTTGGCCGCAGCGCTGGCGCGTGTGGTCACACCAACCGCTTCACGACCTGTGTAGAGATCTACGATCCACGGCCGGTTGCCGCGATCGATGAACGCATACAACGAGTCTCGTGCCGATGTGTAGCCGAGCAGGCGCTGGCCGCGAATGATCTGATGAATGGACGATAGCAGCGCCGCACCGCATCGATTGGCGGCGGCGGCGTAGTACCCACCGGCGACATTGGGCGGCGTGGTGGTGCAGCTGTCGGGCGGCGGTGGTGGCGGACCAACTGCACTGCTGGCGTTACTGCACGATGCAACGGACAGCGCCAGCAAACCACCTGCAAGCACTCGCAACGACGCCCACCAACTTCGGGTACTCTTGAACGCAACAGACAATGGGTCATGCCTCAATCAGAAACTCAAAAGACGCGCAGGTTGATGTACCGGCGCGGGTTGGCCTTCACGTCAGCCACCAGCGCATCGAGGCGCAGGAGCAGGGAATCCACACGAGCGTACACGGTGGGATCATTCAGCAGCTTGGCCGCTGCCCCTTGGCCGGAATCCACCTTGGTAAGAATCGAACCAAGCTGCAGGCGCGTTTGTTCGAAGTCGGCCGAGAGCTGCGCGAGGTTGGTACTGGTGGTACGAAACGCCCGCAGTGTTGAGTCAACAACTGAGGAGTCAAAAGCGGCCAGCGTTGAACGGAGTTGCGCTTGCGTCAGTGAGAGTTCGCGCGACTGATCGGCCGCGACACTCGTGAGCTGGGTAATGAGCGCAGTGAGTTCGCTCGTGGCTTTGCGCAGTTCGGCAATACCACCACCAGTTACGAACTCGGCGCGCACTGTCGACGCGATCGTCTCAACCTCGGCGGCAATCGAATCAGCTTTGCTCAGCACCTCACCCGTGGTTGGGGTGCCCTCACCGGTGGGAATGGTATCGCCCTCGGCCATGTACGTCCTCACGGAGAGCTGCGGGCTGAGCGCGACGAGCTGGTCACCAAAGATTCCGTTGGGCTCAATGGCCGCCGTGGTGCCCTCGGGAATCTGGTATTCCTGGTTCACCGCCATGGTTACCAGCAGCGTGCCGTCGGGAATGAGTTCAACTTTGCGCACAAAGCCAATGTTCACACCGGCGAGGAGAATGGGTTGTCCGTTTTTGAGTCCCGCGCCCCAGGGAAAGAGGGCGTACATGGGATACCCGGAGGTCAGGCCTCCACGGGCGAGCCAGATCGTGCCGGCCACGCCAATCACCACGGTGATAATGAGCATCAGGCCCACAAGCACTTCGTCACGACGTTTCATACGACCAGTCCGTTGACATGCAGAGAAAGAAGAAACACGGGCGAACAGAGCACACGCACGCTCACGCCTGAATGAATGGTGCAAACACCGCCGCCACGATGGCGTCGAGTGTGAGGATGGCCACTGATGTGATCACCACAGCTTTCGCAGTGGCCTTGCCCACGCCTTCTGCGCCCGCTTTCGCGATATACCCCTGATACGAGCAGACGAACGCAATGGCCCCACCAAAGCAGATGGCCTTGATGAGACTGTAGATGACTTGAAACGGCGTGAAGGCAATGCGCAGCCCCTCCACAAAGTCGAGCGTGCGTACGTCCGTGGCCAGAATCAGCGTGAGCCAGGCGCTCACCAGCGCCGCCGTATTGGCCAGCATGGTAAGCGCCGGTAGCATGACCAACGCCGCCAGCAGGCGAGGCAGTGAGAGAAATGCAATCGGATTGTAGGCCAGCGTTTCCAGCGCGTCGATCTGTTCCGTGACGCGCATGGTTCCGATTTCGGCCGTCATGCGCGCCCCCACGCGTCCAGTGAGCACCAACGCGGTGAGCAATGGACCGAGCTCCAGCACGATGCTCTGTCGCGCGATCAGGCCCACGGCTGATACCTGCACGCCCGGAAAGAGCTGGTAACGGGTCTGAAACGCCGTGACGCCGCCCAGGAAGGCGGCCACGATAATCGTGAGCACAATAGACTCAA
Organism: Gemmatimonadales bacterium; assembly: GCA_038203945.1. Lineage (GTDB taxonomy): Bacteria > Gemmatimonadota > Gemmatimonadetes > Gemmatimonadales > Gemmatimonadaceae > JAABRT01. The sequence continues at coordinate 2,947 of JBBRDJ010000059.1, forward strand.
CCCCGATCACGCGCATCTGACGAATGGTTTCGCGCGGCCACGTGTCAGTTTCGGGCACGGAGCGAATGATGTCGCGCAGATAGTATCCGTATTCACCAACGCTTGTAAGCGTGCGGCGCACACCACGGTGCAGTGTGCGCCAAGGGGCTGCGAGCATCAGGTCACGTCCGCACGCGGGCGAGCAGCACAACCGCTACCGCGCCCACCAGAATGTTAGGAAACCAGGCGGCCAACTCCGGCGACACCAATCCAGATTTTCCGACCGCCTTGGTGAGTTGGATGAGCACCAGAATGGTAACCGTGGTGGCGAGGCTGACGGCCACGCCAAAAGCCGTTCCACCACGATTGGTACTGGTTGCCAGCGGTGCGCCGAACATGGCAATGAGGATGCACGTGATCGGGATCGAGATCTTGAGCATGCGCTCAACCCGGAGGCCGCGCACATCGGCGCCGGCGCGTTCGAGCGTTGCAATGAACGCCGAAAGCTGTGAGAACGTCATTTCTTCGGGCACGTTGTCGGAGGCGCGCAGCTCGGTTGGCGTCTCCACCATGGACCGGTCAACCATTGAATCGAATTGGATCACGAGATCCCGCTCAGCCGTGGGCAGCACGTGCAGGGTGCCGTAGCGCAGCACCCAGCCGCGATCACGTGTCCACGACCCATGCGACGCCGCGAGCAGCCGACCAGACGTGAGCGAGTCACCGCGCTGCTCCGTTTCCACCGATTGCATGGTGGCTTCGGGGACATTGAGAAAGGTGGCGCGAATCACGCGGCCACCTTCGGCACCGAAGACAAAGTTGTAACGCGTGGTGTTGGACGAGTTGCACACCGCTCCGCCGGCCGACGGCGCGGCACCGCCTCGACACGTTTCCAGCAGCAACTCGTTGCGAATGGCGTTGGCGGGCGGTGAAAGTTCACCAATCACCATGCCCAGTCCGGCCGCAAACACCGACAACACAAAAATCGGCGCCACCACGCGGTGAAAACTCATGCCAGATGCTTTGGCCGCCGTGATCTCCGCGTGACGCGTGAAGTTGCCCACGGAGAAGACCGTGGCAAACAGCACGGAGGCCGGCAGCACCTTGTACATCGTGTCCGGCAGGAAGTACCAGTAGCTGAGCAGAATGTCGAGCGTGGGGACGTTGCGCTCGGTGTACTTGCGCAGGTTGTCCACGAGATCGATCACAAACACCAGCACCGGAAACCCGATGCTGGTGACTACAAAAATGCGCAAGAACTCAACGGCTACATACCGGTCGAGCGGGCGCAGTACTCTGAACCGCGCTCTGGGAGCAGAGTCTGATGCACTGCTCACGCGCGGACACCCGAAGCAGTGGCCGAGTGCGGACCACGTTTGAGGGCGCGAACGTTGCGTTTGTTCGACCACCACTCGCCTATGCCACCGCCGCGTGATGCGTCAGTGGATTTTTCCACCTGCAGGAGCATGACCAGTCCGGCAACCGTGAAAATGACGTTGGCCGTCCACATCGCGATGACGGGCTCCAAGGCGCCTTTATCGGCCAGCACTTCGCCGGCCATGAGACAGACGTAGTACGCACCGAACACCACCAGCGAGACACCAATGGTCACACCCACACCGCCGCGCGGAAAGCGCAGTGCAATGGGCGGACCAAACAACACGAACACAAAGCAGGCCATGGAAATGGCAAACTTCTTCTGCACTTCAACGGCATAACTGTTCATTTCCCGGAGCGCGATATCGAGCGACTCCTTCGTCACCGAGAACATCGCCGATCCCGTCGGCAACGAGGGCGGCGCGGAGTCCGTGACGGCCCCAGCATTCATCGCCGCCGCCTGTCGCGCCGCGTTGAGCGCAGCGCTGTCTGCAGGAGGAATACCATCAACCACCGCTCCGGGCAACAAACCGGCCGCCGCTCCGGGCGGAATGTCTGTGGCCGTCAGCGCAGCTGAGCGCTGCAGCGAATCCCTGAGCAAACTATCGCGCCGCTGCGCGTTGGCGAACGCTGTGTCCTGCCGTGTGGTATCCTGCAGTGTGGTATCCTGCAGCGCGGTATCCTGCAGCGCGGTATCCTGCAGTATGGTATCCTGCAGCACCGCTGATTTCGGTGGTTCGGCCGCTTCGGCCGTCGCTGGTCTGAGCAGCGCCGGAATCTTGTCGCAGTAAATCGCCGCCAATCCGCGATGCACGGGTCGCGGCCTTGGCACGACCAGCAGGGTATCGCCTGGGTCGGTGCGCTCGACGGATGCCGCCCGCGTTTGCAGTTGCCCGATATAGCGCTGTCGACGCCGCTCGTACTCTTCGGCCCGTTGCTCATAGCCAGCTTGCAGTTCACAAATGCCCTGTTCGCGCTCGCTCTTGAACTTGCCCTCACGTGAACTGGCGCTGAATCCCTGCGCGAAATCCTTCACACGCAGCACTTGCTCGCCAAAAAACGTGCGCTGCAACCGGCGCGGGTCACCTTCGGGAAACTGCAGTTGCTCGCCTTCGTAGAGCACCAAGAGCATATCCAGGCTATCGGCCGACATGGTAAATGTGCCGCTGTCCGCGAAGATGCTTCGGCGTTCGGCAGAGTTCTGCAAATCGTAGATTTCAACATCCTGCATCCGATTGGATTCAGGGTCAATCCAGCCGGCTTTGAGATAGAACGTGGGTGTGACCGCAGTGAGCACCTGTTCGCGCAGCCCAACAGTGGGGCGCACACTCACAATGTCGCCCAGCAGCATGGCCAGCCGATGATTCGCACGCGGCAGTACCTGATCGTTGAAACCGATCATGAGCACCGAGAGCCCGGCGGCAATGAGTAACACGGGCGCCATGAGTGTACGCACACGGACGCCACTGGCCTTGAAGGCGGTGATCTCATTTTCGGCCGACAGCCGTCCGAAAGCGTGCAACGTGGACACGAGGACGGCCATCGGGAGCGTCATCGCAATCGTAAACGGCAACGACAGCAGGAGAAACTCACCGATGACACTCCACGGCAGCCCCTTGCCCACCAGCTTGTCGAGCTGGCGTGCAACGTACTGCAGGAGAAGCAACGAGGTTAATGCCGTCAGCGCGAACGCGAGCGGGGCAACGTGCTCGCGCACGATGTAGCGGGTGATAATCCTCACGACGTGGGGTTGGGCGTAGTCAAGGCAGCGTGGCTGGGCGACCCGCCGTCGCCTTCAACCACACGCTGGGTGTGCCGAGGTGCCTTGAGCCCCCGGGCGCGTCCCGTTCTATTCATCTAAATTCTTCCGGTATCCACCGCATTATCAAGTGCATCATCAAGGGACCTCGCTCGTCACCTTTGGTATCGACCTTCCTGTCGTCTTTCCGGAGCGAGCCGTTTCGGTTCCGTTCGCAGCGCTTGTACCCCGCTCTTGCTCTCCTGTGCGCCGCTTTTTCCCTCACCGGATAGCGGCTGCCGCGGGCGTGGCGGTGCTCCTGGCCGCCGCGTGGCCCAAGGCTGCCTTCCCGCAGGATCCGCCGCAGTCGGCGGCCGCGCAGGACAGCATTCGCGCGCGCGCCGTATTGCCGAAGCTACCCATGGCCGCGCGCCTGCGTCGCTCGCTCGATTCGCTCTCACTTACGCTGCCGTCCGGGCTGCGTCCCATGGCCCTCGGCGTACGACAGGGCAACGCGCCGTCCGTAGTGGCCGACGCTGCGGCGGTCCGCCTGCGGGAACGGGTGGCTATCGCGCAGCAGCAGGCGTGGCGCCGAGTCGTTGAGACGGCGCTTACCGGCGTGGGGCCCAGAGGTGTGCTCGCGGAACTCCCCTCGGACAGCGCCCGCTCGGCCGACCGTGCGGACAGCGCGGGATTGCTGCGGGTGCCGACGGACCGCAGCGCGGGATTGCTGCGGGTGCCGACGGACCGCAGCGCGGGGCCGATAGCTGCCCCGGTTGCGATGTTACCGTCGCCCCTGTTTTCCGATGCCACTGAGCTGAACATCGACCTGACCGCTCGCCTTGAGAGCAAAATCGAACGGTCGCGCAACGAAGTGTGCACCGTGGTGCAGCGCGTGCAGTTCGGATCGAGCTGTTTTGCAAACTATCTTCCCGGCTTTGATTTCCAGGTCAATCTGCTGTCGCGCGGCGTGGTGGCCGATCGCGTGTTCGTGGACGTGCAGTACGACTCACAGAACCAGTTCGATGCCTCAAACAATATCTCGCTTCGCTATCAGGGACGGCCCGACGACATCCTGCAGCAGGTTGAAGTCGGCAACGTCAGCTTTCTGGCACCGTCGTCCCGTTTTCTGACGGCTGGCATTCCGAGCAACAACTACGGCGTGCAGGCCAGCGGTCAGCTTGGGCCCATGCGCTTCTCCACGATCATCGCGCAGCAGCGCGGCAACGTGTCACGGAACAACGTCTTTACCGTGGGCGAGCAGGCGGTGCAGCAGGTGGATCGCGTGATCGAAGACATTCAAATCGAAACGCGCCGTTTCTTTTTCACCATTGATCCCCGACAGCTCGGCGGCTATCCCAACGTCGACATTCTCAATCGACAGTCCATGCAGCAATTGGCGGCGTCGCTGCCCGATTCCATCAGGCCGGCGCGTGTGTATGTGTATCGTCAACTCATCGGTGCGCAGAATCAGAACCCGCTGGGTCCGCAGTTCAGTGTGCGTGGCGCGCGCAATCCGGCGCGTCAGATCTATGAAGTGCTGCGCGAGAACATTGACTACTATCTCGATCCCTCGCAGCTGTGGATCGCGCTGGTTCGACCGCTCGGACTGAACAACGAACGGCTGGTGGTCGCGTACGATGTCAACGTGGGAGGCACACCGGAACGGAATGTGGCCACAGGCGGCACGGCAGACATTCAGTTCACCGCCGCGCCACAGTTTGCCAATTTGCTTTGGGAGCCGGAACTCCAGCCGTCGGATTCGGCGTACTTTTTGCGCGAAATCAAGTCTGTGTACCGTTTGGGCGGCGGTGAAGTGGATCGCAGCACGGTAGACCTGAAAATCGTGACCAACACCAGCGGTGATCAGGAGCAGCCGCCCGATGCGTCACGCGGTCAAACGTACCTGCAGCTCTTTGGACTCGCACAAGCCAACAACGGGGCACAGTTCGACGTGGAAAACCGTCTCTGGCCACGCCCCAACGATCCCAACGTGTCGGCGTCGGGCACCACGGGCCAGAAGCTCATTCGCGATTATTTCGTGGTGTTCCCATCGTTGCAGCCGTTCGCACGCGCGGGCTTGGCGCAGCCGCTGGCCAATCCGGCCAACGACACGCTGTATTCATTTCCCAACGAGTACCTGTATTCATCGCAACGTCCGCAGTCGGTGTTCCGATTGCTGGCGCAGTACAACGGGACATCAGACAGTGGAGAAAGTGGCATCACGCTCGGCACCACACAGTTGCGCCCGGGCAGCGAGCGCGTAGAGCTCGATGGATTGCTCCTGACCCGTGATCGCGACTATGTGGTGAGTTACGAAACGGGACGCATTGTTTTCAATCGTCCGGATACGCTCTTCTTGCGTCCGCGAACGGTGAATGTGCGCTACGAAGAAAATCCGTTGTTCGCCACAGCGGCAACCCCCACCACCATCCTTGGGTTCGCCTCGCGATTTCCGCTTGATGCCGGACAGCTCACGTTTACCGCGATCTCGCAGGAACAGCGTTCGGTGTCCAATCGTCCGGCACTGGGGTACGAGCCCGTAGGATCGCTGGTGGCCGGCCTGACCAGCGATCTGGCGTGGGAGGCGCCACAATTGAGCAGATGGATTTCCGGTTTGGGGTTGAGTGAAGCCGGTGCGCCGTCGCGCGTTGCGTTGCAGGGCGAGTTTGCCATGAGTCGCCCGCGGCCCAACGCGGCCGGTCAGGCGTTTGTAGAAAGCTTTGAAAGCGATGCTGGCGTTCGCGTGCAGCTCAACGAAGGCGCGTGGTATTTCAGCAGCCGGCCATTGGGGGGGGGACGTATTCCCGGGTTCGGCGCCAATCTGTTCACGCTGCCGCGTGCCAGCACGGTGGCGTGGCAAAACTCGGGGCTGACGCGTCGCGGACGGTTCCTTGTGTATACCACCGATCAAATCGATCCGTCAGCGCGCTTTACCACCAGTGGACTGCAGACGCCGGAGCAGGTGCTCTTTCTCACGCTCTACCCACAATACGCCGGCGGCGGATTGTCGTACAATCGCGCCACGGGCGCGACGCAGCTGCAGTGGACGACCGGCACCACATCTGGCAGCAATACCTCCACTCCATCGCCCGGCGGTCGTCGTTGGCGCAGCATTCGCACGGTGCTCAATCCCAGCGGCACCGATCTTTCGCGGGTGGAGAATCTGGAGTTTTACGCCCTCGTGTACACCGATGCCGGACGTGAGTCACGCAATCCGTCACTGGTGTTCGATTTTGGTGATATCAGCGAGAACAGTGTCACGTTCATTCCGGACAGCATGATCATCCGGCGCGACAGCATTTCGCAGCGTGTTGACACACTGTTTCGCGGGCGTCGTCTCACGGGTTACGACCGCCTCAACTCCGAGCGCGATCCCTTCTCGCGCGCCTTCAACGCCGTCACCAACGATCTGGGGCTGCCGAACAGTCGGGCCGATTCCATTGTGGTAATCGATTCCACGCAAGTCAATCCGGTGCCCGTTCTCACCACCGATGTGGCGTTGTGCAGCGCGACCTCCAACGTGCAGCTCACACTCGGCGACAGTCGCGTGAACTGCACAGCGCGCAACAATCGGCTCGATGAGGAAGACCTCGATCTGGATGGCCAACTGAACATGACCGATGCCTCCGCGCCGGAGCTGGAGCGGTTCAAACGTTTTGTAGTGGACCTCTCCGATCGCCGCACCTGGACGCGCATTGGCGGCTGTGAACAAACCGCGCTCATTGATTCGCCGTCTGACTCGCTGCAACAGTGCTGGGTACAGGTGCGGCTCAACTGGCGTACGCCAACCGATTCACTGGGCGTGCAAAATGACCGCCGAGTACGCGCGTTGCGGCTCTCAATGGTATCCAATCCGTCACTCCCTGACAGCGCGTTCGTCAACACGGCGATTGCACGATTGAGCTTGGTCGGCGCGCCGTGGCTCAAGCGTACCGAACGACCCATTTCCGGTGTGGCTGGTGACTCCACGAGCTCACTCACCAGTGGTTACGTGATTGCATCCGTGGTGGGCACGATCGATTCAACGGCCAACGTACCATACACGCCGCCACCTGGGGTAGCCGAGGTGCCGGAAGATCGACAGACCGGCCTCGAAGCGAGTCGCATTCAGGTGAATGAGCGCTCATTACGACTGCTCGCCGGCGGTGCGCCGGGCCAGATGTTTGGTGTCTTTGATCGCGCGGAAGCGTTTTTGCGCTTTCCCGAAGGTCTCAAGAACTTCATGGGCTATCGCACGCTGCGCTTGTGGATGCGCGGACGCGGCAACGGCTGGGGCCCGGATGGTGAGTTACAGGGCTTCGTGAAAATCGGTCGTGATGAACATAACTTCTACGCCTATCGCACGCCGGTAAACGCCGGCCGGTCGCAGAATGCGTGGGAACCGGAAGTACGTGTTGATCTGCAACGCCTGCAAGCGCTTCGCGGACGCCTGGAAACGCTGTTCTTGCAGGGCGGAGCCGACTCCATTGCCTGTAGCGGTGCCGATCTGGAACTGATTAAACGCTCAGGCCTGCCGACCAACAGCACCGTCCGACGCTTTGCCGTGTGCGAAGATGGCTACATCGCGTACACCACCGATCCCACTGTCACACCGCCCAACCTGGCTGGTGTACAGGAGCTGGCGGTGGGCTTTGTGCGCATCGATTCCACACCGCGCAGTGCGACGGCGCTCATGCCCAACGATACACTCGAGCTGTGGATCAATGACATTCGATTGAGTGATGTGGTCGACGACATGGGCCTGGCCGGCGAATTGGGCATCACGCTCAACGCCGGTGATTTCATGGACGTACGCGCGGCCGTACGACGACGTGATCCCAACTTCCGACAACTCGGCGAAGCACCGAGCTTCCTCACGGAAAACGGCTTCTCGGTGGGCACCACACTGCATCTGGAGCAGATGTTGCCCGCTCGCTGGGGGCTGATCGCTCCGCTGTCTATCGATTACAGCGGGACACAGGTTGATCAGCTGTTCGTCAATCGCACAGACATTCTGGCCGATGGCATTGCCGGTTTACGAAACCCACAAGCCGGTCGGCTGAACTATGCCCTCAGCCTGCGTCGCGATCGACCGCTCGACGGCGGATGGTACGCACCGTTCGTCAACGGATTCGCGATCAACGCAGCGTGGGGAAGTGGGTCAACACAAAGTGCGTTTCAGTCGGGGCGTTCGTCCAGTTACCTGCTCAATGCGGCGCTCGATCTCAGTGGTGCGCCGCGCCTCGCACCGTTGCCGGATTGGAGCACGCGTGTGCTCGACCTGTTCCCGCAATCGCTCCGCAACTCGCGGGCGGCTGTCGCGCTGCGCCGCACACCGGTGCGATGGAATCCGTCACTATTCCGTCTGGCCAGTGGGCTCTCTCGACAGTCAGCGCGCACCACATCGTTTCTCAAGCCGGCCGAAGCGCTTGGCGATACAGGGCAGGTCGCGCGCGCCGTCAATCACGTGTGGCAGAACACGGGGATTGTCGAGTTCCGCCCCGTTGCAGCGATTTCGGCGAGTGTCAATGCGCGTCAGGTACTTGATCTTCGGGATTATCAGGATGCGCTGTTGCAAGTGCCCGACAGCATTGATCGTGGCGCGGCGACCGACGCCGAACGCATGCGACTACTGGGTACCGACATCGGGCTTGAGCGCGAGCGTTCGCTCACCACCGCGTTCCGCATTGCACCGGCATTCTGGCCGTGGCTCAGACCGCGCGCCGATTTCGTCAGCAGCTTTTCTCTGGCCAAGGATCCGAACGCGCGCGCACTCGTGCGCACGAACGATTCAACCGGCGGCTTCCGGCTTCCGCGCCGATTGGGTGCCACGCAGCAGCTTTCCAGCGGCCTGACCTTTGATCTGGCTCGACTCACGGAACGACGCATCCAACCTGGCGGATTGCTGGCGTGGTGGGTGCGTCTGTTCCAACCGCTCGATGCCACCTGGTTGCGCGCACTCGATTCCAACTACGACAACACGTTCCGCGCGCCGAGCGGTGGCTATCAGTTTGGCTTTGGAGGGGTTGATCTTTTTCGCGGCGTGGACGCGAAGTTGGCGACAGTGGCCGGTCGTTCACGACGTGTGATTGTGACGGGCGGGTTGAATCTCCCGCTGTCGCTCACACTCACCACTCGCGCGGAAACGGGGCGTACGGAAACGTGGACACTGCGGGTGCGCGATGATTTTCAGGCGCTCATTACCAGCGAACAGGACGTATATCCAGACGTCACGCTCCGCTGGAACTGGCGTCCGTTACGCAAGCTGGGGCCGTTTGTCGCCTTGGGCGCCACGGCCGGTTACTCGCGTAACGCACAGCGCACCGAAGTGCGCAACGAAGTGGGGGGATTTGCCGATCTGAGTCTCGGACGTTCCGAACGGCTGCCGGTGTCAGCAAGCGTGACGTGGGATCTGTTTGGTCCGCTGACCACATCCGCGTCACTCAGTCGCACCATCCGCACCGACGAACGTCCGGGCGCTCGCACCAACAGCCAGGCTGAGGACCTGTCGTTTGGATTGTCGCGTGAGTTCGCCTTGCCGGCGTCCTGGAATCAGCGCAGCGGATTACGTACGCAGGTCACGTGGCAGCGTCAGTCGGCGCGCAGTGTGGTGGGCGACGATCTGGCCAGTCTCGGCTCGCCCGGCGAGTCACCCTTTGCGGCGGTGCTGGCCGACAACGGACGTGAAGCGATCAACTTCAATGCCGACACCGATCTCTCGGAGGCGCTGACGTTCTCACTCTCCGGGTCACATGTGCTGACCTTCGATCGCAACTTCAACCGGCGCTTTGCACAGACCACGTTCAGTGCGATTCTGCAACTGAACTTCTTCGGCGGGGCATTGCGGTAGCGCGCTAGGTCCCGGCGGTCTTTTTGCGCAGGCTTCACCAGTGCATGCGAATGATGCCGCACGCGCTGTTTTGGTGACAGTCTGCGCGCCGTATGGTGTGACATTGCGTCCATGCCAACCGCTTCAGAACGTCAGGCCATCATGTTCCTTGCCACCGTCGCCGTACTTGGCGGCAGCGTGCGTGCGCTGCAAGCGCGCGCGTTCGACCGCGCGCTTGATGACGCCGCGATGTCTGCCGCCGCCGTGAGCGGAGAGCGTGGTGGTGATGGACCGGCGGGCCGTGCGGTCGGAGCGGCGGCGCTCGAGCGACAGCTCAAGGCAGTCGAAGACGCTCGTTCGGCAAGCAAGTCGAAAGCAAAGAAGTCAAAGCTCCCCACGGAGCCCATCAATGTTGATCTGGCGTCCGCGGAGGAGCTCGATGCATTGCCCAGGGTGGGGCCGGCGTTGGCGGCGCGGATCATCGCCAGTCGTGATTCCCTGGGGCCGTTTGGCTCGCTGGAGGAGTTACAGCGCGTGAAGGGCATCGGGCCGGCGCTGGTCAAGGGATTGGCCCCCCACGTGACGTTTTCTGCCGGGTTCCGTCCATTACATGACAAGCCGTCCGGCGGCCGGGCTCAATGAATGCGAGCCCGGCACGGCGCTTTGCCGGCCCCTCTCGCTCTACGTTTGTTCCTTCGCACGGATCGCGTCGCCCCATGAGTGCACCTGCAGCAGCCAAACCCGTCCCTGCCACCGACCGCCTTGGCGACTTGCTGATGCGCGAGGGGTTGATCACGCGCGAACAGCTCGCCAAAGCGTTGCAGGAACAAGTCGTCAACGGTCAGCGGTTGGGGCTCACACTCGTCAAACTCGGCATGGTGCCGGAAACGAGTGTGGTCAAGATCCTGGCGCGTCAACATCGTATGCCGGCTGTTGACCTCGCGCGTTTCGATGTCGATCCCAAGCTGCTCAAGCTCATTCCGGCCGATCTGGCGTCCAAGCACACCGTACTGCCGCTCAAGCGCGACGGACGGCAGCTCACCGTGGCGATCGCCGACCCCACCAACCTCGGTGTGGTGGACGATCTCAAGTTCATCACGCGCTACGACATCGTGCCCGTGTTGGCCGGCGAGTATTCCATTCGCGCCGCCATCGAAAAGCACTATGAGAGCACCGACATTCAGATGGCGTCGTTGCTGCAGGATATCAACGGCGACAATGACGATATCGAGCTCCTGGAGTCGCAGGAACAGGAAGCGGATGTCAGCGTACTCGCGGCGCAGGTAGAAGAAGCGCCGGTGGTCAAGCTCATCAACGCGATTCTGATGGATGCCGTACAGCGCGGCGCTTCGGACATTCACTTTGAATCGTTCGAGCACGAACTGCGTGTGCGTTACCGCATTGACGGCGCGCTGCAGGAAATCATGAAGCCGCCCATGAAAATGAAGGCGGCGCTGATTTCCCGCTTCAAGATCATGTCGTCGTTGAACATTGCCGAACGCCGAGTGCCGCAGGACGGCCGTATCAAGCTCAAGGTTGGCAAGAAAGTGATCGACTTCCGCGTGAGCACGCTGCCTACGCTGTTCGGCGAAAAGGTCGTACTGCGAATTCTCGACAAGGGCAACCTCACACTCGATCTTGAGACGTTCGGCATTGAGCCCCGCGCCGAGTTCGAGTTCATGGAAGCGATCTCCAATCCGTACGGGATGGTGCTCGTTACCGGTCCCACCGGCTCCGGTAAAACCACCACGCTGTATTCCGCGCTGTCGAAGATCAACACAATCGACACCAACATCATGACTGCCGAAGATCCCGTAGAGTACAACCTCTTCGGCATCAATCAGGTGCAAGTGCGTACGGAAATCGGCATGACGTTTGCTGCGGCCCTCAAGGCGTTCCTGCGGCAGGACCCCAACGTCATCATGCTCGGCGAGATTCGAGATCTGGAAACGGGTAGCATTGCGGTCAAGGCTGCACTCACCGGTCACATGGTGCTCAGTACGCTGCACACCAACTCCGCTCCCGAAACGCTCACACGTCTGCTCGACATGGGGCTGGAGCCATTCAATGTGGCGTCGGCGCTCAACGCGATTCTCGCGCAGCGACTCGTGCGGCGGATCTGCTCAAAATGCAAGATCAAGTACGTGCCCGACGAAGCCGAACTCAAGGGCGCCAAGGTGTCGGCCGAAACCCGACTGGCTGATCTGCGCTTCACCGAGCGTGCGCTGGCCGATGCCCGCAGCAAGGCCACCAAGGAAGCTGCACCGTACCTCGAAAATCTGTCGCTCGACACCCAAATTGGCGATCTGCCCTTCTTCAAGGGTCACGGTTGTGACGCGTGCAGTGGAACCGGATTGCGTGGGCGTCAGGGCTTGTACGAGGTGATGTTCATGACCAATCACCTCAAGAAACTTGTGGTGCAGAATGCCGACTCCCAGGTGCTGCGCGACGAAGCGATTACCGAAGGCATGCTCACCTTGCGCATGGACGGTTGGCTCAAGGTGATCAAGGGACTCATCACGCTCGATCAGGTGATTCGCGAAACCAGCGCATAGGCCATCTTGCGGCCCTCCTCGTGCCCGGTCCGCGCGACCGTCATGTGGATGGCCAACCGTATCACTTCTCGCTGCAGAACGCGTTCGTCGCGGTTTCCCCACCGCGTACGGCTCGTCCTTGGGCGAGAACCACTTGCGGGAACGTCCCGCCACCTCTCCGACGCCCATGACCGCACCGACGTCTGCACCCGCTGTCTCCCTACGCATGCTGCTCGACGAAATGATCGAGCGGGACGCTTCCGACCTGCATATCACGGCCGGCGATCGTCCCAAGCTTCGCGTGGACGGCGATATCATCAACTCATCGGTGGAGCATGTGCTGCAGCCGCGCGACACGCTGCAACTCGCGTATTCCGTGCTCACGGAGAACCAGAAGAAGCGATTTGAAATGGAGGACGAGCTCGATTTCTCGTTCGGCATTCAGAACCTGTCGCGTTTTCGTGGCAACGTGTTCCGCCAGCGTGGCTGCGTGAGCATGGTGATTCGTCAGATCCCGTTCCAGATCAAGACGTTTGAAGAGCTGCAGCTACCGGGTGTCATCGCACAGATGGCCGAGAAGCCGCGCGGCATGGTGCTGGTCACCGGACCAACGGGTTCGGGCAAGTCCACGACACTGGCTGCAATGATCGACAAGATCAACAGCGAACGTCGCGGCCACATCATCACCGTGGAAGATCCCATTGAGTTCATCCACCGGCATCGTACCTGTATCATCAACCAGCGCGAAGTCGGCGCAGACACCAAGAGCTTTGCCACTGCGCTCAAGTATGCGCTACGTGAGGATCCCGATGTCATTTTGATCGGCGAAATGCGCGACCTGGAAACGATTCAGGCCGCGCTCACCATCGCCGAAACGGGACATCTCGTGTTTGCCACGCTGCACACCAACAGTGCCGCTGAAGCGATCAATCGCATCATCGACGTCTTCCCCAGTCATCAGCAGAGCCAGGTGCGTGCCCAGCTCGCATTTGTGCTGGAAGGGATTGTCACGCAGACGTTGCTGCCCAAGCTCTCGGGCCGCGGTCGCGCGATGGCGGCGGAGATTCTGGTGGTGACGCCGGCCATTCGCGCGCTCATTCGCGACGACAAGGTGCATCAGATCTACTCGCTCATGCAGTCGGGCAAGAAGTTTGGGATGCAAACGCTCAACGATGCGCTCTATCAGTTGTATGTATCCCGTCAGGTCAGCGCCGATGAATGTGTGCGCGCGTCGGGAGACCAGAACGAGTTTCTTCGCATGATCGGTAAATCCGAAGACGGGACATCGCCGATGTCCCGTGCGTCCAACGGCGCCGCACCTGCTGGCCTCGCCGCCCGCCGCTGATCCTTCACCAGGTAGTCCTGCATGCCCATGTTTACGTATACCGCGCGCACCGCTGGCGGCGAGCTGAAGTCGTCCACGATCGATGCATCGTCGCGCGATGATGCCGTCAATCAGCTCCGGCGCCAGCGACTGACCATCGTCAAAGTCGACGAAAATCGCCCCACCAAGGCGCGCGGCTCCATCGGCATGCGCGATATCGTGATTTTCACGCGACAGTTCTCCACCATGATCAACGCCGGTTTGCCGCTTGTACAAGCGCTCGACATCCTGGCCAAGCAGAGCGAGAACAAAGCGCTGCAGCAAACGGTGCGCGAGGTGGTGTTTGAAGTGGAAAGCGGGCACACCGTGGCCGATGCCATGCGCAAGTATCCCAAGGCGTTCAGCGAGTTGTACACCAACATGGTGGACGCCGGCGAAAAGGGTGGTATTCTGGACACCATTCTTGGCCGACTGGCCGTCTTCCTCGAAAAGAATGACGCGCTGGTGCGCAAAGTGAAGGGCGCGATGATTTATCCGGCCGTCATCATGGGCGTGGCGGCCATCGCGATCATCGTGCTGTTGTGGAAAGTGATTCCCGTGTTCGAAAACATGTTCGCCAGTGTGAACACGGAGCTGCCGGGCCCCACCAAGTTTGTAATCGCATTATCCAACTTGCTGGGCGCGTATTGGTGGGCGCTCATTATTGGCACCATCGCGACCGGCTGGTTGCTCAAGCTGACGTATGCAACGTCGGGTGGTCAGCTGGCCATCGACAGTTTTGCGTTGCGTGTGCCGGTGCTGGGCGATGTCTTGCGCAAATCGGCCGTGTCGCGCTTTACGCGTACGCTCGGCACGCTCATCTCATCAGGTGTCAGCATTCTTGACGGTCTCGAAATCACCGCCAAGACGTCGGGTAACCGCGTGATTCAGGACGCCATCATGGAATCGCGCGCCAGCATTGCTGGCGGAGAGAGCATTGCTACGCCGTTGCAGCGGTCCAAGGTGTTTCCGCCCATGGTGATCAGCATGATCAGCGTTGGTGAGCAAACCGGTGGTCTGGACGAGATGCTCACCAAAATTGCCGATTTTTATGATGACGAAGTAGATGCGGCCGTGAGCGGATTGCTCAGTCTGTTGGAGCCGATCATGATCGTGTTCCTGGGCGTGGTGGTTGGTGGCATGATTGTGGCCATGTACCTGCCGATCTTTGATATGGTGAATGCGGTGCAGTAGGGGCTGAGTGAGACCGCGGTGTACGCTGTGCGCTCTCACGCTCTATCGACACGATCTCTCACGCGCTGTCGACAATCTCTCACGTTGCGTTGACAATCGGAGCGAGGGTGCGCCGTAAGTGATTGACTGACAGACAGATGCCAGAAGTACGCGAGGGCCCCGGGATGCGATCCTTGGGCCCTTTGTGCTTGAATCCAGACCACAGAGTAGTGAACGCCGCATGTACCGGCCTCCAGATACACGCGCTCACCCCGCACGACCTGCAAGGCTCCCTCGGCCTCTGTGTATCGCAATCTCCCGCAAATCCTCCGAGCCTCGGCGCGCCATCCATGAAACTCGCCCCTGCTGCCTCGCTCCTGTACGGGCGCCCGGTAAAACGGAACGGGCTACCTTGGTAGATGCTGCCAACAATCACCCGACCCTCTCGGTCACTGAATCATGGCTCGTCGTACAACCTTGAACGCTCGCAGCGCACAGCTGACCGAGCTCAAAGACGCATTGATCGCATTCACCAACCGCGAAGCGGTGAGATCGTAGCGTTCTTGAGGGAAGCAGCGGAGCAGCGAACGGCTCAAGG
>JBBRDJ010000060.1:0-18498 GCA_038203945.1 Gemmatimonadales bacterium
GGGCACAAGCGCCCGGGCTATGCGTATGTGGCGCTCAGTATCCGGCCCCTCACCAACACCGATCAACAGGCGCCGGTACGGTCCGGCCATCGGCTGCTTCACCGAAAGCACCGGACACGGGCTCGTGCGGAGCAGACGTGATGCGGTAGAGCCCATCAAAACGCGTTGCAAGAGGTCGCCGTTGCGCGCACCGACCAGCAGCAAGTCGGCCTGCTGCGACCGCACGAGCTGGTCTACGAACTGACTCGCCGCCTTCACATCCACGGCCACATCCACCGCGACGCCCGCTGGCCGGTTCGGGTCGGCCGCAAACTCACGCAGGCGGCTAGTCGCGGCGTCCCGCAGCGCCGCCGTCACTTCCGGGAGGCGAGGGCCGATTAGCCCCTGCACCAACGTGAGTCGATCAAGATCGAGCCCGTGTGCGAGGGTGAGGTTGGCGCCGTGCGCTGAAGCAAGTGCAAAGGCCCGATCCACGGCGTGGCCAGCGGACTCGGTAAAATCGGTGGCGGCGATAAGTTGGCGAGGAGCGGTCATAGTCCGGGAGCAGAAGTGAGACGGTGGGTGAAGCGGTTGAGTGAACCGCTGGATCAGGGCAAGGGCTGCGTGTCAGGCTTCGCCGGCACGATCAGCGTGCGGCCCGTGCCACTCATGAGCGCGTCAATAACAGCGGACGCTTCGAGACTCGTGGCCGGTGCCTGCAGACGGAAAAACTCTTCGGTGAGCAGCCCGGAGATACGGCTGTGGCCACGGTCGAGCGAGAGCATGACGGTATCGCGCGTGGCGAGCACCGCGGATTGATTGGCCGGAAGCGACGAACCTCCCTCCTCGAGCCCGCGACGCTGGATGTCGTCGAACACGAGCGTCATGAGTTCACGCGCCTCGGCGAAACTGCCGCGCTCGGCCAGTACCGCAGCGGCCCCGGTGTGCGCGGCCAGAGTCTGCAGCAGCAGGGCGTGTTCCGTGCGAACCATCTGCCGGTCACGCGCCTGCAGCGTAAACAGCAACCAGATCACACCGGCCAGCACGAACAGACCCAACAGGCCCACGTACTTGATCGGCACGAGCATCGGAGGCGCCGCACTCGGTGGCACCGGCTTGGGGGACGCGGATTGGGCGGACTCGCTCACAGTTTGCTCCGTCACATGTGGGGATTTGTTGCGCGAACGCCAGCTTACGCACTGGGCCAGCACTCATGCAGCGTTGGCTGCAGCCGAAGAGCAGTTGGGTATTGCTCAGGAAGTAACGGCGGTACAACTCCTTTATGAAGATACAGCGGTACGTCTCTCAATCGCGAGATCGGCTTCGAGTGCCGCAACTCGGTTGAGCACGGGTACGACGCTGTCCGGATTCAAGGCGATCGAATCGATGCCTGCGCGCACCAGGAACTCCGCGAACTCCGGATGATCGCTCGGGGCCTGTCCGCAGATTCCCACCTTACAGCCAACAGCGTGCGCATCGGCGATGAGCCGCTCGATGGAGCGCAGCACCGACGGATTGCGCTCATCGAACAGATCTGCGAGTAACGCGTTGTCACGGTCCACACCAAGCGTTAACTGCGTGAGATCATTGCTTCCAATGCTGAAGCCACCAAACCGCGCACCGAACTCACGGGCCAGAATGATGTTGCTGGGGACCTCAGCCATTACATACACCTCAAGCGCCTGCTCACCACGCACCAGCTTATGGCGCGCCATTTCAGCGAGCACCTTGACCAAACCCTTCGCGGTCCTGTGCGCTGTAGTAACGCGACGCACCACGAAAGCCGAGCATCAGCAGTGGCCGAGCTCCGGACGGCCACGGGTGGATTGCTGAGTCCGCTGCGCCGACCGAGCTCCGTGTACGCGTCGCGAATCTGCGATTCGAGTGCGGGCGGGAGTGTCCCCGCCGCCAGGCGACGCATTCTTTCTACCAACACGCGGCACGTCGTGCTGTGTGAGTTGCTCAAACCAGATAATTCTGGCTGCCTCTCGCCTGCAGGTTGTCCCGCGGCTCGTGCCGTCCACATTACGGGTGAAACACCCGCTCGGTCGTATACCGAAGCTACACCTCGTGGCAAGCGCCGCGACGGGAGTTCGCTACAAATGAGGACGGGTAGCGACAACAGGTAGGGCGACGGACTACCGGAACGTTCGCTTATAGCCGCACGCGCAACTCCACCCGTACTGCGTCCGCTGGCGCATCAAGCACCCGCGCTACCGCCCCCCGGTCGAGCTGCACCACCGTCTCCGGATTCGTGGGCGCTCGCACCTCCAATACGCGCCATCCCTCCGCATCGGCGCTGGCAACCGCCAGCCGCGCACCCGGCACCTGCAGAGTGAGTAGCGCCTCGAGTTGTGTCTCCCAGACCTCCGGGTACGCGGGGTCAAGCGACAGCGCCGCCACCGTACGGTGAGTCTGCGCGCGCTGCGCGGCATCGAGTGTGAGCCGCCAGCGTCCCTGTACTACAGCGCGTCGGTCGCCAGCGGAGAAGACTGCCTCGCCCGACCAATGGTGCTCATGTGGTGTCCGCGCGCGCGCGCGCTCCGGTGCCTCGACCGCGTCCTGTACCTCATCGGCGCCGAGCCGCGACGGAAGTCGTCGTCCACGACGGGCGCGAGGCATGGCGCCACGCGAGGTGAGGCGTGCCGGCCAGGCACTAAGCAGCATCACGAGCAAGGAAGTCAGCAGCCGAGGCATCGACACAAACTACTCGCCGGTACGACGGCACGGCTGCTCGCGGCACCACTCGCGGACATACCTTCATACAGGTACCGTCTGTCGTTTTCTTCGTCCCTGCCCCCAATGACTCAGCTCAAGGCGTGGCTCACGCTCATTGTCACCATCACGTTTGTCACATCCCCCGCATTCGCGTCGCCGTTTAGTGGGTTCACGCGCGATCAGCTGCCGATCCCGCAGATCGACCCGCCCGTGCAGCCGGCCGGCTACGCGTTCTCCATTTGGGGACTGATCTACGGCTGGTTGCTCGTGTCGGCCGTGTACGGCGTGTTTGCGCGCCGCACTGACGTTTCGTGGGATCGCGCGCGTACACCGCTCGCGATAAGTCTGGCTGTGGGCACACCATGGTTGGCAGTCGCCAACCGCAGCGCGATCTGGGCCACGGTGCTGATCTTTGCGATGGCCGCCAGCGCGATTGTGGCCTTGCTGCGCGCGCCGGACGCGGACAGTGCGTGGCTGCGTTCGCCGGTGGCCATTTATGCAGGGTGGCTCACTGCGGCGGCCTTCGTCTCGCTAGGCAGCACGGCAGCTGGTTACGGGCTTCTGGTTAACGGACTGGGCTGGGCTTTTATCGGCATCGCGCTCGCGCTGCTTGTCGCGGTGCTGGTGCAGCGGGCGGTGCCACGATCACCCTGGTACGGCGCAACGGTAATCTGGGCGCTGGTGGGCATCATGGTGGCCAACGGCAGCGTTCAACTGGGCGTGACGCTGTTGGCGGGTGCGGGGTTGATGGTGCTCGGGTCACTGTTGGCGGCGCAGCGGCGACAGGGGGCGCGTGGGCAAACGGGAACTGTGTGAGTCACGCTCGCCGCTGCGCGCGTGTCTGCAACACCAGAAAGCCCACTCCCAGCACTCGGCCCCCCACCTGCGCCGCCAGCGCGGCGGTCACGCCCATGATGCCGAATCCCCACGCCAACGTGGGAAAGAATAGCGCGATCCCACCCACCTCAAGCGCCGTGGCCACGGTGATGGGTCGGGTGTTTCGCGCCTGTACGAGCAACGCCCGCTGCATGGCCAACGCCACCGAAAGTAGCGGGAGGAGCACAGCTACACGTGCGGGCGTGCGGGCCAACTTCACCAGCTCGGGTGGTAGTCCGGACACAGTCCCGAACCACACAGCCGCCAAGGGAGTAAAGGCGATCAACGCCAGCATACCCGAGGCCGAAAGGGCCAGCCCGGTAGCAAAGCGGCGCAGCTCGCTTGCGTATTCAAGATTGCGACCCACCAGCGCAATCGCGGCCTCCTGAAACGAGAGGCCGAGCGAGCCAAAGAGGAACACCAGGGCCACGACAACCGGGAACAGCGCCAACGACTCCAGCGGCGCAGGAGAGCGTCCCATAAAGAACGTGAGCAGCGGCTTGGTGGTCAGTGCGATAAACGAGGTCAGGGCCAGCGGATAATAAAATCGGGCGATGCTTTTGTAGCGAAGGGGCAATGCCGAAGCGGTTGGTGCCCGCCCCTTGAGTTCTTTCACCGGTTCAGCGGCCATCGCCATGGCCACGAGCGCTTCCACGACCACGCCCGCCGAGAGTGAGGCGGCGGCTACCCATACGCCGGGAATGCCCGTGGTGGCGAGCAACAGCGCGGTGCCTCCCATCGTGAGCAGCCGCGTGCCGGTGCCGTAGGCAACGCGACGAGTGCGCCCGGACTGGATGAGTATGCCGTGGAGAAAACGCCGATAGCCGATGGCAGCCGGCCACGGGAGCAGCAACCAAAGCGCGCCGTACACAAGGTCCGCCACGGCGTCGGGCAGGCTCATGCCGGAGCGAATGAGCAGGTCAAACACCGACGGCACAAGCACGAGCAGCAGCAGCGCCGTCACGCCCAGATTCAGCGCCCACGTGAACCGATGCAAGCGGCGGAAGCTGTCGGCGTCAGCCACCAACGCGATCGACGCGCTCATGAGCATGATCACGGGCGACTCCACCAGTACGGCAAAGGCGTAGGCCACGCCATAGGCCGCGAGATTGAACGCCGGTTCGGGCAGCCGACCCAGGATCGCCGCGAGGAAGGGGACCTCCAGCGCCATCATCATCCACTGCAGCGCGAGTGGAATCCAGAAAACGAGAATGGCGCGGGGGGAACGGTCCTGGGTCATGCGGGCAACACAAAGGCTCCGGGCGTTGAACTTGCAATCTGGTGTGCAGGTCGCAGAATGTGTGCATGACCATTCTTCAAAATACCCACGCCACAAGACTTCCTGCGTCGGCGCGCATTGCTCCGCGGTTTATTTCGTGGCGGCGCATTTTGCCTGCATGCGCTCGTGCACGGTCGCTGTTCGCCGCGGTGGCAGTTGGCGCGCTGCTCGCCACCGCGTCGTACGCGCAGGCGCAAACGCCGTCCACCACGATTACCGATGGCCTGCGCTTTCGCAGCATCGGATCGGCGGCCATGTCGGGTCGATTTGTTGATCTGGCCGTGTACGAAGCTCAGCCACACGTTTTTTATGCTGCGTCGAGCACGGGCGGTTTGTATAAAACCACCAATAACGGTGTGAGTTTTACCGCGCTCTTTAACGACGAGAGCACACATTCCATTGGTGCCATTGCACTGCATCAGCAGGACACGAGCGTTGTCTGGCTGGGCACGGGCGAGCGCGCCAACCGCCAGAGCTCCGGCTGGGGCGACGGCGTGTACAAGAGCGTGAATGGCGGCACGACATGGCGCAACATGGGGCTACCGCAATCCGGACACATTGGTCGCATTGTGATTGATCCCGGTAATCCTGATCGCGTTTTCGTGGCCGCCATGGGACAGCTGTGGGGGCCCAACGACGAACGTGGCCTGTATCGCACGCGTGACGGCGGCAGTTCATGGCAACGCGTGCTGCACGTAAACGAGAACACCGGCGTATCCGACGTGGCCATGCACCCGAGCGACCCACAGGTACTCTACGCCGCATCGTATCAGCGTCGTCGCACACCGTTTGGTTTTGACGGTGGTGGCCCGGGCAGCGCGCTCTGGAAGAGCACCGATGGCGGCGACACGTGGAACAAGCTTTTCAACGGACTGCCCGCCGGCGATTACGGACGCATTGGCATTGCGATCTTTGCCGGTGATCCGCGCATTGTGTACGCCAGCATTGAGCAGGGTGAACGCTACACCGCCAGCACCGCGTACGAAGAACCACTCGGTGGACTGTACCGCTCTCAGGACGCGGGAGCGACGTGGGAACAGATGAGTACATGGAATCCGCGTCCGATGTACGCCAGTCAGGTAATTGTTGATCCGAACGACGCCTGCACCATTTACATGATGAATTTTTTCTCTACCAGCACTGACTGCGGCAAAACATCGCGGTCACTGCGTCAATCGTTGCACGGCGACGATCGCTTCCTGTGGATCAACCCGGCCAACTCCAATCATCTCATCAAGGCCGATGATGGTGGCCTTGGCATCAGCTACGACCGCGCGAAGACGTGGCTCTTCATCGCGAACTTGCCCGTAAGCCAGTGGTATCGGGTTTCGTTTGACATGCAGACGCCATACCGCCTGTACGGAGGGCTGCAGGACAACGGCTCATGGGCGGGCCCAAGCGCGACCTATCGCAGTGAAGGCATCACCAACGCCGACTGGGTGAAATGGGGCGGCGGCGACGGCTTTTTCAATCTTGTCGATACCAGCGACAATCGCACGCTCTATACCAACTCGCAGTATCTCGGTCTCTCGCGTGTTGATCTGCTCACGGGCGAACGCGCCGGCATTCGACCCGGTGATCCGCAGGGTGCCATCAGCGATCGTCGCAACTGGACAACATGGGGCACCATGGGTGTACCGGAACAAACGCTCGGCAACGCCATGGCACCAGCAAATTGGGACGCGCCCATTCTGCTGTCGCACCACGACACGCGCACACTGTACGCTGGCACGAACATTCTCTGGAAGAGCACGGATCGGGGCGACACGTGGACAGCACTTGGCGACCTCACCACCGGGGTGGACCGCCGAACGCTATCGATAATGGGGCAGGCGCCGCGTGCAAACTCGTTGTCACTGGATGACGGTATTCCGTACTGGCCCACGATCTCCGCCATCGCCGAGTCGCCGCGTGTGCGCAATGTGCTATGGGTGGGTACCGACGACGGCAACGTGCAGCGCAGCACTGATGGTGGTGTAACGTGGACAGAGTTCTCCGGGAAACTTGCTGGGCTACCGCGTGGCGCGTGGATCAATGGCATTGAAACATCGCGCCATGCTGATGGCCGCACGTATGTGGTGGCCAACAACTACCGCAACGGCGACTTCGCAAACTACGTGTATCTTACAAATGACAATGGCACCACCTGGCAGCGCATTGACGCCGGCCTGCCTCCCAATCGCGTAGCGCGCACGCTGCGCGAAGATCTCAGGAATCCCGACGTCCTGTATCTGGGAACGGAGCTGGGACTGTTCTGGTCAAACGATCGCGGGCGCACGTGGGCTGAGTTGCGCAGCAGCATGCCCACCATGGCCTTCAACGATCTGTTCATTCATCCGCGCGAACATGACCTCGTGGTGGGCACGCATTCACGCGGCATCTGGATTCTGGACAATGTGCGTGCGCTGCAGGAACTGACACCACAGGTCACGGGCAAAGTCGTGCATGCGTTCAGCACGCGGCCCGCTGAACAGATTCGTTATCGCAGTGAAATGGGACACGTGGGCGACATGTTTTACGAGGGTGAGAATCCACCCGCCGGCGGAATCATCGACTTCTGGTTGCAGACGCCCGGACCAGTCGATCTGCAGTTTGAACACCCCAACGGTACAACAGTTGCGGGCATGCGCGTGACCGGTCGCACAGGGCTCAATCGTGCGATGTGGAACCTTGCGCATGCTGAACCGGATCAGGACAGCACACGCGCACCGGCAGGCCCGCCGGTGGAGCCAGGCACATATACGGTGCGTGTGACAGCCGTCGCTGCAACAGCCACCACGACGCTGATAGTTCGTGACGATCCACGCAGCACCACGCCGCCCATCGTACGAGCCGCGTGGACACAAACGCTGCTGGAACTGTCTGAGCTGCGCCGCGGCGCGCAGGCACTGAATGCACGCGTGGACACCGCGTGGCGCGACGCGGACAAAGATGCGTCACGCCGCGAAACACTGGCTGAACCGCGTCGGCAGGTTGGAGAGTTGGCCGCGCGTATCGGTCGGCTGTACGGCGAGGTGCGCGGAGTGGTGCAGCCGCTTACCGGGCAGCAACTGGAGCAACGCGCATATTACGAGACGATGTTGCGCGAGCTGACGACTGCATTGGAACGGCTGCAGGTACCGTAACGCCATGTGAGCGATGGTACCAACTCGTCGGCGGTCTTTCGACGAGAGCCTCGCACGGATCGTCAACGCAGGAGAATGATTGGATCGCCAAGCCCACTGGCAGAACGTGTACCAAACCAAGGACCCAGATCAGGTGAGCTGGTTTCAGGCCGAGGCGCGACTGTCCCGCGAACTGATCGAACGTGCAGCACCTGATCGGTCGGCGCGCATTATCGATCTCGGTGCCGGTGCGTCGACGCTCGTGGACGAACTACTCAGCGCCGGCTATCGCGCACTATGTGTAGTTGATATCGCCGAAGCTGCACTGGCGGTGAGCAAGGGCCGTTTGGGGCAGGCGGCCGAGTTTGTCGACTGGCGCGTTGACGACATTCTCATAGCCACCTTTCCGGCGGCTGCGTTCGACGTGTGGCACGACCGCGCGGTCTTCCATTTTCTGACCAACGCCGAAGATCGCGTGCGCTACATCGCGCAAGTGAAACACGCGGTTTCACCGGGCGGGCATGTGCTGATCGCGACGTTCGCCGAAGACGGACCAATCCGCTGCAGCGGGCTGGAGGTCGCGCGCTATTCTCCCTCCGCGCTACACGCTGAGTTCGGCGCCGAGTTCGAGATGCGTGAAAGCCATCGCGAAGCACACACAACTCCCGGCGGCGCAACACAGGCATTTACCTACTGCCTGTTCCGGCACGTGCCGTCTACGTGAACGCGCACGAATGACTGCGTGACGAGCGTGCGTTACAGGCACGCGCCGGACACGCCCACGATGCACCTGCTGCCTGCATGTGGGTGACTGAGCTCGTGTTGATGATCGGCCGAGGCAGGCGCAGGCCAGCGGATCAGCGACCGCTCACCAACCCCAGCTCAAGAATCCATATCGTCGCACCCACGTCGATCAACTGGTGACCGGTGAGTCCAGCCCGGATACCGGTCCGGCCGACGCATACGGAGGCAATCGAGGGGCCTGCGTGAAAACCACGCTCACCGTGCGGGTTTTCGCAGCCGTGGCATAGCAGCGTATTCCGAGCACGCCGCTACCGGTGTGGAGTAAGTTTCGGAATGCGCACTATTGGACTCATCTCGGATACCCACGGCCTCGTGCGCGCGGAAGTACTCAGCGCGCTGCGCGGGGTTGACCTCATTCTTCACGCCGGCGATGTGGGCGGCGCCGATGTGTTGCTCGCGCTCGCGGCCATCGCACCCGTACGCGCAGTGCGTGGCGACCAGGACACCGCCAACGCCACCGGCCTCGAACCGCGCATTGATGAGCTGTTTGACCAGGTGCGCGTGGTGGTCACGCATGGGCACGAGCTTGAACGCGCCGACCCGCCTCGCATGGTGTCGGCGTACATGCACGCCGACGTGATCGTGTATGGCCATACGCGTGCACCACTCGTCACACGTGCGGCCCGACGACTCGTGATCAATCCAGGTGCGGCTGGGGGCGCGTTTGTCGGATCCTCGCCGACCGTGGCCAGGCTGTACATCGACGGTCGAAAATCAGACGCACAGCTCATGCGACTCTTTCCCGTCGATCCGGACGAACAACCACCGGAGTTCGACGAACGTTGAGTGCCGCGACCTCAATTCTGGAACGCGATGCCCTGGGTGCATTCTGCACACATACCCATGTCACGCGCCCCGCAACCGCGGACGGCGCGCTGTATGGATTGTCGTTCGGCCTAAAAGATATTTACGATGTAGCGGGACATCACACCGGTTTTGGCAGCCCTGACTGGCTCCGCACACACGCTGCCGCGCTCGCTGATGCTTCGGTCCTCACGCGCTTGCTCGCGGCCGGCGCCTCACTAGCGGGCAAGACACATACCGAAGAGATGGCGTTCAGTCTGACCGGCGAGAACGCGCACTATGGCACACCGATCAACCCCGCCGCGCCGGGACGTGTGCCGGGTGGTTCGTCAAGTGGCTCCGCAGCAGCTGTGGCCGGCGGACTGGTAGATTTCGCCATTGGCAGCGACACCGGCGGCTCGGTGCGTGCGCCGGCCAGTTTCTGCGGCGTGTACGGTATTCGACCCACACACGGTCGCATTGCACTCGACGGCGTACTGCCGCTGGCACCAATGTTCGACACTTGCGGGTGGTTCGCGCGTGACGCACCCCTACTCTCGCGCATAGGCGACGTATTGCTCAGCGGTGCCACCCCAGCGCCGGCGGGTCAGCTGCTGTACGCCGATGACGCGTTTGCGCACGCCTTTCCAGACGTTGCCGCCGCCCTCACGCCCGCAGTGCATCGCGTGGAGTCGCTGCTCGGCGCGGCCACGCATGTTATGCTCAGCGAGGACGGGCTGAGCAGTTGGTTCGAAGTCTTTCGTACACTGCAGCACGATGCAATCTGGCGTGCACACGGCGAGTGGGTCATGCGCACCAAGCCAACATTTGGTCCTCAGATCAGGGCGCGGTTTGCAGCTGTCGCAACCACAGATGCGAATGCGCTTACAAGGGCGCAACACAAGCATGCGCAGATCCGCGCCCGGCTCGACCACCTGCTGCGCAACAACGCGGTACTACTCATGCCCACCATGCCTGACATTGCGCCACTGCGTAACGAAGCGTCCGTAACGGCGGTGCCGATGCGTGAACGTGCGCTGGCATTGCTGTGCGTGGCCGGACTGGGTGGATTGCCGCAGGTCACGATGCCTGTAGCCACAGTTCGAGGATGTCCGATTGCTTTGTCCCTGCTCGCGGCACCTGGAAGCGACGAGCTGTTGCTGCAGATCGCGCGGGACTTCGCGTAGCGTTGCAGATTTCTCTGAGCGTTGCGCAACCGCTCTGCAACTCGCATCGTCTCGGCGTATCAGCAACTTCCCATTCGAGGGGACGCACATGTACGGACTGATCGGTCGCTTTAGCGCCGTCGCTGGTCAGCGGGATGCCCTGATCTCCCTTCTACCACGACGTCTCGGAAATACACACGTCTGCTCTGAAACGATGGCTTGAGAAATCGAAAGGGAGCGGCTTGAATGACGCAAAAGTTTGCCTTCCAATCCAACCCTGACACGAGATGGCGATGCAAAACGACACCGAACTGGAGCGACTGCAATATCCCATCGGGCGGTTTCATGGTCGCCTTGGTCTTTTCTGGCAAGAGTTGCGTGAGCTGATGGATGATCTGGCCACGTTACCGCAAGACGTTCGGGCGGTTGTCGCCACGCTATCAGAAAAGCAGCTTGACACAGCATACCGTCCTCAGGGTTGGACGGCACGACAGGTGGTGCACCACCTACCTGACAGCCACATCAATGCCCTCGTGCGGTTCAAACTCGCGCTCACCGAGACTGCGCCGACCATCAAGGACTACGACGAGGCCGCGTGGGCCCTGCTACCAGACGGCCAGGGGGCAGATGTCGAAGGTTCGCTGCTCCTGCTGGAATCCGTGCACCGACGCTGGACCGTTCTGTTGCGCTCGCTCGACCGTGATCACTTCGCCCGAACGTTTCACCACCCGGTGTCAGGCCTCGTAACCTTGGAGCGCAGTCTTCAAATGTACGTCTGGCACGGCCGACACCATTTGGCGCATGTGACCTCGGTGCACGCAAGTGGCGAGCTGATGCGTGGATAGCCGCACAGGTCTACGACAGAAAGATGCCTGATCCCGCCGGCCGTGTGTGAACAGCAGAAAACCGGCAGCGACCAGTCAACGCCCGAGCAACTTGAGGATCAGCGGCGTCACGTCCAGTTGCGACGGTGTGTCTCCGATGGCGGCTTGCACCTGCGCGCGCAGTTCGGCGCCGGTTGAAGCGGGACGAGCCAGAGCGAAAAGAATCTCACTGTCCTGCCGACTTGGGCTTCCGTGCCAGGAGCGGTAACGGGCGGAGAAGTAGAATCGTTCGATTTCGGCGTCCTGCTCCCGGTATCGCGAGAGCAGCACGATGTCCCCGCTCCGATGACCGTAGCGGCCGACACCGAGCGCTTTGAGCCGTTGCTCGAGGTCCAACAAGTCAGGACGAGGGTTGGCGACGAGATACTCGCCTACGGGCACCAGCGCGTCGCCGTCCCACACCTTGAACGGGCCGGCTGGTTCCACACCACGGGACTCTCGAGCAAAGATCAGGTCGATCGCTCCCTCGAGCTTCGCGGCGCCAATACCGGAGCGTCCGGCCGCTTCGAAGGCGCGCACAGCCACGAGCACATCCTCCTCGAAGCGAGGCGGCGCGTTCCAGTCACAGCGCACCCCCTCGGCCGAACAAGTCGAGCGGTCGGCAAGGTGCACGTAAGCCAGCGCACCTTGGTAGGCCAGTACGGCTTGGTACGCCTCGTCGTCGGTTTCGAGTTCAAAGGGTCGCACGCGAAACCCCGCCGCTTCAAGCGCATCGACTGGCTCGCCCTCACCACCGGAACCAAGCGCATGCCGTTCGTCAGAGAGCGACGGGGTGTGCCCATGGTCTGACACAAAGAGGACATAGGTGGACTCCAGTGCGCCACGAACTCCGTACGCACCCAGCAATCGACCGACAGCGGGATCGACAATGTCGGAGAGGTATCGCTCCTGTTCCGTGATCGAGGAGTCCGCCACGTGCGTGAACAAGTCGACGCCGGGAAAGTACACGACCTGCAGATCCGCGAGTCCGTGTTCTTCAATGGCCTCCAGCGTTTGCTCGACTGCCGCCTCGTCCACTGCGCTGTACGTCTCGCGGTCCACATCCCCGTCTACAACGCCTGCAGCAAAGGAAGCCACAAGATCGCCGAACATCCCCATGTCCGGGCGCACCAGCAGGTCGGCTCCACGGTACTGGGCGGCGAGCGTCACGTAGGACCGGACATCGGCCAGTTCGAACAATGTGGGCACCGCGATCCATCGATGCATGAGGCTGTCGGAGTAGACGCGCACGGCGTCGCCGTGCTCTTTCACCGACACGGGCGCCGGCGCGACGAACGTCATCGTCTCGCGATCAAACCACTCATTTCCCGCCACGCCGCTCTCCGCGACCCCGGCGCCGGTATACACGGCAGTCCACGCAGCGAAGGTGGTGGATGGAAGAATGCTCAACACCCCTTTTGGCGCCAGCCCGTGCGCATAGAGCCCGGCGTCTGAGTTGAGCTCCGCTCCCATGAGGCCCGCAATGTTTGGCATGCCGCCTCGGCCAAGCGCGTCCCGAAACTCCTTCGCTCCCACGCCGTCAAGCGCCACAACCAGAACACGTGGCCCATTGGGCCGTGCGGGTCGCATCACCTCACGTAGCTCCACC
Source organism: Gemmatimonadales bacterium (assembly GCA_038203945.1). Lineage (GTDB taxonomy): Bacteria > Gemmatimonadota > Gemmatimonadetes > Gemmatimonadales > Gemmatimonadaceae > JAABRT01. Next base: position 13,182 of record JBBRDJ010000060.1, read on the forward strand.
ACCGCATCGGAGGCGAGCAGGCTGGCGACCTCCAAAGGTGGCATTCCCTTGTAGAGCATGAACCCCGCGATTCCAAGCACGCTCACGACAAGCAGTCCAACAGCATAGAGCATCCAGCGGGGCATTTATCTCCTGGAAAGTGAGCGCGCAGGAGTCAGTATTTACTACGGCGCTGGCCGCATCACAACCTTCGTGCAGCAATCAGACTTGTCGTTGAACGCCTTGTATGCATCCGGTGCATCTTCGAGTGTGAGCCGATGCGAAATGATGAAGCTGGGATCGATGTCACCGTTCAGCACGTGATCCAGCAGCGTGCGCATGTATTTGTGCGTGTGCGTCTGTCCCATCTTGAAGGTGAGACCTTTGCCGAAGGCTACACCCATGGGCATTTTGTCGATCAAGCCGAGGTAGACACCAGGAATGGACACCGTGCCGCCCGGCCGACAGGCCTGAATCGCCTCGCGCAGCGCCGTTGGACGGTCGGTTTGCAATCGCAGCGCCTGCTTGGTGCGATCGTAAAGCTCCATCAGTCCGGTGCCGTGCGCCTCGAGGCCCACCGCGTCAATCACTGAATCGGGACCACGCCCACCGGTGAGCTCCTTGATGCGTTCCACCACGTCGTCGCATTCAGCAAAGTTGATCGTTTCGGCAGCGCCGCGCGTTGACGCCAGCTCCAAACGTTCAGGCACTTCATCAATGCAGATCACCCGTTCGGCGCCTAGCAGATGCGCACTCAGCACGGCCATCAGCCCCACCGGACCCGCACCCCACACCGCCACCGTCGCGCCCGGACGCAAATCGCAGTTTTCCGCCGCCATGTAGCCGGTGGGCAGAATGTCGCTGAGAAACAACAGCTGCTCGTCGGGAACGCCCGCTGGCACAACGAGTGGACCCACGTCGGCGTATGGCACGCGGACATACTCCGCCTGTCCGCCGGCGTAGCCACCAAACATGTGCGAGTAGCCAAACAATGCGGCGGCCGGATAGCCAAGCAGCATGGCAGCGTCCACGGCGTTGGGGTTACTCAGTTCGCACGCAGAATATTCCTGTCGTTCGCAGAAATAGCAGGCGCCGCAGGCGATGTTGAACGGCACAACAACGCGATCGCCCACCTTCAGTTTTTTCACCTCCCGTCCCACCTCAACGACTTCCCCCATGAACTCATGGCCAATGATGTCGCCTTTTTTCATGGTGGGATTGTAGCCGTTGTACAAGTGCAGATCGCTGCCGCAAATCGCGGTACTGGACACTCGCACAATCGCGTCGGTTGGCAAAATGATTTGCGGATCCGGCACCGTCTCCACGGTCAGGTCCCGTAGCCCTGAAAAGCAGACGGCTCTCATGCGGGCACTCCTTCGGTGTGCGAGTCAGCATATGGATCAGCGTCCGTCTGCTCATCTTCATAGTCTTCCTGCTGCGCCTCGCCGCGAGATTGTCCCTGCGTCGTGGCAATCGAGCCCGACTCCATTAGTTGCTTGAATCGATGGAGGTCGGTATCGATCTGCCGACCAGGACCCTTTCCCATCAGTTTGGCCACCGTGATTCCCAGCCGTCCTGCGGGAGGCACGTAACCGATCGTGACATACACTTCGGTGCCGCTCCCTTGACGCGCCGGCTCGAATCGGATTTCGCCACGGTTCGTGACACCCACGTCGCCCACCGATTTCCAGCGTATCACTTTGTCCTGAATGTCAGCGGTGATTTCAGCATCCCATTGCACCGACCCGCCGGGTGCGTTCACCACCCAATGCGAGAATGCACCGCTTTCCGTGACCGACTCCACGTGCTGCAGGAACTGGGGAAGCGCAGAGAGGTTTCGCCACTTTGCATACACATCGCTCGGTGAACGTTGAATCGTGATGACAGTGCTGACAACACGCACACCGCCGGTGTCCTGGACATCGTGAGCCATAAACTTTTCCTGGCTGGAGGGCACGGATGACCGCTCGGGAAACATTTTTCAGCGTTTCGAAGCGGAGCATATGCTTGCCTCTCAGTTTGGCGTTGACTCGCGCCTTCGAGATATTGTCCCATCGGAGGAATTTCTTGTCTCCCCTGAGCGACCTGCAGCAGATCGATTGACGCGCTCCTAACGCGCGGGCGGAATCCCTGATAGTCTGGCCAGTCGCTCAAAAATGACCACGCGCTGCGCGTTGTTGGTCATATCGGCTGCCCGTTCGGCAATCTGCACACGCTCAAGTGCAGCGTCAGCAGCTCGGCCCGCGGCAGCGAACATCTCCGCCAGGTCGAGTCGCGCGCCGAGCGTCCAGTCGTGCGACTCACCGAGCGATTGCCGGTAAATGGCCACTTGGCGCTCTCTGGGGACAATGGCGTCTGCAGTTCGACCCATTTTTCCAAGTTGAACGGATACAGCTCCCTCCGTGGCGCCAACACGCCAGTGATCGGGTGCGAAATGCGCCCGATGCGTGGTGCGCTCCCCCTCCAGCACGCGCAGTGCCTCGGCAGGCTTGTCGCGGAGTCCAAGCACGCGTGCGTAGTTGTTGGCCACCACGTTGCGGTTTCGGTCTGTGGGCGTGAGGATGCGTTGGCTCAGACTGTAGGCGTCGCGATAGACCGGCTCAGCTTCCGCAAATCGGTCCTGACGGCCGAGCAACGACGCCCGATTGTTGAGCAGCTGCACGCGCAGGGTGTCCGACACTCTCATCCCAAGCGCGCCGCGCAGCAGCGAATCCGCTTCGGCCATACGCTCCTGCCGGCGATACAGCGACGCGAGCAGGATCTGAAGGTTGGCAAATCGGTCGCCGTCCTGCACTCCGAAGGCAGCGCGTAGTGCGATCGCTTCGCGCAGCACAAGGTCGGCGGTATCGGCGCGCTCGGCGAGAATAAGTGCATCCGCGAGACTGAACAACGTGCTGGCCCGTGCCGAGTCGGGAGCGCGGTATTCGCGCTGCAGTCGAGCGACGGCTTCATAGCGCAGCGCCGCATCGGCGTATCCCCTCTCGCGTGAGAACGCACGCCCCTGACGTTGAAGCGCCTCCACGATGCGCGGATCGCTGCGACCATAGGCTCTCTCGAGCGTCGCCAACTCCGCGTCGAAGAGCGCCGAATAACCCATGATGCCCAACTGCTGCGTGGCCATACCAATGGCGGAGAGCAGCGGCGCGAGCACTTCGGGCTGGTCCGCCAGTTCCGTGCGCACGCGTTCCGCGCCACGCTCAAGCAAGGTGCGAGCAGAGATCGTGTCAGCGCGAACCTGCGTAGCGTCGCCAGGCGCGCGAAACAGATCCACCATAAACGCCGTGGTCTGTTGCGCACGCAACGCGTTTATTCCAGCACGACGCTCCGCATCTCGCGCGTAATCACGCTCGCGCTCGGCCACGGTACGCTCCGAGTCTGCCGCAACGCGTAACGCACCCGCGACCACGCGTGAGCTGTCGGCTTGTTGACGCTGTCGCGTGGATTCCACCAGCGCCGCGTCGGCGCGCGCACGCTCGGCTTCGGCGACCCGGGCCTGTGCCTGCGCTCGATTGCGCTCCACCTCGAGTTGTTCAGAATAGCTGCGCAAGCTCAACGTGTACGCCGCGCCAGCCGCCAGTATCACACCCGCCACGAGCAGCGCACCGCGGTTTCGCCAGGCAGCGCGACGCATACGATACCAACGCGCACCCACGCGTGCCGCCACCGGCAATCCGAGGCGGTGCCGCTCGAGATCGTCGCGCAGCGCCGCGACGGACGAGTACCGCGCTGTTGCGTCAACACGCATCGCCTTCAGCACCATTGCATCGATGTCGCCGCGCAAGGCACGTCGACCGGAAACGGCGCTCGGTGGTGCCACGGTATCGCCGAGTACGGCTCGCGTCATGGCGGCCAGAGTCGGCTCAACATGAGCCATGGGATGCACACCAGCGAGTAGCTCGTACAAAAGCACGCCCAACTGATACACATCCGTGGCGGTGGTCACGGGTTCATCGCGCAGCTGTTCAGGGCTCGCGTAGCGTGGTGTGGCGAAGATCTGTCCCGTACGCGTAACCGGTGAACCTGCTGTGGCGTCGGTGTCGTCGAGCAACTTGGCAATACCAAAGTCGAGCAGCTTCGGCACCCCTGTTCGGTCGACCAGAATATTGGACGGTTTGAGGTCGCGGTGCACAACCAGTCGCTGATGCGCGTAGGCAACGGCCGAACAGATCTGCTCAAACAGCGCCAACCGTGCGCGTGTGGAAAGTTGCTGGGCGTCACACCAGGCGGTGATCGTGTCGCCGTCCACGTACTCCATAACCAGAAACGGGCGGCCGTCGGCTGTGGCCCCGCCGTCAAGCAGACGTGCAACGTTGGGATGTTCGAAGGACGCGAGGATCTGGCGTTCACGCTGGAATCGCGCCAGCACATCGTCGGTGTCCACACCACGTCGCAACACCTTGATCGCCACGCGCTGCTCGAACACGCCGTCGTCACGTGCACCGAGAAACACCGTGCCCATACCACCACGTCCGATTTCGCGTTCAATGCGAAAGCGCGGCACCAACGGTGCGTCGGGCGGCGTCTCCTTCCAGTCGCGTGAAGCCTCGCGCACCAGCGCGTCACGGACCACCGCCACGCGGTCTTCATCAAGCGGCGACGGCGTGTCTTGCGCACTGAGCAGCCGACGCAGCTGCGCCAACAGCTCAGCGTCTCCTACGCACTCGGCGCGCAGCCATGCATCGCGTTCGGCTGCGGGCAGGTCGAGCGCGGCGTTGAGCAGTCGGTCAATTGTAGCCCACCGCGCCGGGTCCGTCAGCGGCGTCTTCACTGGTGGGCACTCACAGCGTTCAGCGTACGCGGCGCGAGCATGGCGTCAGGCCGTCGGGTCGAGTCCGTCGGCCAGCAGTTCCTGCAAGTACGCGCGGGCGCGCGCCCAGTCGCGCTCCACGGTGCGCAGCGAGACGCCGAGCGCCTCAGCGGTCTCAACCGAGCTGAGGCCGCCGTAGAAACGGCACTCCACCACCTGAACGAGCCGCGGATCGAGAGAGGCGAGTTGGTCGAGTGCATCGTTGACAGCCAGAAACTCCGGAAGACGCGGTTCAATCGCGTGACGGTCCGGGTCGAGCGTGATTGACGTTCGACCACCGCCTCGCTTGTCGGTGCTGCGTCGTCGGGCGTAATCCACCAGCACGTTCCGCATCACCTTGGAAGCCAAGGCGAAAAAGTGCGCGCGATCCCGCCATTGGCCCTCGTCAAGGGGCTTGAGACGGAGGTAGGCCTCGTGCACGAGCGCGGTGGTATCGAGCGTGTGGCCAGCCCGTTCGTCGCGAAGCCGCCGCCGTGCCAGCTGCTGGAGCTCCTCGTAGACCTTGGGGAGTAGTTCATCGAGCGATGGCAT
>JBBRDJ010000061.1:0-18318 GCA_038203945.1 Gemmatimonadales bacterium
ATCAATCACGGGAAAGGGCTCAGACGGAAATAGCTGAAAAATCGCGACCGAATCGCGATGCACTTTGCCGGTCCATCCGGCGCGCTGGTACTCACCGGGCCCTGCGCCCTGCGAACCAAACGGTGACCGCGTCCCGTCAACCATATTGATTCGCCACATGAGCCGCTCGCGCAGATCGGGAACGATCAGCAGACTGTCATGAAACTCCGACGGCGGTCCTAGCCGCGTGTAGGTACCCGGTAGCGTGTCCACACGCGACGCCCAGGTGGCAATTGCCACTGGCGCCGGCAGCGGCTCCACAGATTCGGATTCGGAACATGCGCACAACATGATCGCTGCGATCAATGTCAGCCGCCGCACAGCGCCCCGTTGGGAACAGGATTTCACACGCCACATGCGCAACCCTCCGGGTTGGGTTTCACTGTTGGCGTGTTACCGTCAGCCGCGCACCCCGCATCACTTGCCGTGACTGACACACGACACATCTCGCAGCATGCGCCGTGCAACATGCGCCGTGCAACATGCGCCGTGCAACATGCGCCATGCGCCATGCGCCATGCGCCAATCAGAGACCGCCCTACGATCTCCGCACCAACGTGAGAATGGAATACACCGCCACCGCTTCATTATCCTGATTCAGCACCTCTACATCCCATTCCACCACACCCTGCGGGATCTCTTCCTCGCGCGGTTGCTTGGCTGTTTTCTGCTTGACGGTAAGCCGCACGTGAATGGTGTCACCGGGATACACGGGTTTGGTGAAGCGCAGGTTCTCCATGCCGTAGTTCGCGAGCACGGGGCCGAGCTCCGGATCGACAAACAACCCGGCGGCGGCTGATACAATGAAGTAGCCGTGCGCCACGCGTCCGGTGAACACACCGTTGGTGCGCGCGTCGTCGTCGTTCATGTGCGCGTAGAACTTGTCACCGCTCAACTCAGCGAACTTGATCACATCATCGAGCGTGATGGTGCGCGTGCCCGTGACCAGCGTGTCGCCGATATCCAGCTCGTCAAACGTTTTGCGAAACGGATGCACGGTATCGGGCGTCGCTTCGGCACCGCGTGACCATTCACGCGTGATGGCAGTAAGCATGCTCGGGCTTCCCTGCACTGCTGTGCGTTGCATGTAGTGCAACACGCCGCGGGCTCCGCCCATTTCTTCTCCACCGCCGGCGCGACCGGGGCCACCGTGCACAAGATTGGGCAACGGTGAGCCGTGTCCGGTGCTCTCCTGCGCACTCTCGCGATCGAGCACCAGCAGGCGCCCATGATACGGCGCCACTCCGAGAATCACTTCTCGTGCGACTTTGGGGTCATGTGTAATGAGTGATCCACACAATGATCCGCGTCCGCGACGCGCAAGCTCCACCGCTTCGTCAAGCGTGTTGTAGGCCATCACGGTGTTCACCGGACCGAACGCTTCAATGTCGTGCGGCTCGCTGTACACAAACGGCTCGTTGCACACCATCAGCCGAGGCCCAAAGAACGCGCCTTTGTCGCGATCCGCTCCCACTATCGCGAAGTCTGCACTACCATACACCAACTCGGCGGCCGACCCAATGCGGTCAGCCGCTGCACCCACATCGCGTACCTGCCCGCGCGTGGCCAGCGGTCCCATGCGCACACCTTCCACGGTGGGATCGCCAATCACGGTTTTTGCGAGCCGCGCTGACAACGCATTCACCACTGCTTCTTCCATCCCTGCCGGTACAATGGTACGACGAATCGCGGTGCACTTCTGTCCGGCTTTGGTTGTCATTTCACGCGTGACTTCCTTGATGAACAGATCGAACTCCTTCGTTCCGGGCACCGCATCGGGACCGAGGATGGTGCAGTTGAGCGAATCGGCTTCCATGTTGAAGCGCACGGAATGACGCATCATGGCATCGCCCGCTTTGAGCATCTGGCCCGTGGCCGCCGAACCGGTAAACGCGACGGCATCCTGTTCCGTGACGTGATCGAGCAGATCACCGGCGCTGCCGCACACCAGTTGGATGGCACCGGCCGGCAGAATGCCCGAAGCCACCATGTCGCGAAACACAAGCTCGGTGAGATAGCTGGTTGATGTAGCGGGTTTCACAATGCACGGCATGCCGGCCAGCAGTGAGGGCGCCAGTTTCTCGAGCATGCCCCACACTGGAAAGTTGAAGGCGTTGATCTGAATCGCGACGCCTTCCAGTGGTACGCAAATATGTCGACCCACAAATGAGCCGCCCTTGGACAACGGCTCTACCGGGCCTTCCACATGAAACGTCTCGTTGGGAAACTCACGTCGGCCGCGACTGCTGTAGGCAAAGAGCGTCCCGATGCCTCCTTCAATGTCTACCCATGAGTCGGAACGCGTGGCGCCGGTAGCCGATGACAGCGCGTAATACTGTTCCTTGCGCTCCATGAGATACTGCGCGAGTGCTTTGAGCAACGCGGCGCGTTGATGAAACGTGAGTTTGCGCATTGCCGGACCGCCGACACGGCGCGCGTAGTCTGTCATGGCGGCGAAATCCAATCCGCCGCTGGACGCTTCACCGATCTTCTCACCGGTCACGGCATGGATGAGGTCTGCGGTCTTGCCAGTGCCTTCAATCCACTGGCCGAGTGCGTAGTTGCCGAGCTTCATACGAGGTGTGGGTTGAGAGTGCCAATGATTGAGCGCGGAGCAGCGGGTGCAGGGTGCACACGTTCGCATTCACGTTTGTATGGACGTTCAAATGCACGTTCGAATGACCGTTCGAATGCACGTTCAAATGCGCGTTCAAATGACCGTTCAAATGCGCGTTCAAATGACCGTTCGAATGCAAGTTCAGTCCCGATGCGAAACGCGAAGTCACCCACGCGTTTGATTCCACGTTTTAAGAACATTCGCCTGCGTTGAGCGGTTGGCTGGTGCTTCGCGCAGCGGTTCCACTACCCCCCAGCTCTGACGCATCGCGGCCGGCAGCTGCTGATAGAGTGCGGTACCATCGCTCTTCCACGCGAGCATCTCATCGCTCACATCTTTCACGATGCGCGCCGGATTGCCCACGACCACCTTGCGATCGGGCACCTGCATGTCGGCAGGCACAAAACAGAGTGCGCCCACAATGCACCCCGAACCGATGACGGCGTTATCCATGACGACAGCGTTCATGCCGACCAGTGTATTGGCACCAATATGCGCCCCGTGCACCACTGCGCCGTGCCCAATATGCGCCCCCCGTTCAAGCACCACCGTGACGCCTGGGAACATGTGAAGGGTGCAGTTTTCCTGCACGTTACAGCCATCATGTATTTCAATACCTCCCCAGTCACCACGAATGGCCGCACCGGGCCCCACGTACACATCGCGGCCAATGATCACATTGCCCGTGACAGCGGCCTGTGGATGAATAAACGCACTTTCGTGCACTACCGGAATGAAATCATCAAACGCGTAGATCATGTGGTTACACCTGTTCCATGATCAGCGCGTATCCCTGACCCACGCCAATACACATCGTGCACAGCGCATAACGACCACCGGTCTCGTGCAGTTCGAGCATGGCAGTGAGCGCCAGGCGTGCACCGCTCATCCCCAACGGATGCCCCAACGCAATGGCACCGCCGTTACGGTTTACCCTTGCATCATCGTCAGGCAGACCTAGTTCACGCAGGCACGCCAGCGATTGCGCCGCAAACGCCTCGTTGAGCTCGATCACATCCATTTGCTCCAACGTGAGGCCCGCGCGCTCGAGCACCAGCCGCGTTGCCGGCAAGGGTCCCATGCCCATGATGCGCGGTTCCACACCAGCCGCCGCTGCGGCCACGATGCGAGCGCGCGGCTTAAGTCCATGCTTGTCGGCCGCGCTGCCGGAGGATATCAACAACGCCGCCGCGCCGTCGTTGAGTCCCGAGGAGTTGCCGGCAGTGACCGATCCCAGACCATCTTTGCGAAACGCGGGACGCAGTTTGCCCAGCGTCTCCAGCGTGGTATCCGGGCGCAAAAACTCGTCCTGCTCCACGCGAATCGGATCGCCTCGGCGTGGCGTGATCTGCAGCGCTTCGATCTCGCGTACAAAGCGACCGGCCCGCTGCGCCGCGGCGGCCCTGGCCTGGGATTGCACCGCGAATGCATCCTGATCGGCGCGCGAGATGTCGAACTGCGTGGCTACGTGCTCCGCCGTTTCGCCCATCGCATCGGTGCCGTACATGGACTGCATAAGCGGATTCACGAATCGCCAGCCGAGGCTCGTGTCAAAGAGCTGCACATCACGTCCAAACGCCGAGCTGCCTTTGGACATGACAAAGGGAGCACGCGTCATATTTTCGACACCGCCGGCCACGTACACATCGCCCTCACCACAGCGAATCGCGCGCGCGGCGTGAGCCACCGCACTCAAGCCCGACGCACACAAGCGATTGACCGTTTCGCCGGGCACGGTGACCGGCAGTCCGGCCAGCAGCGCGGCCATGCGGGCCACGTTGCGATTGTCCTCACCGGCCTGATTGGCGCAGCCGAGCACCACGTCGGCAATGAGCGACGGATCGAGCGTGTTGTTACGCGAGACAAGTGCGCGTATCACGTGTGCCGCCATGTCGTCGGCGCGAACCGCGCTCAGCGCGCCGCCGATGTTACCGATCGGTGTGCGCACACCATCAATCAGGTACGCGTCAGTTGGGTTCATGCTCGTTGGTCCTTGTGCATCACATCTCACAGAATGAAATGGAAAATGTGTCAATCACAGCGTTCTACGCGTGATAACGTGCGGTCACGTGCAGTCAGGGGCCGCTGCCCGCACGCTGTGCCAACAGGCTGTCGCCCGTATGCACCGCGCGTCGCAGTCGGATACTCGGACGATAGCGGTCTTCGCCGTAGTCAGCGTGTAACGACTCGAGAGTTTGCAGCACTTGCGAGGCTCCCAGATGATCGCCCCACGCGAGCAGGCCGCGTGGATAGTTCACGCCGCGTGTCATGGCCAGCTCAATGTCAGCCGGTGATGCCACTCGCAAATGCACCGCGTCAGTTGCTTCGTTGATCAGCATGGCCAACACGCGCGTGACAATGCGCTCACCCAATGGCGCGTCTTGCACGGCCGTTGGCGCAGCAGCGCCGTCGCGGTAGTCGTAATACCCCCGCCCGCTCTTGCGACCAAGCCATCCGGCCTCCACCAGTCGTCGTTGCTGCAGCGCCGGCTTGTATCGCGGATCGTACGACATGGCTTCAAACACCGAACAGGTCACGGCGTAGTTTACATCGTTGCCAATAAAGTCCATCAGTTCAAACGGACCCATGCGAAAGCCGCCAAGCTCGCGCATGGCCCAGTCAATGGTGGCAAAATCGGCTATCCCCTCCTCGTGAATGCGCAGCGACTCGCCGTAAAACGGACGGGCCACACGATTCACAATGAACCCCGGTGTATCGGTCGCGCGGACAGTGGTCTTGCCCCAACTGTCGACCAACGCCTGCACTCGGTGGGTGAGGCTGGTGTCCGTTGTCAGCGCCGGTATAATTTCTACCAGCGGCATGACAGGCGCAGGATTGAAAAAATGCACACCCAGCACGCGTTCACTGTGCGCACACGCACCAGCCAACGCCGCAATGCTCAGCGACGAGGTGTTCGATGCAAGCGCCGCATCGGGCGCTATGACGTCTTCAAGCACTTTCAACAGCGCGCGCTTTGCTGACAGATCTTCAATGATCGCTTCAATCACCAACCCGCATTCAGTGAACACCGCCAGATGCGCAGGATCAGCACCTTCCACGTAGGTTATGCGTGACAGCACGGCGTCGGCGTCTGCGCGGTTCCGGCGCCCCTTCTCGACATCCCGCGACAGTGCCTTGTCATGTCCCATGCGCGCTCTCGCAATCGAAGGCGCGTGGGCGTCGGCCAACAGAACGCGATGTCCAGCAGCAGCGGCCACTTGTGCGATTCCGGCGCCCATCGCACCAGCACCCACAACGCCAATCACCGTGTCTGTCGAAAACTTTTCGTTCTTCATACCCGTTGTTTTCATGTGCCGGTGTACACTGGCTTGCGCTTCGCCAAAAACGCGTGCACACCCTCGGCGTAATCACTGGTGCGTCCGGCTTCCTGCATGCAATCGGCTTCCACCTCGAGCTGTTGGTCCAGCGAGTTGGCAAACGACGCATTGAGGGCGCGCTTGGTGAGGCCAAAACCGCGTGTGGCTTGTTGCGCCAGCGATCGCGCCAAATCCAGCGAGCGCACCGCCAGTTCGGCGTTGGGCACCACGTCCCAGATCAGCCCCCACTCTTTGGCCTTGGCGGCCGAGATTTTGTCGCCAAGGAAAAACATTCCGGTGGCGCGCTGCATTCCAACCAGTCGCGGCACAAAAAACGAGCCGCTGGTATCGGGAATCAGGCCGATTTTGGCAAAGCTTTCGACAAAAATCGCATCGTCGGCGGCGAGCGTGATATCGCAAGCAAAGGCCAGATTCGCCCCAGCGCCGGCGGCCACGCCATTCACGGCGCAGATCACCGGTTTTTCGAGCGTACGAATGGCGCGAATGATCGGATTGTACGATTCGCGCACAATCTCGCTGATGTCGGGCATTGGTCCGTCGCCCTCGGGCAGCACCTCGGAGAGATCCTGGCCGGCGCTGAAGCCGCGTCCAGCTCCGGTCAGCAGTACCGCGCGGATTTCAGGACTCGATTCGGCCGTCTGCAGCGCGTCCTGCACCTCGCGCGCCATGGCGCGGGTGAAGCTGTTGAGCACTTCGGGGCGGTTGAGCGTAATGGACAGGACGCCGTCCGCCACTCCCGCGATGATGAACTGGTAGGTCATCTTATCAAGATACGAGGTGCCACGGCGCCACGCCTCCTTCACCGATTGCTTGCTCGGATCTACTCGCGCGGGCAGCCGTTTCCATATTGTTGCTCATGGCCAATACCCTTCGCTCGCGCCGCGCCGCTCGCCCTCAGGCACCCAATTCACGCACCCCTCACCCAGACATCGACTGGCGCCGCGTAGTGCGACACGCGCTGGCCTCGCGCCAGCTCGACGACATTGAGGAGGGTACCAACCGCGACCGCAACCGGATTCCCAAGGATCATGTGGTCATGTACCAGTTTTCGGCGCGTGGACACGATGTCGCGCAGGTGATTCTGGGCGAGTTGGTGCAAGGCAAGCGCGATGCGGCGGGCGCGTACTATCGGTCGCGTCCATTCCTGCTTTCCCTCGGACTCCCGCTCGACGACGCCTTTGGCAGCCCGCTCGGCCGTGCGGGCGGCTTCAGTGATGGACGTGACATTGGTGTGGTGTGCAACCTGCCCAACCGCAATGGACCGGTGGTGCTGCCCATGTCGGGCGATGTGGGCTCGCAGTATACGCCGGCCATTGGCTGGGCGCAGAGCATATCGTATCACCGCGACGTGCTTGGTGACCCATCGTGGGACGGTGCACTGGCAGTGGCGCTGGGCGGTGACGCGTCGGTGGCCACAAGTGGGTTCTGGTCGGCGCTCACCATTGCCACCACGCTCAAGCTCCCGATGTTGTTCTACATCGAAGACAACAACCTCGGCATCTCTGTTTCCGGTGATATGCAGACGCCAGGAGCGAACATTGCGGCCAACCTGGCGTCATTTGGCAATCTCTTTTTGCGCGACGGCGACGGCACCGATCCACATCAGTCGGCGACCCTGTTCAGCGAATGTGTGCTGCATGTGCGCGCGGGTCACGGCCCCGCGTTGATTCGACTCACAGTGCCGCGCCTGTCGAGTCATTCTGGCCCGGACAATCAGAAGGGATATCGAACAGCGGAAGACATCGCGGCCGACGATGCGCGCGATCCGCTGCCGCGACTGCGACAGTATCTCGTTCCGGCAGTCATGTCGAATGACGATTGGACGGAGCTCGAAGCGGAAGTCACGCGTGACGTGCAGACGGCGTTGACAGCTGCGCGCGCGCGTGCGATTCCCGATGCATCGCGCATTGCGCAGTTTGTGTATGCCGATGACAGTGCCGACACACCCGAAGCGATGGGCGGCCTCACACGAGCCGAGCGTGAGCAACTGGGCGGGAGCGATCAGGTGCAGGACGACGGGGAGCTGCTGCGAATGGCCGACGCTATCCGTCGCACTCTGCGTCACGAGCTTGAGGTGAACCCGAAAGTGCTGGTGTTCGGCGAAGACGTGGGCCGTAAAGGCGGCGTGCATCTCGTGACCGAGGGGCTGCAAAAGCAGTTTGGTTCCGAGCGAGTGTTTGATACGAGCTTGTCGGAAGAGGGAATTATTGGTCGCGCGTCGGGCATGGCGATTTCCGGGCTCATGCCAGTGGCCGAGATTCAATTCCGCAAGTACGCAGACCCAGCCACGGAGCAGCTCAACAACACCGGCACCATGCGTTGGCGAACGGCCAATCGGTTTGCCGCACCAATGGTGGTGCGCATGCCGGGCGGATTCGGCAAGGACGTGGGCGACCCGTGGCACAGCCTGAGCGACGAGGTGCGATTTGCGCACGCTTACGGATGGCAGGTGGTGATGCCCTCCAATGCAGCCGACGCAGTGGGCCTGTTGCGTGCGGCCATGCGCAGTCCCAATCCCACGATCTACTTTGAGCATCGAGCGTTGCTGATGACGGGAGACGGCAGCGCGCGGTATCCGGGCGATGACTACGTGTTGCCGCTGGGGCGGGCGCGGGTGGTGCGTGAGGGTACGGATCTCACGCTGATCACGTGGGGCGCGATGGTGCATCGCTGTATAGAGGCGATTGAGCAGTTTGGCGACGCGGTGGAGCTGATTGACTTGCGCACCATTGCACCGTGGGACCGCGCGGCTGTGCTTGAGTCGGTGAAGAAAACCGGTCGCTGCCTGATTGTGCACGAGGACAATCTCACGGCCGGTTTTGGCGCGGAGATTGCGGCGGTGGTTGCGCAGGACGCGTTCTGGTATCTCGACGCTCCGGTGCAGCGCATTGCACCGCGTGACATTCCGATGCCGTATCATCCGGTGTTGCTGGAGGCGGTGTTGCCGGGGGGGGAGGAGATAGCGAAGGGGATTGAGGAATTGCTGCGGGTCTGATTTTTACTGCCGTTTGACTGCGTTCACGGTTGCAGTAAACGGTTTACGGTTTGGGTTTTTACCTGCACCGTTTACAGTCAACTGTAACTGTGAACGCTCGCGAACGTTTGTTCGACGAACTGTAGGTCCGAGGCGCATATGTCATCCAATCAACCATTCGGCACTGAGCACATCGTCACGCGACATGGCGTGTACGTAGAAGTCATCAACTCGCGCCCCGACATTAGTTCGGCTCATGTGTTGGAGCGACTCAACGAAGCGCTGGATCTGATTGACCGCTATCAGCCGTGGCGACTACGTCATATCGTGCGTGATATCGTGGCCATCCGCATTGAACGCTTTGCGTGCCGTGGCGCGTTCATACCCGACCAGCGCGTGATCATTACCGAACTCACGTTTCTTGCGCGTCGTGATATCAGTGCGGCGCCGGTGGCGTCGTCCATTCTGCATGAGGGTGTGCATGCGCGCGTGCACGCCATGGGTGTGCGACGTGCGGGTCGCGATGCGGCCAAAGAAGAGCGTGTGTGCCGTCGCGCCGAGTTGTCGTTTGGTTGGGCGTTACCCGCATTGTTGGGGGCGCCCGTGGTGGAGCGCGCTTTGGCCAGTTTGCAGCTCGCTGACCAGGACGTTGCACCCACCATCGACTGGAATGTGGCCGTCGGTCGCCAGCAGGCGATCGATCGCGCGGCTCGGCGGGCTGAGTAGCCCGCGCGGGCATTCAACGGCATTCTCGGGTTGGCCGCGCGAGTACCACACGATTGGCCACGTTTCATGGACCTCACGCTTCGAACTGCTGACCTCGCCATCCAGGCCTCCCGGGTTGTGCGTTCCCGTGTGGTGGACGCAGCGATCGGCTTGTTGTCTCTCGAAGCAGTGCGTCAACGGTAGGCGCAACCACCCCGGTTGCCCGCCTCGCGGATAACGCCCCTCCTGCTTCGGTATGAATCAGGTGGGGCGTTTTACATTCGAACTCCTCGAGGTTTCCCTTGCAGTCTTCTCCTGAAATCGCCGCCGCCGAACTGCCGCCCGCAAAGGGTGCAGGTTTCTGGCGCGATGTGCGCGACGCGTTGCGTGGTACAAATCAGGACTACACAGCCGGTACCATCGGACGCGCCATTTTTCTGTTGGCGCTTCCCATGGTAGTGGAGATGTCCATGGAAAGCATCTTCGCCATTGTGGATGTGTTTTTTGTCGCACGACTGGGCGCGGCGGCCATCGCCACCGTTGGTTTGACCGAATCGCTCATGATCGTGATTTACACGATCGCATTTGGTTTGAGCATTGGTGCGTCGGCAACGGTTGCCAGGCGCATTGGTGAAAAGGACGGCGACAGCGCCGCCCGGGCGGCGGTACAGGTGCTGCTGCTCGGACTGTTGCTGTCAGCGATTCTGTGTGTAGTGGGTGCGGTGTGGGCACCGGAACTGCTCTCGCTCATGGGTGCCGATGCAGACGTGCTGGCGCAGGGCACGATGTACGCGCGTGTTACGCTGGGCGGCAGTGCGACGGCGTTCCTGTTGTTTCTGGTAAACGCAGTGTTTCGCGGCGCGGGTGACGCCGCAGTGGCCATGCGCGTGCTCATACTTGGCAACGGCCTCAACTGCCTGCTCGATCCGGCGCTGATTTTTGGCATCGGACCGTTTCCCGAACTCGGTCTTACGGGCGCGGCGATTGCGACGACAATCGGACGCGGCGTTGGTTTGATTTACGCACTGGTATTGCTCACGCGCGGCACCGGACATCTGAAAGTGCGTGCACAACACCTGGCAGTTGAAACGCGCACCATGATCAACATCGCACAGCTCAGCGGTTGGGGCACAGTGCAGGTTGCACTCAGCTCCATGAGCTGGATTGCACTGGTGAAAATCGTGTCGATGTTTGGCAGTGCGGCGTTGGCCGGCTACACGATTGCCATTCGCATCATTCTGTTTGCCCTCATGCCGGCGTTTGGTATTGGCGCCGCAGCCGCCACCATGGTGGGACAATCGCTTGGTGCAAAGCTGCCCGACCGCGCGGAGAAATCCGTGTGGACCGCGGCAAACTTCAACGTTCTCGCGCTCGGCTCCATTGGCGTCGTGTTTCTCATTTTTGCACCGGCCATCGTGCGGCTGTTCACCACCGCGCCTGAGGTCGCGCGCGTTGCCGTGTACGGGCTGCGCGTGATTGGACTCGGATTTCCGGTGTACGCGCTGGGCATGGTGTTCGAGCAATCGTTAAACGGAGCGGGCGATACACGCACACCCACGTGGATCAACTTTTTCTGCTTCTGGATTGTGCAGATTCCGCTCGCCTGGGCTTTGTCATCGGTACTGGGACTGCAGCAGCGCGGCGTGTTTATCGCGGTGCCGGTGGCTTACGCTGTGCTCGCGCTCGTGAGCACGATACTGTTTCGACGTGGTTCGTGGAAAACACAGGTGGTGTAGTACTGCCATGAACTACGGAGCCCAAGGCATCACCACCTCAACGCGAAGACTGTCACGCGGTGAACCGTCGGCCGCTCTGAACTCAAGCGGTCCGGAGAACGTCTTTCGGACGACGGGCAACTCCGCTCCTGCATCCGGATTTATCGTGACCTCCACACATGCTGCGACGTGCGGACTGTTCGGCGATATCAGTTCGATTCGGCCCTCACCAGCGTCGGCCAAGATGGTGGCGCCACCAGCGCCCCGCATCACGCCACCGCACTCGCCAAGGAAACTCAAAACTTGAACAGGTGCGCGCTCGACACGAGCACCAGTGGAGTCGCGGAGAACAACGGTGACAAAAGCAGTCGTCACGCAGTCACCAGTACATTCGTTTGGGCTTTGCGGAGAGTCAGCGCAGCCGGCCAGCAAACAGAGCACACCAAACAGCATCAGTTTGAACGGTTTGGAGGATGCAGCGTGACGCATATGTTCTCCTGGGCAAACTGGCGGATACTGAGGGGTTCCAGCGGTGCAACGTACCAAACGCGGAGTGCTTTGAGGCAAACCAGCTGCTATTCAAGGTCTTTGATGAACAAAGAATAATGCGTGCACACTGCGCCTCGTGATCAAGCTTAATGCATTTCAGTTATCGAGAACCTTTTTACGAGTAACAGTATTTTTTAGCGCGCTGCACTCAAAATCGAGAATCTGCGAATCATCGGTTCATTGGATTCAGCTCACCTGCGGCGATCGTTCTGACACCCGTGCCGCCTTGCATCAGCACAAGGTGATTGCCTGTCGCGCTCACGTTCGCCGCCGGACCGCCCGTGACCGAGCCGACAAGCTGAATCGTGCCGCTACCGCGCAGCTCCACATGCACGTCGCCGTTGGTGACGTCAGCCGAGAAGGCCGGGAGAGCCTTCAAACGAATCGTGTCGATAAGGGGCTGAGGTTCGTTGCTTCCAAGACTGAGCTTCGCTTGCCCGCTGCCGTATATGAGGACTTCGCCCACAAGTCGGCCCCGACTATCCAGCTCCACGTCTTTGGTGCCGACTTGCGTCACGCTGACCGTCACGGCCTCGCTTGGTATAGCGGCGCTTACCCGGACCGGCGGCAAGGTGCGGGCAGGCGCCGGAACGGCAGCAATCAGCAGGGAGGCTCCGAAAGCG
Source organism: Gemmatimonadales bacterium (assembly GCA_038203945.1). Taxonomy (GTDB): domain Bacteria; phylum Gemmatimonadota; class Gemmatimonadetes; order Gemmatimonadales; family Gemmatimonadaceae; genus JAABRT01. Next base: position 12,561 of record JBBRDJ010000061.1, read on the forward strand.
CCCGACGCGATGGCCACCATCGTTGCGCGCTTGTACTTCGTGGGACGTGTCGTCATTGCATCTATCCTGTGCTTGAGTTGAGAGGCCCGCGGGGACAAAGGAGCGGCCAGCGAGATGAGGGCATGTTGCCCACGGGGAGCGGTCAATCGCTGGTGCGACATGAGCAGAAGCAGCTGTCCATATTGCCGTGGCGTGGCCTCGTGGCGCAGCACGCGCGCGTCGCAGTCCACCTCTATGGCGAGACGCAGGCGACGCCAGCTCATTTGCGTTGGTGAAAATCGTTGCGGCGTTTGGCAGTGCAGCAGTGCCCTCACAGGCGCGATCTTATTTCGGCGCGGTGCGTGGAAATCGCATGTGGTTTAGCAGCGAAGCGGGTAGGGCATCGTATGGTTAGCTTGTTACCATGAAAGCAACCATTGACTTCGACGATAATCTGTACCGCCGACTCAAGATCGAAGCGGCCAAACGCGGGCGGTCTGTCCGGGAGATGGTCGCGGAAGGCGTGCGTTACGTGCTCGATTCACCCGACGAATTGCACGATACAAAGCCGGCGGGCCCGGACGCACCGCAGCCCGAACCCGCGTGGTTTGGCGCACTCAGAAACTACGCCAAGCGCGTTGACGACCATTCCATGGAGGGCGTGCGGGCGAGTGTCGCCACTGCACGGAATAAAAAACACGCACCATGAACGCAGCTCTCGACACTTCAGTCGTCTTGCGGCTGCTCACCGGAGAGCCCGCGGAGCAAGCTGCCGCGGCGCTATCCTATGTCAGCGCGCTGCAATCGCCAGCCGTGGTGTCTGACCTGGTGTTGAGCGAGTCGTACTTCGCGCTCCGACATCATTATCGCGTGCCGCACGCTGATGCACTGCATGCTTTGCACGCGCTGCTTCGCGACCCGCGCATCAACGCGTCTGGCGTCGCACCGCAGGTCCTCGCGCAAATGCAAGCGGCGACCAAGCCAGGGCTGATTGACCGACTGATCTGTGCCGACTACGACAAAGACGGCCTTGAGGTCCTCACGTTCGATCGTGATTTTTCACGACTTCCAACAGCGCGTCTACTCCCGCTGTAGCGCTGAGGTCGAGAGACGAGGCTCTCAAATCGCCTTGAACTCATCAAACGGCTGCGTGCAACTGTTGCACACATGAATGGCTTTACACGCCGTCGACCCAAACTCACTTTGCAGTCGCGTGTCTTTCGAACCACAAAACGGACACGCGACAGCAGCACGACGACGGGTGAGTGTGACCAGTCCACCCTGCTCGGCGCGTCCCGGCGGCGCAATGCCATAAGCACGCAACTTCTCGCGCGCTTCGGGGCCCATCCAGTCGGTGGTCCACGCTGGCGCAAACGTGGTCTTCACATGCACCGAGCGCGCGCCCGCCTTGAGCAGCGCGCTGCGAATATCGTCTTCGATTTCGCGCATGGCGGGGCAGCCGGAATACGTGGGCGTCACCGTTACCGTGACCTCCACGCCTGCGACAGGAGCGTCAGCCGTGGCTGCACCTCCAGCACGCTCCACCTCGACATCACGAATGATGCCCAGCTCCACCACGCTGATCACCGGCACTTCGGGATCCATGACAGTGCTCAGCACGTCGTACACCTGATCACGTGTGAGTGACACCGCGCTCACCACGTGGCTCCGGGATGCGCCCGGGCTACGCTTTGCATCGCCGAAAGCATGTGTCCGAGGTGTTCAGTGTGGCGTCCTACGCGCCCGCCTCGCACCATCACGGCATCGGCGGGCGGGGTGAGCGTGGCTCTCTGAAATACATCGCCCACCATCGCCGCCCAGCGGGCCTCGAGCGCACCGTAGTCGAGCGTGATGCCGTGCTCCGCCACCGCGTCGTCCACCCCGTCGCGCAGGAACAACTCACCTGTGTAGCGCCAGAGTTCGTCGAGCGCGTTTTGCGCACGCCGGTGGCTCTCATCGGTGCCGTCACCCATCCGCACCACCCACTCGCTGGAGTGGCGCAGGTGGTACTTGTCCTCCTTGAGCGACTTGGCGGCAATGCCGGCCAGCTCCTCATGCGCGCATCCGGCCAGCGCATCGAGCTGCAACACGCTGTACGCATCGAACAGGAACTGTCGCACCATCGTGAAGGCAAAGTCACCGCGCGGCAGCTCCACGAGCAGCGCGTTGCGGTACTTCACGCCGTCGCGAAAATAGGCCAGCGCGTCGGCGTCACGCCCCTGCCCCTCGACTTCACCGGCCAGCCCAAGCAGCATGTTGGCGGCGCCCACGAGGTCGAGTGCGACATTAGCCATTGCAATGTCCTCCTCGAGCACGGGGCCATGCCCGCACCACTCCGAAAGCCGGTGTCCGAGCACGAGCCGGTCATCGCCGAGACGGAGCAGATACTCAAACAGCGGCGCGCCCAGCGTTGGCCCTCGCGAACCCGCAACGCTGATCTCGTCGGCGGCAACCGTGGCACGCTTGGTAACGTCCAGCTCGTCGTCAGTGTCAATGGCCATCAGAACACCTTCACGCCGAGAGGAACCTTGTAAAAGTGCGGGTGACGGTACGGCTTGTCGTTGCCAGGATCGAAAAACGGACCAGCGTCGCCAGGCGCGGAAGCAATGATCGCCTCGGCGGGCACGACCCACAGGCTCACCGCTTCGCCGCGCCGCGTGTAGACGTCACGCGCGTTCTGCATGGCGTGCTCCGCATCTGTGGCGTGTACGCTGCCCGCATGCTGGTGCGGGGCGCCGCGGCCGGCCTGGGTGAACACTTCCCAGAGCGGCCACTGTCCGTCCTTGGTCTCACCGTTCGCCGAGGTGCCGGACGGATCAGCTGTGCGGACGCCTGCCATCAGGCCGCCTGCACGTCACGTCGCTGGCGCGATGCATGCGCCTCGGCCGCCGCCCGCACCCAGGCGCCGTCGTCGTGGGCCTGCTGACGCGCCGCGATGCGCTCGCGGTTACATGGGCCGTTGCCGCCGATCACCTGGAAAAACTCCTCCCAGTCGATCTCGCCAAAGTCCCAGTTGCCCGTCTCCTCGTTGTAACGCAGATCCGGGTCGGGCAGCGTGACGCCGATCGCGATTGCCTGCGGCACGGTGAGATTGATGAAGCGCTGACGCAGCTCGTCGTTCGTCTTGCGCTTCACACGCCACTTGAGCAGCTCGGCCGAGTTGGGCGAATCGGTGTCACTGGGCCCGAACATCATGAGCGACGGCCACCAGAAGCGATTCACCGCGTCCTGCACCATCTCGCGCTGCGCCTCGGTGCCCCGGGCGAGCGTGGTGCAGATCTCGAAGCCTTGGCGCTTGTGGAAGTTTTCTTCCTTGCAGATGCGCACCATGGCGCGGGCATACGGACCGTACGACGCCTTGGCGAGAATCGTCTGGTTCACAATCGCAGCGCCGTCTACGAACCAGCCAATCACGCCCATGTCCGCCCAAGAGAGCGTGGGGTAGTTGAAGATGCTGGAATACTTCGCCCTGCCGTCGAGCAGCTGCTCGTTAAGCTCGTGCCGATCGACGCCGAGCGTCTCGGTGCCGCAGTAGATGTAAAGCCCGTGGCCCGCTTCGTCCTGCACTTTGGCAATGAGCGACATCTTGCGACGCAGTGAGGGCGCGCGCGTGATCCAATTGCCCTCGGGCAGCATGCCCACGATTTCGGAATGCGCATGCTGCGACATCATCCGGATGAGCTGCCGGCGGTATCGCTCGGGCATCCAGTCCTTGGGCTCGATGCTCTCGCCAGCGGCAATGCGCGCCTCAAAGGCGGCAACGAGGGCCGAATCGTCGGCGGTCACGGTGGTTGGCTTGACGGTCGTAGGCTGTGTCATAGTGGCAATCTACCGGAAAAAACAGGAATTTCACAATCGTGTGCAGCTTGTATCTTACCCCATATGACAAAGAGCGCTCCATCCAATTCTGTGCCCGAGGGCCGGGTCACGGTGCACATTGCCGACGGTGTCGGCACAGTTGAGTTTTTCCACCCCAAGGGGAACTCCCTGCCGGGCGCGTTGCTGCGTGAGCTGGCGGCGCAGATTACAGCGCTGGGCGAACACGCTGATGCCCGCGTGATCGTGCTGCGCAGCGGCGGCACCGGTCCGTTTTGCGCCGGTGCGTCGTTTGACGAGTTTGCCACCATTCCCGACGCCATCGCTGGCGCGCAGTTCTTCAGCGGCTTCTCGAGCGTGATCCTGGCCATGATTCGCTCGCCCAAGTTGGTGATTACGCGGGTGCACGGAAAGGCGGCCGGCGGTGCGGTGGGGCTCATTGCGGCGTCCGACTATGCGATTGCCGTGTCTTCGGCGGCGGCCCGCTTGAGCGAGCTGGCCGTGGGCATTGGACCGTTTGTGGTGGGCACGGTGGTGGAGCGTCGCATTGGTCACGGTCCGTTTGCGGCCATGTCCGTAGACGCCGATTGGCGCGACGCGGCGTGGGGAGAGCGGCATGGGCTGTATGCGCGCGTGGTGGACGACACAGAGCAGCTGAATGCGACGGTTGCCGATCTGGCCCGCACGCTGGCCAGCAGCAACCCTCAGGCCATGCGTGAACTCAAGCGTGTATTCTGGGCGGGTACTGAGCAGTGGGAGCCGTTGCTGGCCGAACGGGCGGCAATGAGCGGAGAGATGGTGTTGTCGGAGTTCACGTCCAAGGCGATCGCGGCGTTTCGGGCGCGGTAGGCCACTAAACATTTCAAGCACCACTTAACGCTGCGGTCGAGGAGTGCTTCGCGGTTGAGTTTCTAGTACCGTACCGCAGTGAAATGCGGTACCGGCACCAGTCGAAAGTCCGAACCTGTGCCTTGACGAGTGAAAGCAATGTTCGGGGCCGTTGCCGCACTCAAGCTTGCGGTTTGAATCGTTCGTCGACCCAGCGTGTCGGGAACGGCCACCATAATGACAAGGACCGAGTCTTCGCGCGACAAGTCGAACTCGTCCCCTGCCACCGGTACGCGCGATGGCTTCAAGTGCTTCACGGCATAGTGGCTCCCATCGCCGAACGCAAAACCGTTGCTGCTCCGTGCACGAAGCTTCGCGAGTTCCATGATGCTATCCATGGCTTGAACCCCAGCCTGGTTGCGGGATAATCCTCCCGGAAAAACGGGGTCGCCAAACGTGGAAAACTCCCGTACACTGATTCGAGGAGATTTCCATGCAAGCATCACGATGTACCGACCGCCAGATCATCGCTGTGTTGAAGGAAGCGGAGGCCGGCACGCCCGTCCCGGCGCTCTGCCGCACGCACGGCATCAGTAACGCCACATTCTACAAGTGGCGGTCGACGTACGGCGGGATGGACGCCTCGCTCATGTCGCGCCTGAAGGAGCTCGATGACGAGAATCGACGCCTCAACAAGCGCTACGTGGCAGCGCAGCTCAGCGCGGATCTGTTGCGGGAGGCCCTCGCAAAACAATGGTACCGCCAGCGCAGCGCTGGACGCTGGCCCCAGAGGGGCCACCCAGCAGGTAGTGCAACGGATTGGCGATGGAGGTGGATCTGTCCTTGCCGGCGGCCCGTGTGGTGCGCGCGCTGGATCAGCTCATCGCATGGCGCGGGGCGCCGATTCGGATTCGGTGCGATAACGGCCCGGCGTACGTGAGTGACACGCTGCAGCAGGGGGCGAAACGCCGGGGCATCGCAGTGGACTTCATTTAGCCAGGGCAGCCGCAACAGAACGCGTACATCGAGCGGTACAATCGCACGGTGCGCTATGACGGGCTGTCGCAGTCACTCTTCGATACGATGGAAGCCGTGCAGGCGGCGGGAACCGCCTGGCTCTGGACCTACAACAACG
>JBBRDJ010000062.1:0-18219 GCA_038203945.1 Gemmatimonadales bacterium
GATGAACAGCTGAGACGTGCGTGTGTTCACACCCGACGTAGCGAACACCAGCGTCCCCCGACGGTTGCTTACGCGCACCGAATCATCGTCGATCATGAGGTCCTTGAAGGCCGCATCGATCTCAGGCCGACCGGATAGCCCGAACTGCACAACGAATCCCGGAACGACGCGGAAAAATCGCGCGCCGTCAAAGAAACCGTTTTGCGCCAGATAGTGCAGCCGATCCACACCCAGTGGCGACCAGTCTCTTCGAACACGCAGCGCGATGTCACCCTTGCTGGTGCTGATGGTGAGGGTAAACGAATCGGGCGCTGCAGCAGCCAGCGCCACGGGATCGGGGGACAGCAGCTCGGCCGGTGCACTGGCCGTGGTACTGGCCGACTGGGCTTGGTCACTGGAGTTTTGCTCGCCGCAAGCGACGAGGGCAACTGGCGCGAACAGGCAAATGAGAGAAAGCGTGAAAGTTGTGCGCATGGCGCAAGTTAACCGCGGTCCCGGCTCACGCCGATTACCGTTCCGTGCCGTCAGCGATAAGTGATACGCGCCCGATTTCGGCCGTTGTCCCTGTGCGGTTCAGCCTCGAAGGCGGGGTGTGTCGTGCGCCGCAACTTTGGTTTCCTGGTAGCTTAAACCGTAACCGGTGTCTCGCTGGCGATAAGGGACGTGTTTACCCCGTGGACTACGGTGGTCCGCGCGTCACCGTCAAGCAGACCAGACACTGTCGTGGTTGTCTGACTAACCGGTTCTGCGACGCTGCAGATGTGAAAGTGGTTTTCGTTTACCGCGGGGTGTACTCCGCAGGCGCGTTGTAATGGATCGTCGGGATTTTCTGCGCTCAGCCGCATTGGCTGGAAGCGCTGTGGTGGGTGCACGCATCGGGCACGACCTGGAGTTACCACAGTCGGCCATAGGTCGCGCGCTGGGATATCCGTTGGACCCACGTGCCGAACCGTTGCTCGTGTCCGGTGGACCATTGTACGTACCCGCCACGGTGTCGCCGCGTGATTTGTTGCTGACGGCCCGCGAGCATGTCACCAGCATTGCGCCCGGTGTGCAATCAACCGTGATGTCAGTGGGTGATGGACCGGTTTCGCCAACCATTCGCGCCCGAGCGGGCGAGCGCGCCACGATCACGCTGCGCAACGAGCTCAAGGAACCCACAATCCTGCATTGGCATGGCCTGCGTCCGCCCGAAAAAGACGACGGCCACCCGCGGCTCGCGATCGATTCAGGCGCGTCGTACAACTACGATTTTCTGATCAACGAACGAGCCGGTACATACTGGTATCACGCGCATCCGCACATGCGCACTGCCGCGCAGCTGCATCTCGGCATGGCCGGAATGTTTATCATCAGCGACGCTGAAGAAGACGCCGTTGGGCTGCCCACTGGTGACCGTGAAGTGACGGTCATGTTGCAGGACAAACGGCCCGCGAGTGATGGAACCGTGAGCTACGACGTGACCAGGGGTCACGACATGATGGAAGGACTGCTGGGCAGCGCCGCGTACGCCAATGGTGTGCGCACGCCAAGCGTGGAGGTGAGTTCCGCACATTACCGCGTGCGACTGCTCGGTGCGGCCAATGCACGCATCTTTCGACTGGGTCTGTCCAATCAACGCGCGCTGGTACTGATCGGTACTGATGGCGGCCTGCTCGAGCGTCCCGTGACACTGCCGCACATGGACCTCGCCACCGGCGAACGGGCCGATCTGCTGCTCGACTTTACCGGTATTCCGGAAGGCACGCGGGTCATGCTGCAGTCGCTACCGTTTGATCCACCGTACCGGGGGATGGGCGGCGGCATGGGACGAGGGATGGGCGGCGGAGGCGGTGGCATGGGAATGGGCGGCATGGGTGGTGGTGGCGTGGTGCCACAAGGCGGTGCGATGGACCTGCTGGAGTTTGTCGTTACGCGAACTGTTCGTGATGAGTTCCGCGTGCCGGCGCAGCTCAGCACGATTGCACCAGTGAATGAAGCCGCCGTCTCACGCGAGCGGACCTTTCACTTTCGCAGCGCCATGATGATGCATGAAATCAACGGACGCGGGTTTGAAATGGAGCGCATTGACGAGCGCATTCCGTTTGGCAGCACAGAGCGGTGGGTGTTTGTGAACGACGGCCCCTTCCCTCATCCTGTGCACATGCACGCCGTGCACTTCCGCGTCACAGATCGCACGGGTGGTCGCGGTACGCTCTATCCCTGGGAAAAAGGATGGAAGGACACCGTGCTTGTGTTTCCTGGTGAACGTGTGTCGGTGGTGGCCACCTTTGACAGTCACCGTGGCCGATTCCTGATGCACTGCCACAATCTTGAGCATGAAGACCATGGCATGATGATGAACTTCGAAGTGGAGTGAATCGCCGGTTACGGCGTTTGACGCAACCATTCCACCAGCGCGCGGATTCGTGTTTCGTCCAGCTGGCCGCCATGAGTTTTTGCAAACGCCGTCATGGCGGTGCCCGCAACACCGCGAGAAATAATGTCAGACGCCGAATCAGGATTCGCGGCCAGCGCTGGTGACAGGGGACGGATGCGGCCGGCGATTGGCGTGCCCTCGCCAACAGCGCCATGACACGTCGCACAGCGTGAAGTGAAGAGCTGCTGGAGCTCGCGGTTCGCGCCCACGGGCCCGGACTCGGCTTGTGCGATGCTCCCCGTTTCCCGCTCATCCTTGTCATCACTGCGATGTTTGTCATCGTCGTCATCGTCGTGCGACCCGTCGCTCTCCGTGCGCACCCGACGCATCTGGGCCGGGGCCAGTTCCCCCTCGTGCCATCCTTTCACACTCGGCGCACCGTCTTCCATTGAACGCAGATAGGCGACCAGCCGCGCGATTTCCTGCATCGTAAAGGGACCACCAAGATCCATGTCGTACGCGGTCATTACTGATCCGGGCAGGCCACCGGCGATCAACCACTGCAGCTGTTTATCCGAGACCGACGTCAGGAATTCCTTCGCACCAAGCGTGGGGAATCCACGCCCACCGCGCGCCGCAACGCCATGACAGGACATGCAGTGCTGCGCGAACAAATCTGCGCCTAGGGCCACGTTTTGTTCGCGCATTGCTTGGTCCGTTTTTTGACGACGGTCGGGCTCCCCGAGTTTGTAGACCGGGAACGCCACGATGAGCGCCAGCATGCACACCAGCCCGATCACATAGTAGCGATCGAGTTGACGGGCCTCCTGCGGGGTGTCGAGCGGATGCGGTGTAGGACGGTCTTTGGATCCTGGATCAGACACGTGTGCTTAGCCCTCGTTTGCGGGAGCGCAGCTGCCATCACCCACCGGCGTGTCGTAGAGGCGTGAACCAAGCGGCGCACCCTCTTCGAGCACCATGGTGTTCACCGTGACGCGACCGTCCACAATCTGCACGGGATAGCGATCCATGCCGCGCGGTGCAGGTCCGCTCACCCATTCGCCGGCCACGTTGTACACCGAGCCGTGACACGGACACTCGAAGCGTCCGGAGCCTTCGCAGAATGGCACCGCGCAACCCAGATGCGGGCATTTCTGCGAAATCGCAAAGAGCTCGTTCCTGGCGCGCGTGACAAAGAATCGACCTTCACGTACAAAGGTCGCCGAGCCTTCCGGATAGGCCTCGGGAGGCAACAGTGGCAACACTCCGCCGCCACTCACATCGGCCAGTGGCTTGAGCGCCTCAAACGTGGTCCATCCGGCAGCGACGGCCAGCAAGCCGCCGCCCACCTTCCAACCCGCTTCCAATAACTCCCTGCGTGTCGGGCTCATACGCGCACCAACCTCACGGTTCGAAGTACAACTGTTCCCACGGAAGGACAAAACCCCAACCTGGACCACGAAAGAGTGCGCCGATCACCGTGAGCACCGCGAGCGCAATGAACAGCGACCAGAACAGAATCAACGCCACGCGGCGGTCCTGTGGACGACGCGATGGATTGCGATCGATGTACGGCAACGCGATCAGCGCAGCGACGAGCACACCAGGCGCGAGCACACCGGCCACCAGTGGATCAAAGTGCGCCAGCAACTCCTGCAACCCCACGAAATACCACGGTGCCTTGGACGGCTCCGGCGTGACGTTGGGGTTCGCCAAGTCACGCAACGGCGCCTCAAACGCTATTCCCAGTGCGATCACCAGCGCACAGACCGCAAGCGCGACCACCTGATGGCGAACGATCAGGTGTGGCCAGGCAAACACTTCGTCTTCAGGTGCACGCGCACGACCCGGACCTTCGTCGGTTTCGACAACACCCAGCACGCGACGTCCGTCGGGGAGCCACGTTTCCGTGGCGACCATCGCTACATCGTGATCATCTGCACGTGCGGTGACATCGTGTGCCACGGGCGCGTCACCCACCGCCAATCCGTCTTTGCGCAAACGCCACAGATGCACGCTCATGAGCAGGAAAAACGCACCCGTCAGCACGGCCACATGAATCACGTAGAAGCGCAACAGCGCCGATTGGCCGATCGTGCTTCCGCCCAACAGAAAGTTGCGCAGCCAGCCGCCTACGCCCGGTACGTAGTGCACGAGGTCCGAGCCAACCGTGACCGCCCAATACGCCAGTTGATCCCACGGCAGCAGATATCCGGTAAACGAGTACGCCAGCGTTACCACCAGCAACAACACACCAATCACCCAATTGAACTGTCGTGGTGCCTTGTACGCGCCATCAATGAACACACGCACCAAATGAAACACCACCGCCAGCACCATCAGGTGAGCGCCCCACCGATGCACGTTGCGAATGAGCTGACCAAAGCCAACCTGCGATCGCAGCAACTGCATGTCACCATACGCCATGGTCACGGCCGGCGTATAGAAGAACATCAGGTAAACGCCGGTAATGAGCAAAATGGTGAACAGTACCGTGGAGATAAAACCGAGTCGCCATGTCGAGCGAAAACGCAGCAGCGCGCGTGGTACGCGCACTGGATACACGTGCAGAAACACGTTGCCAAAGGCGCGCTGCGCTCGACCGCGTGGGGAATCGACGGGCGGCGATCGCACGATGGACCGGTAGATGGCCGACTCCTCCACGAGTGATCGCCAGTTGCGCTGGCCGGGCCGGGGTGCGCGCGGATCAGTCATTTGCTCTCGGCGGTCTCGCGCGGCTGCGCCCGTGTGGACAGGACCGGCGCTTGCAACGCCGGCGCGAGCGTAAAGTGCAGTGCATCCGTGGGACAGCGATGCACACAAAGTCCGCAGCGAATGCAGGTGGTATCATCGAACACCAAGGCGAGCGATTCGTCACCCGCCGGTACCAGAGCGAGAGACGATTGAGGGCAGACATCCACACATAGCGCACAAGCGATGCATCGGACGGCGGAAAACTGCATGTGCTCGTCACAACGGAGACACCGCGCTGCCTCCACTCGACCAACGCGTGTTTCGAGGGAGAGTTCGACTTCGGATACGGCATCACGCTGCGAGGGATCAAGCACCGGAAGTGGGGTGCGCGCCAGCTCGTCGTAGCCGCTCCAGAATCGCGTTTCTGTTTCAAGCGGAGGTGCGGACGAAACCGCATGCGCACTGGCCAGTCGCCATTCTACCTCAATTGGCGCAACGCCGACGCCCCGAGCATCCGTAGCCAGGCTCACAATCATTGAAGCAGCCGCGCGCTGACCGGCCGCGATGGCATCAATCAGATCGCGCGGCCCGGTGGCCACATCACCCGCCGCCCACACGCGTGCGTCGGTTGAGCGGAGCGACGCATCTACCTGCACGCCACCCCACGGAGTGCGCGCAACCGTTGGGGTGTTTGACAGGAAGTCGGTATCCGACTGTTGTCCAATCGCGAGTACCACTGTTGCTGCTTCCACTACCACCGACTGTGACACGTCCAACTCAGGTGCGAAATGACCGGCCGCATCAAAGAGCGAACGCACGGGCGCAATCTCCACGCCTCGCACACGAGTGTCTCCAACCAACCGGACCACACCATAGCCATCGCGCAGCGCGACGCCTTCGGTGGTGGCTTCGTGCAACTCTTCTTCGGGTACTGGTAACGCGCTGCGTGATTCGGCTGCAATCATGGTGACGGTGCGCTCGCCCGCACGTTTGGCGCTGCGTGCGGCATCGAGCGCAGTCTGACCGTCGTAGGCAGTGGTTGCACCGGCACGCCAGGCGCTGCGCGCCGCGTCAAAGGCCACGCTGCCTCCGCCAATCACCACCACCGGCCCCCGCGCCATGTCATCGTCGATCCGCGCAGCACCGGCTTCACGCGCATTTTCAACGCGAAGAAAATCCACCGCACGCACCACACCCGGCAACTCGGCACCAGGAGCATGCAGATTGCGCCCTTGCTGGCAGCCAATCGAAATCAGCACCGCAGCGTGGCGCGTGAGCAGTGTTTCAAACGACACATCACGACCGATCGCCACATCAAGTTGCAGCTCGATACCCATGGAGAGAATCGCCGCGATCTCGGCGTCGAGCACCGCACGCGGCAACCGAAACGCCGGTATGCCGTAGCGCATCATGCCACCGGCTTCTTTCATCGATTCGTACACAACCACCGCGTGCCCGGCACGTCGCAAGTCGTGCGCGGCCGCGAGTCCTGCGGGTCCTCCACCAACAACGCCAATCGATGCACGCGAGATGGGAGGTAACGTGCCCACCGCGCGCATCCATCGGCTGGCGCCTCCCTGCTCAGCTCCGTGTACATCACAGAGCACCCGCTTAAGCGCGCGAATGGAGACCGCCGAGTCAATCACACCGCGTCGGCACGCCGTTTCACAAGGCGCCGAACATACCCGTCCGCACACTGAAGCAAACGGGTTGGGCAGCCGAGCGACATCGTAGGCTTCCGCCGTTCGCCCTTCTTCGAGCAGAGCGACGTAGGCGGCCGCATCGGTACCAACCGGGCAGGCAGCACGACATGGTGCGGGCGTGCCGAGCACGACCTCGCCGAAATCTCTCGGCGGGCGCATTACTCGGCAGCCGAAGACTTCGTGGACACAGAACTCCGCCACGCGGAGTAACAGGCCACTGCGAACGCGAGTCCCGTCCAGGCCGTGGCCATCCACACCCGGATACCACGTTCAAGAAAGCTCAGCTTAGTGAGGATCCAGTGCGGCACGTAGAAAAATGCCAGCACGAGCACCAGCAGCGTGAGCGCGCTTACGGCGACGGCACGACCCCAACCAGCAGACACCGACAATCCTCCGTGTGCAGACATTGAGAAGTACACGGCGAAGTGTCGCCTGTCGGGCCCATGCGTGGTACCAGTATCTCCCTCACTTGCGCGTCAGGGAAAGCACTACGTGGCGTGCTGAGCGGTTTTGCCAACCACGCAGGCATGTGCGAGTCTCCCGTGATGCAATCGACCGCACGGCATTCCTACCCCGCAGAGTTGGTATTGGCCGCAGTTCACGCAACCGCTGTCGTTGCGGACACATGTTGTGCCGCTCGCCAGCGCTGCACAAGCTTGACCACTTCCACGACCAATACCGGCGCCAGCGAGCTGGCAACGATCAGCCCCCAGTCCACCGCAGACAGCGGCACCGTATCCAGCACACGTCGCAGCGGCGCGAAACTGACGGCAGCAAGCTGTAGTGCAATGCACGTAAGCGTGGCGCCCCACAGCCAGGCGTTGGTGAACAACCGAGAACTGAACGCCGATTTTGTTCGCGAGCGCGCGTTGAATGCGTGAAAGGTTTGCGAGAGCGCCAAAGTCATGAAGGCAATCGTGATGGCGCGCTGGAGACCCTCACCGTCGGATCCGTACCAGCGCATCCCTACGTCGAAGGCCAGCAGCGTACAGGCGCTGATCAGCAAGCCTTGCCAGGTAATCAACCACGCGAAGGCTGGCGTCATGAGCGGCTGTTGGGGATCGCGCGGTGGACGCGTCATGACATCGGGCGCCGATGGCTCCAGTGCCAGTGCCATGGCGGGAAAGATGTCGGTGACAAGGTTCAGCCATAGAATCTGCAGTACACCCAATGGCAATGGCCAGCCCAGCATGATGGCCACAAACACGGTCACGATCTCCGCGAAGTTGCAGGAGAACAAAAAGTGAATGAAACGCAGCAGATTGTGTACGATGATGCGCCCCTGCTCCACGGCCCCAACGATGGTCGCGAAGTTGTCATCGGTGATCACCATCGCCGCCGATTCCTTCGCGACCTCGGTGCCGCGCAATCCCATCGCAATCCCGATGTCAGCTTTCCGCAGCGCCGGTGCATCGTTCACACCATCTCCCGTCATCGCCACCACGTGTCCCTGTCGCTGGAGGGCATCGACGATCTGCAACTTGTGCTCCGGCGAGACCCGTGCGAACACCGCCGCGTCGCGAACCACATCAAGCCATTGATCCGGCGTGAGATCGCGCAGTTCACTCGCGTGCACTGTGCGCCGCCGCTTCCCGTCTACGGCCTGATCAAGGCCCAACTGACGGGCGATTTCGGTAGCAGTAGCCTCCTGATCCCCCGTGAGCATCACGGTGCGGATGCCGGCGGCGCGACAGGTCGCAATCGTGCTGCGCGCCTCTTCACGTAACGGATCGCTCATGCCCACAAGACCGACAAACGTGAAGTCGTGGGTGAGATTGTGTGGCTGATCGTCCGTGCTGTCAGGCTTGAGTTCCTCCGCCTTGTAATCCGACGGCAGTTCGCGCCAAGCGAGGGCCAATACACGCAGCGCGGCGCTGGCCAGGTCTTTATTGTTGGCCAACAGCTGAGCCCGCCCGTCGTCCGACAGCGGCAACAGCTGGTCACCTTGTACCGCCGTTGCACACGCGGCAAGAACCACGGCGGGAGATCCCTTCATGTACGCGATGCGGCGACCGTCCGACGCCTCATGCACCGTGACCATGCGCTTGGTCTCGCTCCGGAACGGCAGCTCGGCGATGCGCGGATACGCCAGCGCAAGTGCGTTGAGATCGAGACCGGCCTTTTGTGCGGCCACCAGCATGGCTCCTTCGGTGGGGTCGCCCAATACCTTCACCGCGTCACCGGTGCGCGAGAGCTTCGCATCATTGCACAGCGCACCGATGCGCAACGCCAGCTCCAGCGAGCCGCTGGCCGCAAGATCGGTTGATGGCGTGACCGTTTGCGCATCTGTTTCAAATGTGCCCGCGCTGTCGTATCCGGCACCGGTGACGTCCACTCGCGATCCGACCAACTGGTACGCGCGAACGGTCATCTCGTTTCGCGTGAGCGTTCCGGTCTTGTCGGTGCAGATGACAGTTGTAGAGCCGAGCGATTCAACGGCTGGCAATCGACGCACGAGCGCGTTGAACCGCGCCATGCGTTGCATGCCGATTGCGAGCGTCATCGTGGTAACGGCCAGCAATCCTTCGGGGACCGCCGCGATGGCCAGCGAAATACCCACTTCGAGCATGAACAGCAGCTCGTTGCCGCGCAGCCAACCACTGAACACGATGATCGCACACAACACCAGCACCAGCACCAGCAGTGTGCGACTGAGTTGCGCAAGTTTTGCCTCGAGCGGCGTTCCGTGCACATCGATGCTTTCAATGAGCGCGCCGATCTGGCCCATCTCAGTGCGGGCGCCGGTGGCCGTTACCACGAACGTGCCGCGCCCATCGCTCACGCCGGTGCCCATGTGCACCATCACACTCTGATCCGCCAGCGCCGTCTCGCTACTCATCAGCGCGTCAGCCGACTTGGTCACCGGCATGGACTCACCTGTGAGCGCCGCTTCGTCCACTTGCAGCTCGGCATCGCTCACCAGACGGCCATCAGCGGGCACCCGATCGCCGGCGCTGAGCAGTACCACATCTCCCGGTACCAGAACTATCGCGTCAAGCTGCTGCTCCTGACCGTCGCGCAAGACTCGGGCCACCGACGAACTCTGTCGGCGCAGCGCCGTGAGCGCCGACTCCGCCTTCCACTCGGTAATGAAGCCGATCGCCGCGTTGAGTATGATGACCACCACAATCGCGCCTGCTTCAATGATGTCGCCAAGTACGAGCGCCACCACCGCTGCTGTTAAAAGCAGCAATACAATCAGGCTGCGAAACTGATAGAGCGCGATGGTCCACAGCGAACGTTTGGACGACTGCGCCAGTTGGTTCGGGCCGACCTCTGCGAGCAGCGCGCGGGCTGCATCTTCGCTCAGCCCGTATTCAGCGTTGGATCGAAGAACGCTGATCGCCTCATCCGCCGATCGCGTGTGCCAAGCGGCTTCCGTCGGTTGCATGCAACGAATGTAGCCGCTTTCATCACTGCGAGTTCCCTGTCCCTCCCATGACTCGCTCCAGCGCCTCAACAAGCTGCGCGTAACCAAGCGGCTTCTGAAGAATGAGCCTCGCACCGCCGAGCGCGGCCGTATCCGGAATGTGTCCGGAGAGCGCAATCACCGGAACGTTCGGGGCGAGTTCATGTAACTTGGGCAACAGTTCGACGCCGGACATTCCTGGCATGGAGAGATCAAGCAGAATCGCGCGCAGTGTGTGCGTGGCGCCGTCGGCGAGGAGCTGCAACGCGCTCGCGCCACCGTCCGCCAGCACGGTGTCCAGCCCCGCACGCTGCAGCTGACGCGACAATGCCTTGCGCACCATCGCCTCGTCATCGATGACCATCACTACTCCGCTGAGTGATGAACGGCTCTCAGGCTTGGCGCGTTTAGTGTGAGCGCTCTGCGCGGTTGTGCGTGGCAGCGCTACGATAAAGGTGGTACCGATGCCGGGGAGGGAGCGGACACCACACGTACCGCCCATATCGGTCACGCTATGGTACGTAGACGCGACACCCAGGCCGGTTCCGAAGCCCGGTGCCTTGGTGGTGAAGAACGGCTCCCCAAGACGCGCCAGCACATCGGGACTCATGCCCACCCCGTTGTCGCGCACTTCAATGAGGACCGTGTCCTCGTTCTCGCCTGAGACGACCACCCACAGCTCGGGTTGCGCCACATCTTGCAGCGCATCGCGTGCATTGAGGCACAGGTTCAGAATGATTTGCTGCAACTCAGCCGCATCACACCGCACGCACGCTTCAGCAATGCGCTCCTCAAGACCGATGTGAATCTTGCGGTCAAAGGTCTGCTGACACATGTGGACAGCCTCCCGCACCGTGGCCACAACATCCACCACCACCGCGCTACGCTCGTCGTCGATCTGACCGAGCGCCAGCATACGCCGAACGAGATCCGCGGCATTGTGTGCGGCGCGTTCAGCGTCGGCGAGTGAGGCAAGGCCGGCGGCTGACACCTCAGCCTGCGCCAGCTGAATGTTTGGCAGAATGACGGCCAGCATGTTGTTGAAGTTGTGCGCAATACCGGCTGCAATGTCGCCCATCGCTTCACGACGCTGCTTCTGGCGTAACGCATCGGCCATGCGATGCGTCTCGGTGACGTCCAGTGCGACACCCGTATACAGGAGTCCATCAACTGTTTTCTCCGGTACACCATAAATGCGGACCCAACGTGTGCTCCCGTCCGCATGTCTGAAACTGGCTTCGTGCTCAAACGAAACCGAGGCGCGATCCGCACTCTCAATGCGCGACTGCATCGAATCACGACCAGCGTTGCTGAGAATGTCAGCGATCAGATTCGGATTTGCTCGAACGGTGTCCGCATCGACGCCAAGCACTTCGGCCAGGCGCCCACCACAAAAGGTCACCCTCCCCTCGCTCTGAGCGGGCTGGAGATACTGATAAACAACGCCAGGCACTGCGTCGAGCACGCGTTGGAGCTGTGAGCGACTCGCCTCAAGGGCGAGCAAGGCGTTGCGTGCCAACGTGACGTCCGTAAAGGTGGCAACCACACCGCGCAGTTTCGGGTCGCCGGATTCACGCAACGGGTCTGCTCGCACTTCGAGCCAGCACTGCTCACCCGTTGGCTTGCGCATTCCCATCACCTTCCCCGAGACCGCGTCTCCCGTCCTTAGCGTAATCTCTGACGGGATACTGGCCGGCTGTACCGGGGAGCCGTCCAGCTCGATCAACTGCCATCGTGGATCGGTGGCTACTCGACCGGTGAGCTGTTCAAGTGACAGACCAAGCACGCGCTCTGCCGCCGCATTGGCCGTGCGGATCGATCCGTCAACATTGTGAATCACCAGCCCTTCCGACATGGAGCGAAAGACGCAGGAGTAGGTCGCTTCCTGCTCACGCATGGCACGCTGCGCGGCGGTGATGTCGCTGAACGTGATTACAACCTGCCAGGCATGTCCCTGTGTGTCCAACTCAGGGATTGCCGAAGCGAGAATCCATACCCATTCCGCAGAATCACCGTGACGCACGCCAAGAATGACATCGCGTACCGCTTGTCCGCTCCGTAGCGCGGATGGCCCCGGCTGCGCATGATCCGGCACCGGGGTGCCATCGGCGGAAACAACTTCGAACCTGACATCATGGCTGGTGCGCTGGACGAGCTCGTTCGCGGCGACGCCGAGGATTGCAGTGGCACGCACGTTCGCGTACGTGATGCGCAGGCTGTCGTCCTGAATGACCACGCCGACATCGAGTGCATCCATCGTCTGGTGCCAATGAGCAGGCGGCATGGGGGAGGTGAGAGTTGTAGGGCAAATCGCCGCAACTATGTGGCACGCGCTAAAAATATGTCTCGTTACGCGTTTTCGGCCAGCACAGCCCGTCGAGGCCGCTCCAAGCCGTCCAGGCCGTCAAGCCCGTCCAGCCCGCTCAAGAACAGATTGACATGAGGAGCAATAAGAAAAGCCCACGAACGCAACGGCGGCTTCACTGCTCGTCGCTCGTCGCGCTGCTCGCGTAGACCGCGTGTGTGTCGGATCAAACCGCGATGGTACCCGGCTGCTCCGAACCGGTGCCGTCTTTCAGCAAGCGCGACGCAGCGGGTGTTATGCTGGACGTAAGCGGGGTGGCCGATCGTTCGATTTCGCGGCTCGTGAGGACACCAGCCGTGGTGTTTGGCGCAGTCAACTGTTGCTTGGCACACAGCGCTACGAACTTTTCACCAGGGACGGCTTTATCACGTTTGGTGAGGTGGCTCTTGGCTTCACCGAATCGTTTGCGGCCGCCCCAAACCGATACCTCCGGCCGATGCAGCTGGAGACGTTTCCTTCCGCGTGTGGCGACGGGCGCTTGGCGGGGCACCGCCGTTGCCGCCTGAGGCCGAAGCACGTCGCTTCGTACCTCGGCCTCGCCCCGCACCGGCGTACTCTGCGAGTAATCGTTTCACCGCGACAACTGGTGCTCGATGCGGGAAGCAACTACGGACTCGTACGCAACGAACCGGAGCTGGGCGAGGCCACGTTGCACCGCTACACACTGCCGTAGCAACTCGCCACGCGCCACGCGCCGCGCGCTGGTTCGCGCTCGCCGTTCAGAACAACTACACGATACCAGTGTGGACGAGATCGAAATGTGCGCGTGCTGACGAGCGCTGATGTGCCATTGCTCAGCGACGAGTTGTTCACCAGGTACGAAACCGCTGGGCCGCGCTACACCAGCTATTCCATTGTTCCGGCGTGGAACGCGGTGGAACGCGGTGGAACGCGGTGGGCGCGGTGGGCCGCGGTACCGTGCTCGCCGTGGACAGCAGCGCGATGAGCAGGGTGCTGAGCAGCCGAAGCACGTGGTTCCTGGCCCTCAAGCTCGCCGATCACGTCAGAAAAATCACGATTCCGCAGCCCCCGGCAGTACGCGCGCCAACAATGACTCCCACACCGCATCCACGGCGTTGATGGCGGCCGTGTCTACCGAGGCGCTGTCAAGTCGATTGAGCAAGCGCTGCTTGTTGCGGTGATAGTACTTCGCATAACGCTCCGACGCCTGCGCTGCGGGCTGCGTACTTGCGTACCACCCCGCAATTACGGCCAACGTCGCTTCATTCCACGCCTTGGCCGGAATTGAGCCTTCTTCGTACTGCATTACAAGATCCCACTGCCACGAGCGGTGTTCGGAGGTGTATGTATCGGAGTTGGACATGGCGTGCCGGAAGAATGCGACGGTGGTCAGAGCGGCGGAAAAAATGCGAGGGGCCGCGTTCAGCATGCACAGTTATCACGACGTGCGCCGCCTCACCACCGAAGTATCGCCGAGTGCTCAGCGATCTTCAAACGTGTCTACGGAACGGATCTCCGCTGCCCTGTTCCGGCAAACCGTCGCATTGGTTCTATTACAACCACTGCACCCGCTCCTCTCCCGCCCGCCGCACGGTAGCCCAGGAACCCATGAACGACTCCAATAGCGCACACAGTCACCGTCCCATGGGTAGTGCGCTCAAGCCGTGGCACCCTACGCAAATCGGGCGCTTCCGCATTGTCAGCCTGTTGGGCGAAGGCGGCATGGGCGTGGTGTACGAGGCGGAACAGGACCAGCCGCGACGCATGGTCGCGCTCAAGGTGGTGCGCGAGGACTTCGTGACCCCCGAACTCGTGCGCCGCTTCACGCTCGAATCGCAGGTGCTCGGACGCCTGCAGCATCCAGGCATCGCACAGATTTTTGACGCTGGCACCTTCGACGAAGAGCACGCCACGCTCCCCTACTTCGCGATGGAGCTCATCAAGGGGCAACCGCTCACCGATTACGCCAACGCGAAATCACTCGACCTGCGGCAACGCCTCGCACTTTTTGCGCGCGTATGCGACGCCGTGCAGTATGCGCATCAGCAGGGCGTCATTCACCGGGACCTCAAGCCCGCCAACATTCTGGTTGACGAGAACGGCCAGCCCAAAGTGCTCGACTTCGGTGTGGCGCGTCTTACTGACGCCGATGTGCAAGCCACTCGGCAGACCAGCGTGGGCGAAGTCATCGGCACCCTGCAGTACATGAGTCCCGAACAGGCCAACGGCGACAGTGCAGACATCGACGTGCGCAGCGACGTGTACTCGCTCGGTGTGATCCTGTATGAGCTCATGACGGGACGCCTTCCCTACGACCTGTCGCGCAAGCTCATTCACGAGGCCGCGCGCATCATCGTACACGAGGAGCCTGAGAAGTTGAGCTCCGTGAATCGACAGCTGCGCGGCGATGTGGAAGTGATCGTGGCCAAGGCGCTTGAAAAGGAAAAGCAAGCACGCTACGGGTCGACCGAAGCCATGGCCAGCGATGTACAACGCTATCTCAATGACGAGCCTATAACTGCCCGTCCGGCCAGCGCGCTCTATCAACTACGCAAGTTTGCGCGTCGCAACCGCGCCCTTGTAACGGGGCTTGGTATTGCCGCTGCCATACTCGTTGTGGGCAGCGTGGTGAGCGTGTGGCAGGCGGTGCGTGCGACGACCGCTGAACAGTTGGCGCAAAAGCGACTCGAGGAGGCCGTGAGCCTGCGTGCGCTCGCGGAACTTCGGCGCGCTGAAGCCGATTCCGCACTGCTCGTGGTGGACTCGGCCCGACTCATCGCCGACTCGGCGCGCATTTCCGCCGATTCCGCACGAGTGGCGGCACTTGGTGAACAGGCACTGGCCACGGCGAGCGCGCGGCGCGCGACAGCGGAAGCCGCCAAGGCCACGGCCGTAAACACGTTCTTACAGGACATGCTGGCGTCGTCCGATCCGTCCAACGCACTCGGCCGGGATCTCACCGTGCGCGACGTGCTGGATCGCGCCGCCGCGCGCGCGGACAACAGTGAACTCGCGCGCCAGCCCGAAGTACGGGCTGGTATCGAGAACACCATCGGGCGTACGTATTACGCGCTCGGTCTGTACGGCCAATCCAAAACACACCTCGATTCGGCGTACGCCATTCGCCGACGTGTGCTCGGGCCGAGCAACGTGGCAGTCGGCACGACGGCGGCCGACGTCGCGCTCGCACAGCGGGAAACCGGCGACTATGCGGGGGCTGCGCGTACGATCACCGAGGCGCTGGCCATCATGCGGCGTGCCTTGCCGTCCGACGACGACCAGATCACCGCCGCGCTCACGACACTTGCCGATATTCGCTACAAGGCGGCTGCGTTCTCGGAGGCGGAGGAACTGTACCGCGAGTCTCTGCGACTTACCCGACGTCGGCACGGCAATAGCGGACCCGTCGTGGCAACGCGCCTCAACGCGCTCGGCAATTTCCTCGGGTACACCGATCGGCCAGCGGATGCCGAGCTGTTGCTACGCGAGTCGCTGACGATGAGACAGGCAGCGCTCGGCGACGTGCATCCGGATGTGCTGGGCGTGATGATCTCGCTGGCGGATGCCACGCTCAATCAAAGTCGCTTTGCCCAGTCCGAAGCCATGATGCGTGAGGCGTTGCCCGTCGCGCGCAAGCTGTATGGAACATCGCACCCTGTGATCGCAAACGTACAGAGCCGGTTGGGTACCGTGCTTGACGCACAAGGCAAAAGCGAGGAGGCCGAGCCGCTCCTGCGCAGTGCACTGGATATGCGCGTACAGCTTCTGGGCGAACGGCACCCCGACGTGCAGCTCATACGAACGGAGCTTGGCCGAATGCTCCAATGGGCGGGTCGCTATGACGATGCAGACTCACTGTTCACGGCGGCATTGAAGGCGCGGCGCGCGGAGCTGGGCGCAACCAGTCCGGCAGTGGCGGCTTCGTTGAGCGACCTAGGGTATCTCGCGCGTCTGCAGTCGAGATGGGCGATTGCTGAGCAGCGCTACCGCGAGGCGCTACCCATCTGGCAGGCGGCGGACATCGTGGACAATGTGATCGACGCGAAGGCGGAAATCGGATTTTCGCTGATCAAGCAAGATCGGCTGGATGAAGCCGAGTCCATGTTGAATGACGTGGTGGCACAGCGATTAGTGCGCAATGGTGACAAGAGCTCCGAGACAGGGGATGCATACGAAAAGTTGGCGGGCGTGTTCTCTACGCGAAAAGAATTCGCAAAGGCTGAGTCGCTTATCATCATCGGCATGGAGATTCGACGCGCCGTGTTTGGGCCGCGTGCCATCCAGGTGGCCGGTGCAATACAGAACGTGGCGTTTCTGCGAGAGGCGCAGAACGACACCGCCGGCGCATTGCCGGCGCTGCGCGAATCGCTCGATCTCTATTCCAGCCTCCGGCCCGCAGCGGACATCAACGTGATCGCCGTGCAGCGATGGTTGGCCACCGACCTGTGCACGATCGGTGCGGCAGCCGAGGGCGATTCACTGGCGCAAGTGGCGTTGTCGAATGCGACCAAGGATCCGGCGGCGAACATGCCGTTCCGGTTGCAGGGTGTGCGTGGGTTCTGCTTGGTGCAGCGTCGTCAGTACGCGCAGGCGGAGCCGTTATTGCTGGCCGCGGAAGGTGGACTGCGCACGTTGCCGAGCGCTACGCCGGCAATGCGTGCGGAGGTGGGGCGCTGGTTGGTGCGGTTGTACGAGGGGTGGGGAAAGCCCGAGGATGCGGCGCGGTGGCGGGGTGGGAAGTAGCGGTGAACCGGTGCTGGCATCGCACATTGGCATGAAGATGTTGGCCTGACGCGCATGTGAGCTTGAGCCAGCACCGGGTTCATACGCTACGTGGGAAAATCAGAGCGTGCGACGCGGCTCGGCGTCCAAGGTGCCCACGCGGTCACGCGTGTACAACGGGTCGCGTCGCACCGCAATATCGACGTCGCGACGCACCGCAATATCGACGTCGCGACGCGACACGGTATCTCTGCCGCTACTTGAGAGCCACATGGCGGCGAGCAACAAACCGCCGAGAGCAACGAATCCAGCGCCGATGAGTTCCATGGAATACCTCTTGTGTACGAGAAAAGCCCTGATCGGGAACGGCGACGGAAGTGTCAGCACGATGTGCGATCGCGATCAGACCGATTCTCAGTGTAACGCTGGGACTGTGCTGCTTTCTATTGCCCGAAACGCATACGTCGCGAGGGAGAAACGCGCGATCGCCGGAAGTGGCATGCGCGCGTAGGCATTTACGCCTGTCTCGCGTCAACATTGGTATCGCGTGCGCTGTCGTTATGACGCGTCGACCAGTCGTCGGAGCATTGGCCAATCCTTATCACGCTGGGTTTTCTTGGCCGACACCAGATCCTCGAGTGCCATCAACTCCACGTTGACGTCGGTCGATCGCACTGGATCAGGAAGCGTGATGGTCGTGCGGCGCGCCAACCGCCGCCTCAGCCGCGCCCTCGCGCCTGCAGCGCACCCCGCAATCGAGGCAGTGCGTCTTCCGTCTCGAGAACCGCGAGATCGAGATCGCGGCTATATTCGGCCGCGCCGTACAACACGCAGGCCTGTCCCCCAATCAACAGGGCGGGCACGTCGTACTGCTGGATCGTAGAAAGGACTCGAAGGATCTGGATTGGGATCACTGGTGCCTCCGAGCACGTGGAATGAATTTTGGTGCTATGATCGGAACTGCGGCGCCTGAGCCGGGATAGGCAAAGGCAGGCTCGCCCTCTCC
>JBBRDJ010000063.1:0-17778 GCA_038203945.1 Gemmatimonadales bacterium
CGTTGCGGGTTTCGGGTGCTCCCGATGTTCATGGAGAGTTCTCGGTTGAGCCGCGGATAGGCCTCCGCGCAGACAACATCGTAGAGAGTTGGCGAATCCGGGACCGTTGTTCATTTGATACTTGTGTTGCGGCAGGCGTCCCGTCGCTTGGCAGAAGTCCTCTTGATGCAATCGGCAAATCGATCCGTCGGCGGCGACCACGCGATCAAGTCGGGTCAGTTGTAGCAGGCCGTCAGGACCGCCAATCACGCGCGACTCGTTGACTGGGAGGCCGAGCGACGCGAAGAGTCGCAAGCACAAGTGCTCATTCAGGGCGAGCCCGCCATGGGTGTGTACTCGGGCTCGACGGGCGGTTACATCCCAATGGGGCAATCGCGACTGCGCCCGCGCATTCGCACCCGATTTGTCCCAGTAGGCTTGTTGTATCGCGGCTCTCGTGCTTGGTGGCCGTTGCCATCGGCGTCCGCGACGACCGTTGCGTCATACTTGAACCAGACGTTGCCGTCCTCGGTTTGCCCGATGGTCCCGACGCGGCGTTCGCACCGGTAGACGACGAGCTCCGGTTGGCTGGTGTCATACGTGAACGATTTCTTTCGGCCCATTGGCGTATGCGGCCTGAGCCATGCGGCGCGCGGTGACGGCGAGGTCAATCCCCACCGTGTTGAGCATGCGGATCACGGTCTCCAATCCAACGTGCGCGCGTTTGCCCGTTTCGCACTCGGACCACAGCCGAGTGCTCACCCCGCTCAAACTTGCCGCCGTGGCTTGCGTGATCTGTAATCGCTGGCGCTGAGCGCGGAGCAGGGCACCAAGCTCGGCGATGTCGTGAACTTTGGCACATTGCGGGGTCGTGCTTATGTGCATGAGGTATCAGGTTACGAAGAGTAAACACGCTTTACGCATACGTAATAGTGGCAGGCTAGTGTGCTATATACTACGTATACGTAATACAGCAAAAACAGTTGAAATATTTACATATATGTAAAATATCGCAACGTGGGGTTCATACGGATTAACCCGCAGCCCTCGGCAGGGCACCCGTCAAGAAGGAAAGGTCGCGAGCGTTACATCCTCAGGCCGAGAGCGCCAGTACGGTAAGCCCCTCGCCTTCAAGTCGCTCGAAATCGACAGCGTTGCTCGTGGCGAGCGCGGCACTCGACCGCAGGGCGACGGCGGCTATCATGCAATCGGCGAGCGTTCCTCGGCGGCGACCACCTATCCGAAAGAGCTCCGCTGCGCGGACGGCGTCATCGGCCGTGAAAGCGATCGGAGCACCGAGCAGTGCAACGGCAAACTTGTTCTGGCTGGGCGCGAGCGGTCCGCACTGAAACTCCGCCCACGCGATGGCTGAGATGCCCAACCGTTCGCCGCGAAGCAGCCAACGTCGGAGCGCGCGGTCCTCCATGCTTCGGGGGACAAGCGAGCGAATGAGGAAGCTGGTGTCGAGGTGAATCACCGGTGACGCATCTGACAGCTTTTGTGGGCAGCCGCTCGGCGGATGGCGACCATGCGCCTACTCGGGCCGTTGTTCGGCGACGTGAAGGTCGCGTCGCTCGCCGATGACGTCACGAGCATCACGTTCGGCTCGCACTGCATGCTCCCATGATTCCGCTTGCGTGGCATTTAGCGCTGCGGACGCCTGCCATGCGTCGAGCGCGACCAAGGCCTCGGTTGGCGGGCCGGATTCTTCTGCCGACGCGATCACGCGCACCAACGCTTCTGAACGCGAGACGCCCCATCGCTCCGCGAGTGAGTTGAGCGTTGCTACGGTATTGACCGGAAGGGAGTACGTGGTCTTGACACGTGGTGTGGCCATACCATATAAGGTAAGGCCGTACTACAAGGACCGCAAGAGAGTGGGGCCTCGTTCCGGAACGCCTCCTCCGACGGCGTGTGAGCTCCGCGACCTTTGACGAGTCGGATCACCGCCCTAGGCAGGTTCAGTTGGCGCTCATAGCGCACGCTCACGTAAAACGAGCCGTCAGCACGTCGCTAAAGCCAGCGACCACTCAGCGGCGAGCTACCCGTGGCACGACCAAACACACACCGACCTCCGTGGGCGGGAAGACGCGCGCGTGGCGATGTTGGCGAAGCACGCTGACGGTCTGGCCACCGAGGCGCTCAGTGAAAGGTACCGAGGCCAATAAGGTGTCGAGATCGCCAGCCGTTCGATGCTCCGACGGGTCAGCCGCCCGGCGCAGATCGGCCGCATCCAGTCAGTGGTCGCCATCATCGAAGCGATTTCACCCCGCGACCCAAGCTTTCGCCAGCAAGCCGACGACGCCTGGCTGGCCAGCCCGGTGCAGGTGTATCTCAACCTGATACGCGGCGAAGCTCGTACCAAGGAGCTCGCGGAGCACCTGCGAATCACAAGGATCGGTTTTTGATGGCCAAGCCAGCGACGCTTCATGGTTATGGAGCACCGCGCACGCATGATTGCGAACGCGTTTTGGTCACGCTGTCTGGTCCGAATCGGAAGGTGAAGGAGAGCATGTCGAACGCCCGGTATATCGTGCCGGTACGTCCCGGTTTCAGGTACACATTGTCGCTTAGGAGATTGGGGCGGAGTGGTCCGACTGGCACTTGGATGCCAGTACGGCGAGCAGCAATGCAAGTAATCGCCCCAGCGCTCCGGATTGCTTGCCCCTGAGCCGCGCGAGCAACATGATACAAATGGCAGCGACCTATGCTGCTGAGCGCGACGATGCTCCCGGTCTACTTCCTCTTATAACTGGAAAGCGCGCCACGTTCGCTCTCCAATGAAGGCTCCGAATCCCATCGATCCATTTTAGCAGACATCAGTGCGTTGCGCTTTCCAGCAAACGGTCCGTGTACTCCAAATGGTTGGTAGAGACAGGACGCCACAGAACGCACCATTTTTCACTGACCGAAACAGACAATGTTCAACTCCACCCGCCTGCTCGCCTTCACAGCCGCGACAATGCTGTGCTCGGCGTGCATCGAGCGCACCCCATTGGTCGACGAACTTCCCGAATGGACAGTCAACCCCATCCCGCTGCTCGATATCAGCGATGACGATCCTGATGGCGAGGTCGTGCTCGGCGTCGCGGCGTTCGTCACGCGAATGCCCAACGGCGGCGTGCTTGTAGACGACCGGGGCCTCCACGCGCTGCGATTCTTCGGGGCCAATGGACGCTTCCAGCGCGCCGTGGGCCGCCCGGGGTCGGGACCCGGCGAGTTTGAGTACATCCGGGTCGCATACCGCTGCGGCGATTCGTTGCTCGTCGAAGACATCGTCACACGTCGGGTGATGCTGTACGGGCTAGACGGCACGCTCGAAAGGACAATGTCTACCAGCGAGTTCGCAGGCGGCACCGACGCATACCACAGCGCATGCAACGCCGACGGTCTGTTCGTGCATCATGCCTGGGGTCGCTTTGATCCGGCGAGGCGCGGCCGTCAGCGGGATCCTGTTGCAGTCTGGCTCACGTCGTCGGCATACACGCGCGTCGCGGAACTGGACAGCGTGGGCGGCGTGGAATACGTGGGCGTTGGCGACGGCGCCACGCGCGCACTGCTACGCCGCACACCGCACCTCGCTATCGGCCGTCGTCACGTGTACGTGGGCATCGCCGACACCGGTGTGGTGCAGGTATACACGCTCGACGGGACACCCGCAGGCGTGCGCACACTGCCGAACACCGACTTGCGCGCCACCCCAGCCGACCTCGAACGGGCCAAGCGTCTCGACACGCTCGGCCAGAATGCCGCAGAGCAAGCGCAGACGCGTAGTGTTTGGGAACTCGACACCCCGCCGTCCACGATGCCGGCCTATGATGCCCTGATCGTGGATCTCGACGACCATCTGTGGGTGCGCCGCCATCCCGTGGCGGGCCGAGAGCTCACGCCGTGGATTGTGTTCAATCCCGACGGCGCCCACGTAGCCACCGTGGCACTTCCGGCCATCTTCACGGTGCACGAGATCGGCCGCGACTATGTCGCCGGCATCGTGCTCGATCCGGATACCGGGCGGCACGCGGTGCGTGTGGCTGCGCTGGGCCGATCCCCAGCACCATAAGATCGTTTCGCCGCCGAGGGCACGTCGCGTACCACGCTACCTGCCCGTAACTGTGTCATTCTCCGAGAAAAATGCTACTACTACTTATTGCCGAACTCTCTTCAGCAATCCGTCGACCTGATCTGCCATGAGCACGACGCGTCATCATATCAACATTCATGACATCGCAGATCTTGGCGCCCAATTTCGTGCGCACCATGAACTCTCAGGCATCATGCAAGCAACCGCCGCGGGCCTGCGCGGCGTGAGCAGCCGACTGTGGTGCGCGTGCGAAACCGGCCAACGGCCCCACCTCGCGCGCCTATTCCGTATTCATATTCGACGCACGACAAACGATGAGTGGGATGCAGCAGAAGCTGGTGCTCCACTTTATTGCGCCTCTTGGCCTCGTATGGTCCGCTCGACATCCAGCACCCGATCCGCGCGGCCATCGCGCATCTGTGCCGGGGTAGCGAGTCGCCACTGGCTCAGCGTCGAAGTAGCACCCGCCGGCGGTACGACAGAATGAAGACAGAATGATTCTGCTTGAAGTGATGCCGTGCAGGCGGGGGCCCGCGCCGCGATGAACGGTGCGGCGGCCAATCCCGCCACACCGCGCAGTGCTCCTCATCTTTACGCGGCGAGCGCCGTAGGTTCCAGAAGCTCCGCTACGGATGCACGGCCCTCGCGCCGTGCTTCATCGAGCGGTGTCGCCCCCCAGCGATCGCGACACGACAGTGGGTGGCCATGCGAGAGCAGGTACTGACACACCTCCTCATGGCCTGACGCCGCACCGAGATGCAGCGCCGTGCGCCCGTCGTAGTCGGCGGCGTGCGTTGGCACACCCAAGGCCACCAATCGGCGCAGAGCGGCCATGTCTGCGGTGGACGCGGCCCAAAGCAGCTCCACGACTGCCTCCGGATCACCGTGACTCGCGCTTGCTTCGGTGGAGGCGAGGTCTTCGGCGACGTGCACGGCTGCACCGCTCGTGGCGCCGAGCCGGTTGAGCAGGTCGATCACGCTGCTGTGTCGGCCCGACATGGCGTCGTCGAGTGGCGTGCCACCCCACCGATCATGCGGATTGGGGTTCACGCCGGCGTCCAGTAGCTGCTGCACGACGTCTGCATGCCCCTCGGCGGCTGCGAGGTGCAGCGGCGTGCGCAGGTCGTAGTCGCCGCACTCCATGTCGGTGCCTTCGTCGAGCATGCGGCGCACGGTGCGCACATCACCGGTGCTGGCCGCCCAAAGCGACTGGCTGATCAAGCGGACACGCCGACGCAGCACGGGAAGGCGCGGATCATCCCGATCATGGTCATGCGTGACGCTGTCGTACATGTGCAGCGCGTACAGACGCAACAAGCGACTGGCGAAGTCCACGCCACGCACGCTGTTGCCAACCCGGTCCAGTCGCGGCGACCAGATACAGATGCCCATCAGCCCCGGCACGACGAGCACCACCGCACCACCCACGCCGCTCTTGGCCGGTACGCCGATGGTGAACGCGAACTCCCCGCTATAGTCGTACATGCCGCACGAATGCATGAGCGAGAGGGCGTTGCGTACCGTGCGCGGCGCCTGGACGCGCTCGAGTGTGGTGGGGCATACACCACCATTGGCCAACGTGGACGCGGCCGAGGCCATCTCGAGGCAGTTCATCTCCAGCGAGCAGGTGCGAAAGTACAGGTCGAGTGCGGCCCGCACCTGATGATCTTCGGCATCGTGCCCGTCGGGGAAGAGCCCCTCGTTCTTCATCATGTATGCGAGGGCTCGATTGCGGTCACCGGTGCGCGTTTCCTCCTGTGTCATGAAGGCGTTGAAACGCGGCTTGCTGCCGCCCGTCATGCGGCCCCAGGCATCGCGGATGTGCTCAAAGCGGCGGTGCAACGGCAGCTCTCGCTTGATCAGCGAACAACACATGATCGCGCCGGCGTTGATCATCGGGTTGTGCGGCCGAGCGTCGTCGGAGAGCACGTAGGCATTGAAGCGCTGGCCGCTCGGCTCGCGGCCGATATGGCGGTGTACGGTTTCCTCACCCACGTCTTCAAGCGCCAGAACGTAGTTGAACGGCTTGCACGTGGACTGGATGGAGAAGTCGGTCAGACTGTCGCCGAGCACGAGCCGCTGTCCGTCAACTGTCACGATGGAGACGCCAAACTGTTCCGGGTTGACCTCGGCCAACGGCGGGATGTAACGCGCCTGGTCTCCATCCCGGTTTTCGTTCACGATGGCAAAGAGTTCGGCCATGTGCTGCTCGAAGGCTCCGAAGTCGGCGATGGCCAGGCTGCCCTGCAGCGCGCGCTCCACGAGCAGGCTTGCCGACGAGATAATGCGCGTGAAGCCAGCGAGGTCAACGAGCGCCTCGCCGCAGTCCTCAATGGCGCTGAACACCGAACTGAGGCGGCTATCGGACCGGTGCAGGCCGGCCGACTGCAACTCCCGCTTGAGGGCTTGGGGGTGAACGAGTCCGTCGCCATCGTCGTCCAGAGCAAAAAAGAGGCGGGACTCACGCTGCATGGATTCGGTGACCGGAGGGGGGGCAAGCGGGGATGCACTGCTTTTCTGAGTGACGCCGTGACGCGAACGCAGCTTCTTTTCGGTGCGCATTGAAACCTCGAAGGTCGTGAACATCGACACGCGCGGTTCCCTACTGCGCGGCGTGTCTGCACTCTAAAGCTGTGCTGTGGCACACACCCTGTCGCCCTCTATGTTTGCAGCCAGGGGACGCTATTTTGCAAAGTGCCATATATCGTTGTCGCACAAGCAGTTGGCTACTGCAATCCGGGCTGCTCTACAACGGTAGTCGCGGTCCCTACATAGTCGCTCGGCGAGGTGCCATAGCGCTCCCGAAACGCCCGCCGGAAGTACGAGAGCGACTCGAACCCGACAGCGTAGGCCACCTGCGTGACCGTGCCGGCCTCGGTGCGCAGCAACTCGGCAGCGCATTCCACGCGCACGCCCCGGATGTACCGGCTGGGTGTGGCCCCCAACTCTTCCCTGAGCTTCCGATACAGCTGGTGATACGAGAGGGACGCGGCCGCAGCCAGCTGTTCGGCACCGAACCCAGAGTCGTGCACGTTGGATTGCACCAGCGGGCGAAGGCGGGCGTCGAGCGCACTGGTTGGTTCCGCCGACGCGCTGAGAGCCGCCACTTCACCCCCACGAATACGAAGCGAAAGCCGCGCGCGCTGCTGCAACAGGGTGTTCACGCACGCCTCAAGCACACCGGCGTCAAACGGCTTGACCAGGTAGGTGTCCGCTCCGGTTTCTATCCCCGCGATCTGGTCCGGCGCGGAGGCGCCGGCTGAAAGCATGAGCACGGGAATGGCCTCGGTCATGACGTCGGCCTTGAGCGCGCGGCTGAAGGCCAGCCCATCCATGCCCGGCATCATCACATCGGTGATCACAAGGTCGGGTAGTTCGGCGGAGCACAGCGCGAGCGCCGCACGCCCGTCGGATGCCTCAAGCACGCGGTATCTCGGCGCGAGGATGGATCGCACGTGGGCCCGCATCTCCTCGTGATCGTCTACCACCAGCACCGTGGTCTGATCGTCGGCGTGAGCCGGAGGCGGAGTTATCTCGGACCCGGGCACTCCGACCGGCACCGGCTTGGCCGCTTCGAGACTCCGCAGGGCGGGCCAGTGCTCACCATTGGCGGCGAGCGGCAACTCCACGGTGAACGCAGTGCCCTCGCCAACCACGCTGTCCACCGAGATGGTCCCTCCGTGCAGCGTCAGGAGCTCACGCGCCAGCGAGAGCCCGATCCCGGAGCCATCCTGCTCCTGTATGAGCGCCGTCTGTCCCCGATAAAATCGCTCAAAGAGTCGCGGTAGTTCCTCTGGCGGCACACCAACTCCGGTGTCCCGCACACGAATGACCGCGTGCCGATCCGTTGCCCAAACCGTGACGCTGACGCTTCCGCCCTCGGCCGTGAACTTGAGTGCGTTCGACAGCAGGTTGAGCAGCGCTTTCTCCAACAGTTCGGCATCGAACCGCACCGGGAGTGTCGTGAGCTCGCTATCGAAGTGCAGGTGCAGCTGGCGCTGTTCGGCCAGCGGCGCGAAGCCATCTACGAGGTCTCGCGTGAACGCCA
Source organism: Gemmatimonadales bacterium (assembly GCA_038203945.1). Lineage (GTDB taxonomy): Bacteria > Gemmatimonadota > Gemmatimonadetes > Gemmatimonadales > Gemmatimonadaceae > JAABRT01. The sequence goes on from JBBRDJ010000063.1 coordinate 8,109, forward strand.
CGAGTTCCTGTGGCTGCGCGTCGAGGATCAGGCCGCCCTGTTCGGCGCGTGACAGATCCAAAATGTGATTGATCAGGCGCAGCAGCCGCCCGGCGTTACGCATCATCAGCTCTGACTGCGCGCGCGCGGCGGCGCTCAGTTGGCCGTGACGACCTTCGAGCAGGGCGTTCAGCGGACCGATAATGAGCGTGAGCGGTGTGCGGAACTCGTGACTGAGGTTGGCAAAGAGTCGCGAGCGCGCCTTGGTCAACTCGGCCAGCTCGGTATTGGTGGTGGCTAGCTGCCGCTGATTGCGTTCGAGCTCCGCCGTTCGCGACAACACGAGTGCCGAGAGCTCACGGCCACGCCGACGCAGCTGCTCCAGTCGCCACCGGACACCCATCGCAGCGAGCAGGCCCAGGACGAGTGTGAGCAGCAGCCAGGCTGCGGGCGTTTCATGAAATCGCGGCTCCACGCGCAGGAGCAGCGCACTGCCCACGTCGTTCCATACGCCATCATTGTTGCTGGCACGCACGCGGAACGTGTACCTGCCGGGCGGCACATTCGTGTAGAACGCAGTGCGGCGATTGCCGGCGTCAGTCCACGCATCGGTGAAGCCCTCCAGGCGATACCGGAACTGCACGTTCTCGGGGGCCAGCAGACTCAGCGCCGTGTACTCGACCTGGAACTCACGTTCGTCGGGCGCCAGCGCGATCTCGTCGCCCACGCGCAGCGTGCGCCGGCCGGTGACCAGCTGCTCCACCAGCACGGGCGGGGCAAAAAGGTTCGTGCGGGTGCGCGAGGGATCCACGACGACCGCGCCATCCTGCGTGGCAAACCACAGCCGACCATCGCGACCAACGATGCCGGAGGGCGACTGTCCGCCGTTGGCCTCGCGGTTACGGAGTCCGTCACGTTCCGTGAAGGAGGTGGAACGGATGCGAGCCATGCGGCCGTCGGCAAAGGCGTCAAGGTCCGCGAGTTGTGCCCAGAAGATTCCGCGGTTGGTGCTCATCCATAGTCGCCCGAAGGAGTCGGGGAGGATCTGGTGAATGACCTCGTCGAACAAGCCGTCCCGTTGGCGAATGGTGCGAACGGATGTGGCGGTCACGTCGCCGCCTGCGTTGACAGCGGTGCTGAGTCGGACCAACCCACGCCCTTCGGTGCCCACCCAGAGGTTGCCGCGCGCGTCGAGGTGCAACGAGCGTATCAGGTCGCTGGGCAGCCCCTGCGCCGTGGTGATCCGGGAGAGGCGTCCGGCACGATAGGCGAGCACGCCGGAGCCGTTGGTGCCCATGAACAGCGTGCCGTCGGGCGCCTGCAGAAAGCTGCGTACGGGACCGCTGGAACCCGTCGCGCCGCCATCGACGCGCTGCCATCGCCCGCCCCGCTGCACGAAAAGACCCTCCTCCGCACCCACCCAGATGTTTCCGGCCGGATCCTGATACATAGCACGAACGGTGGCACCCGCGAGCCCCTCCTGTTCCGCCGCTGTCGAACAGGACATCGCGGGAAGGCGGCATTGCATCACGCCCTGTTGCAGCGTGCCTACCCAGAGCGTGCCATCGACGGCTTGCATCAGCGACAGCACAACAGGCGGGTAGCCGTCGGCCGGCGTGAAGCTGGTGATCGTACCCGCCGACAGGCGGCTGAGCCCGCGCCCCAGCGTGCCGATCCAAACGCTGCCGTCGCGATCCTCCAGCACGGACGTGACGTTTCTGTCCGCCACGCCTTCGCGCGCACTGTACACCTGAAACACCGAAGGCTTGAGACGGTATAGCCCGCTGTTGTACGTGCCGATCCAGAGGCTCCCCTCGGCGTCCCATCCGAAGTCCTGAATCTGCTTGATGGAGCGCGTGTCGGCGCTGTCGCTCAGCGGCACCTGAAACACCGACCGGCCCTCATGGTACAGCCGGTCGCCCACCGCATACCAGGCCCTGCCATCGGGGTGAAAACGCACCCCCGGATCTGACGCGCGCCCTGGGGTTTGGAGCACCAAATGCAACGCGCCGTCACGCAGTTCGAACACCCCGGACGTTGACGCCACCCACACCTGTCCGTTCGCGCCAAGGCGAATGTCCGAGACCGATTGAGTGAACGCCCGCCCCGACGCCAGCGGGATGACCGCAGCGCTCCGGTTGTGCCAGCGGTAGAGCCCCAGCGAGGTACCGATCCAGACACCGTCTGCCCCAGCCGCTCTCAGCGCCGTGATGCCCCGCTCAGCCGTTGCGTTGCCAGGCAGCGAAATGCTTTGCGCGGCGCCGTTTGCGAGAACCGTCAGGGAGCCGCTGCGCGTCCCGACCCACACCGCACCACCGGCCGTGTGCAACAGCGCGGTGACGTCGCCCGTCACGATTCCCGGGGCCATCGATTCGAAGCGATCGTTCACGAGTTGGTAGGCGCCGTTGCTGGTGCCCACGAGCACGGTGCCGGTGGAATCCACGAACACGCTGCGGACGCTGCGATCCGGCAGGCCGGTGGACGAGTCGAAGTGCGTGAACTGGTTGTCCCGCAGCCGCACCAGGTGATCCTGCTCGGTGCGGATCCAGAGGCTGCCGCGCCCATCCGACAACATGTCGGCCATGCGATTGCTGGGAAGCGCCTCGGAGTTCCCGGTATTGAAGACCGTGAACCGCGCGCCGTCGAAACGCACCAGACCATCCCACGTGGCAAGCCACAGATAGCCTTCCTGACCGCGCAGCACGCGCTGGATCGCATTCACGGGAAGCCCGTTTTCCACCGTCCACGACTCGTGGACGAACCTGGTCTCACTCGCAGTGGCGGCAAGCTGGGCGGACAGCGAACAAACAAGCACCACGCTGAGCGACAAGGCGCAGGCAACCGAGCGAAGAATCACGGATGGAAGGTTTTCGGGATCGGGTGCGGGACAGACCGATTATCTGTATGCGCAGAAACGTCATGCGAAGTTACGCCGTTCCGACGCCACATCGATAACGAACGCGCTTTTTCGCACGCCGCTGTGGCGTACGCGAAGCCCGGGCCTCCGCTGCCTGGACACTGCTATTCCTGCACCCCTCAGGGAGTGCGATAATCAACAGGTGGTGCAATAATCAACTTGAGGGGTACTTAACCGTGTTGGCAATGCGCGGTGCATGGCGTGGGGACGCGCCCCGAGCATCGCCCCGCGCATCGCCCCGAACAACGCCTTGCACAACACCAATCGCATCGCACGACAATCGTATTCGCAGCACGGGAGTTCATGATGATTCGCACAAGCAGACGAAACTTTCTCTTTACCGCCGCGCCGCTCGTGTTCTTACCGAGCACCGCACTTGCCACGCTCAACGCCTGCTCCGGAGACACCGGCATGACCAACAACGCTCAAGACACGCTGAACAATCCGCAGGAGGCCGTGCGCAAGCTCGATAAGCCGGACGCGGAGTGGAAGCAGGTGCTCAGTAACGCGGAGTACGATGTGTTGTTCAACGATGCCACCGAGCGGGCCGGGAGCAGCCCGTTGGACAACGAGAAACGGGAGGGCACGTTTGTGTGCGCAGCGTGTTATCTGCCACTGTTCGAGTCGAGCGCGAAGTTCAACAGCGGAACGGGATGGCCAAGTTTTTACGAGTCCATTACCGGACATGTGGAAACCAAGCGAGACTTCAAGCTCATCTGGCCACGCACGGAGTATCACTGCGCGCGCTGCGGGGGACATCAGGGGCACATTTTTGACGACGGCCCCAAGCCCACCGGCAAGCGGTATTGCAACAACGGAATCGCGTTGCGATTTGTCGTGGCGGGTGAGAAACTTCCGGAGTTGAGAGGCTGAGACATGCGACGGCTTCTCGTTCCGTTTGCCTTATCGTTCGCCATAGTCAGCTGCGGTCCGAGCGACACGAGCGCGAGTGCTGAAGCTGCGGGGGCCGATGCGATGAACGTGAGTCCATCGGCCCGCGTTGCGACCGGGTCCACCACCGCAAATGTCGCGACGGATGCACCGTCTGTTGGCATGTCCGGGAGTGCGGCGGCCAGCACCATGCCTGTTGCAACAGTCGACACCGCAGTATTCGCGGGCGGGTGCTTTTGGTGCATGGAACCGCCGTATGACAAGCTCGATGGCGTGCTCTCCACCACCAGCGGCTACACCTCAGGCGCGGAGGTGAACCCAACATACGAACAGGTTTCAGCCGGCAGCACCGGACACACCGAAGCGGTACAAGTGGTGTTCAACCCGGCGCGTGTCAGCTACGATCGCCTGTTGCACGTGTTCTGGCGCAACATCGACCCGTTCGCCATCAACCAGCAGTTCTGCGACCGTGGCCGTCAATACCGAAGCGGCATTTATCCGCGCAATGGGTCGCAGCAGGCAGCGGCCGAGGCATCGCTACGCACCGTGGCGTCGCGTTTCTCGCAGCCAATCGCCACCGAGATCGTCGCGGCGACGCCTTTCTATGCCGCCGAGGAATACCACCAGGATTATTACACGAAGAATCCGTTGCGCTACAAGTTCTATCGGGGCGGCTGCGGGCGTGATGGACGGCTCGAGGAGATCTGGGGAGACGAAGCAGGCGCATGACAGCTCTGCAGTGGTAGCCGATGGGGTTTAGGTGACACTCAACATTTCAGACGTGTTTCCGTTCTGGGCCAACGTCGGGGGAAGGCATCGCACCCACAGCACGGCGTTCGAGCACCGTCGCGATGGCCGACAGTAGCTGCGCGGACGAAAACGGTTTTGCCAGAAAGACGCCAGACGCACCGCCGAGCGCCGTGGCATCATCGTCGGCATAGCCCGACATGAAGACAATCGGCAGGTCTGCGCTGTCGACATGCAGTCGGTCAGCGAGCGAGCTCCCTGACATTTCCGGCATACACAAGTCGGTGATGACCATGTCGATGGCCGCCGTGTGTGTACGCCACAAACGAGCCGCGCGTCGCGATGTAATGCTCTGTACCAAGCGCATCACTGTGACGGCGGCCAGTCTGAGCATGACCGCCGTCCCCAAAAACAGTCAGGGCGTGCGCACAAGGCCTGCACTCGAGATGATCACGGCGCGCTGTACTTGCAGCTGACGGTCGGATTCCAATCGGCGAAGATACCCCGGGCATTGTGCGCCGGCATCCACACATGCAGTGCCCAGAGGCCCAACGTGGTCTCGTGGAACGCAATACCGTGAATGTCTGGCGGTGTGCTGCCCGCGGGGATCAACGTATAGGGAATGATGAACTCAACGCCGACCAGTTTCTTCGATCCGTCCTTCTGGGACTCGAACATCAGGACGGGTGGGGCAAGGCGGTCCGGCGTCGCCGAGACAAGGCCACCGTTGATGTAATGCACTCCTTGGCCGCCCACCGTCTTCCGTACCGAACAGGGCAGTGGCGTGTCCGTGTATCCGGCGGCGTACGCGTAGTTGAAGTTCTCGAGCGGGCGAATGGCCTCGCGGAGCTCGCGGAGCCACTGCTGCACATCGGCGGGGAGCCGCTTGGTGTTCAGCGGCGAATCGTGGGAGATGCTGGCGCTGCTGTGCATCGGGGCGGACTCGGTCGTGTCGGTGGTGACACCACCGCACGCCACCGCGGCGAGCACGGTCATCGCGGCCACCAATTGTGTGGGCAGGGAACGGGGCATACGTCTCTCCATGAAAAAAGATGGTGCATCAGCACGACGGGGTGTCGCACATGGAAAGAGGCAGGAAGGCGGGCCGAATCAGCTCATGGTGGTTCTTCGTCGCGGGTCGTTTGCGTCGTCCGGGCTGAGCTCGATCGCAATCGCCTTGTCGCCCGTGGAACGCCTCGTATCACGTGGGGTCTCGCTACAGACTCCAATGACCCCGATTGAAGTTGCTACGCTGCGGGGTGAGCCTACTCTCTCCGTTAATGGAGAACAATGAAACGTGTTTGCGCTTGACCCGGTGCTCACGGCTCTCGCCGTGGCCACGATGTTGCTGATGACCATGACGGCATTGCCGCTGGTACGCCGCCCGCATTGGATCTTCAGACACATGGAGTTTCCACGACTGCAGTTGGCGGTGCTGGCAGCGATGTTGATCGTGGCCGATCTGTATCTTCTGGATTCGGCGACACTTGAGTCGTGGGGAGTAGCGCACGTGCCGCGGCCGGAGCACTGACGGATGATCAAACCGACCGCCCAGCGCGAGTACCTGATCGGCGTGATGTCGATCGATGTCGAGGGCAAGAACTCCGATCGCTTTCGCCGCTTGGTGGAGCAAGCGGTGCAGGCCTTCGACGACGCTCTCTCGCGCGCGCTCGGGCTGCGTGTTCAGCTGATTGTGTTTGCCGGTCCGCACATGGCACCCACGGCTGGCGCTTACGTGCCGTTCGACTTTCTGCGCATCGGTCTCACCGAAAAGCTCGAGCGGCATGTCCATTTTTTGCTGATCGTGACTGAGGTCGATCTGGCCGCGACGACGCTGTCCTACACGCTCGCGCTGCCGAGTCCGCTGACCAATGTTGGCGTGGTTTCAACCAAACGGCTCGACCCGGCATTCTGGGGTGACGAGACCGACGAAGCTCTGGTCGTGCGGCGCCTGACCACGCTGCTGATGCATACGTTTGGGCACCTGCTCAATCTGCCGCACGCCGACACCGCCGAAAACGTGATGTACGACGTGGCGGATGTCACCGACCTCGATGCGATGACCACCCTCACCGATGCGCAACGCGAGCAAATGCGCCGCGCACTGCCGCTCGAAGCGCACGAGCGTGGAACTCTATCAGCTGGCCATGTTCTCGTTGGCGGCCGTCCTGGGCGCCACTGCGGTGCTGTACCGGTCGTTTGCCTTTCGCGGCATGCTCAATCGCGGCCGCGTGCTGGCCGAGTCGGCAGTCTTGACGAGCGCGGCAACGGCGCTATGCCTGTTTCTGACCATGCTGCTGCTGTTCTCGCTGTTCGTGGGCCTGAGCTACCTCGGCACCGCCACGATATTCCCGCAAAAGCTCATGGAGACGTGGCCAACTGTCGATCCGGCGGTACATCCGATCGACCATCTCAAGCTGAGCCTGTTCGTGGCCGCGCTCGGCCTGCTGGCGGGCTCGCTGGGCGGTCGTGCCGACAGCAAGGATCTGGTGCGCCGTGTGCTGTTCGTCGATGAGGAAACATGACACGCGCGCTCCGGCCTGACCACCGCTCGGTGCGACGACCGTGGAACGCCTAGTATCACGTGGGGTCTCGTTAGGTGGTCTCACGACCAAGATTTCCAATCCCATTTCCGCAGGAGAAGCCATGACCGAACGACAGAAGCAGCATCTGGGCCGCAGCGAAGGCGACGAAACCACGCTCGAAGGGCGGGACATCAGAGCCGACACACCTGAGGGGATTGGATCGGAGCGCGTCGATGGCGCCATCGAGGGTGGTGCCGAGAAAAGCGAGCAGGCTTTGAAAATCGAGGAGAAGCTCGAGAAGAATCGCCAGAAAACCGAAGACCGGACTCGCTAAAGCTCCGTAGTCGTTGCGCGTACTACTGAAACTCCACCGTGTAGCGCGTGCGGCTTAGAAATGACGCATCGATGCTGCTACGCTGTGCCGTGGAAAGAATCGACACACCGTCGTGTTGTGCGAGGCGCTGTAACAGATAGTCTACTTCGATGTTCGCGTGACGGTCTTTGCTGTTCGGAACATCACCGCGCTTGCCAAACAGCGCGTCGGCTTCGTCGAACAGCAATACTGCGCCGCGCGATGTTGCAATGTCAAACATTCGCGTCAGGTTCTTCTCGGTTTCTCCGATGTGGTCGCTGACGATTGCGACGGGGTCCACGCGATAGATATCGAGTTCGAGTTCGCGCGCAATGACTTGCGCCGCCAACAGGCGGGCGCGATCTTCACCGCCGCTGAATACAACCGTCAGCGGCGTCTCGCGCTCGGCACCACGAGCTGCCGGCGAGTTGCTCTGAGTGCGCTTTGATGCCTGGTAGTCCGAAATGACAACTTGCAGTGCATCGCGTTGCGATGAGTTTATTGCAAGGTCGTCCCAAGTGGCGCGCGCGTCGATCCGTGGTGCGAACTCCTCGAGCCGACGCGAAATGGGAACATCAGTGCGCTCATCCGCCGGTGCGATCTCACGGTCTGTCGTTTCGCTGGCCGTCAGTACCACGGTCACCACGTACATCACCGACAGACGATACTGGCTGTGGAACATTGACCACAGCGAAGACAACTCGGTGATCGACAAGGCCAGCGGTGTGATACGCAGTTGCTGTGCGTGGGGCAAACCTTTGGGCAGCGGTATGGACGCGTCGAGCTGCGCAGCAGTTATTACCGGGTGATCATGCAGCACGCTGATGGTGGCGCCGAGCACACGGTGTGTGAGATCACCTTCGTTAACATCAACGCGGCCGTAGGACGTGAGCAGATAGTGCAGGTCGAGTGCCACGGGAGCGCTCGCGTTTTCCCCGCCCGTTGTCGGTAGCGCGGCCGCCCGCGCCGCCTGATCGATGACCGCGTGACAGAGATATATGTTGAGCGTAGGGCGATCGATGTTGGCGTTGACCTTGTCCGGTGGGACCGTGGTCACATCGACCTGTGCAAGCGCCGCATCACGCTCTCCAATGCCGCGCATCAGCAGCTGTCGCAGCGTGGCCGTGGCTGTTGCGATCAGTCGTGGATCATTCACCGCTACTCCCGTGTGCCTTGCGCTTCCATGTCAGCGTACATCCTATGGGTGCAGAGTGACGCAGTGCGGCGATCCTCGCAAGGCACTGGGCCAGTTTGGTTGTCTACACCCTTTTCCCGGTAACTCCATGCTGCGCGTTTCCGGACGCCGATCATTGAGGCGGTCAGGGGAGGCGCAGCACGGCCAGCACCTCGTCGCCCGTGAGTGTTTCGTGCTCCAGCAATGCGTCGGCCAGCGCCTCCAGCGCCGGACGGCGGTCGCGGAACAGTTGCAGCACCGCTTCGTACCCTGACGCCAGAATCGCGCTCACGTCGGCGTCCATGTTGGCGTGCGTCGTGGCGCTCACCGGACCGGAGTCGGGGTCGAAAGTGATCAGCCCCGTTGACCGACCCATCCCCAGCTTGTAGACCATCTGCTTGGCAATGCGTGTTGCCTGCTGCAGGTCGCTGCTGGCCCCGCTCGTGACTGCCGCGCTTCCGTACACCAGCTCTTCGGCCGCGCGCCCGCCGAGCATCTTGGCAATCTGCCCCTCGAGGTAATGGCGCGAGTGCAGATGCAGCTCGGCGTCGGGCTGGAAGAAGGCCACCCCCATCGCGGCGCCGCGCGGCTGGATGGTGACCTTGTGCAGCGGGTCGGAGGGACAGCACACCAGACCGGCCAGCGCGTGCCCCGCCTCGTGCAATGCAATCAGGCGCTGCTCCACGGGTGAAACCACGAAACCTTCGCGCGCACGGCCAAGCAACACCCGGTCCCGCGCTTCCTCCATGTGCGACCAGGCAACGGAGCTCGCGCCGGTCTTCACGGCGAGCAGCGCCGCCTCGTTGAGCAGCCCTTCCAGATCGGCACCGCTGGCTCCCGGCATGAGGCGCGCCATGCGCCCCATTTCGACATCGGCGGACTGCGGGATTTGCCGCTTGGAGGCGTGCAGCGACAAGATTTCGGCGCGCTCGCCGACGCTTGGTAGTGCCACCGTGACCGAACGGTCGAAGCGTCCCTTGCGGAGCAGCGCCGGGTCGAGGTCGGCGGCACGATTCGTGGCCGCCACCACCACGATCCCCGCAGTGGCGCTAAAACCATCGAGTTCGACGAGGAACTGGTTGAGC